>NZ_JBVHWM010000059.1:58547-66792 GCF_055564375.1 Streptomyces sp. NPDC029138
CCCCGTACGACCATGCCCTCGGCCTGCACACCCGGGACATCGCCCCGTACGACCGGGGCACCGGCCTGCACGCCAGGGACATCGCCCCGTACGACCATGCCCTCGGCCTGCACACCCGGGACATCGCCCCGTACGACCATGCCCTCGGCCCGTACGCCCACGGCCGCGCCACCGCCCCCCACGCCTACGGCACCACCGTCCGCCCCCGTGCCCTCGCCTCGCGCGACGGCCGGGCGGCCGAAGACGACGGTCACCAGTGCCACTCCGAGGACCGCACCGAGCGCCTGCGCCCCCACGAACGCCCCGACCGAGCCCGGCGCGATGCCGGTGAACGTGTCTGTGAACGCCCTGCCGATCGTCACCGCCGGGTTGGCGAACGACGTCGAGGACGTGAACCAGTAGGCCGCCCCGATGTACGACGCCACCGCGGCCGGGGCGAGGTGGGCGCGGCCGACCCGGGACAGGCCGAGGACCACGAGGACCAGGCCGGCGGTGGCCACGACCTCGCCCAGCACCAGGTGCCCGGCCGAGCGGTCGTGCGTGGACCACCGCACCAGCGGCCGGCCGAACATGGCGTCGGCCAGGACCGCACCCGCCACCGCCCCGCCGATCTGCGCGGGGACGTAGGCCACCACGTCCCGCACGGCGAGCCCGTCACCGGCGCGGCGGCCGGTGAACCAGGCCGCCAGTGTGACGACCGGGTTGAAGTGAGCGCCGGAGACGGGCCCGAGCAGGGTGATGAGCACGCCTAGGCCGAAGACGGTGGCCAGCGAGTTGGCGAGCAGCCGCACGCCGACGTCCGGGGAGAGTTCGGTGGCCTGGATGCCCGAGCCGACCACCACCGCGACCAGCGCGGCCGATCCGACGGCCTCGGCCAGGGCCCGTCGCCCCAGGGAGGCGGTCACGCGGGCGCCCCGGCGGCCGTCGGCGTCGTCAGGAACGCCGCGAGACGGTCGAGGGCCCCCGGCCGCACCCAGTAGTAGACCCAGGTGCCACGGCGCTCGCAGTCGATGAGGCCGGCCTGGCGCAGGAGCTTGAGGTGGTGGGAGATCGTCGGCTGGGACAGCTCGAACGCGGGCGTCATCTCGCACACGCACACCTCGCCGCCGTCGCGGGAGGCGATCATCGACAGCAGCCGCAGCCGGACCGGGTCGCCCAGGGCCTTGAAGACCCTGGCCAGCTCGGTGGCCCGCTCGTCGTCGAGGGGGGCCGTGGACACTCCCGCGCAGCAGGCGGCGACCTCGTCCCGGCCGATCACCTCAAGCTCTTGTTTCGACATACGTCTATGTTGACGTTCTTCGAACCAAGGCGCAAGGTTGCATTGCATCAACGAACGTCGATACAGGCCGTTCCGGGGCACCCTCATGCCCCGTCACAAAGGAGTGAGCCATGCCCGAGCAGCCCACCGACCTGCGCGCGACCGGCTTCCACGAGACCGACCTCCGCGAAGCCGTCCGCCGGCGCTACGCCGCCGCCGCCCTGGAGGTCACCGAGGGCAGCGCCTCCTGCTGCGGGCCCCAGCCGGTCGGGGCGGACGAGAACTTCGGCTCAGCCCTCTACGCCCCCGACGAGCGGGAGGCGCTGCCCGCCGAGGCCGTCGCCGCCTCCCTCGGCTGCGGCAACCCGACCGCCGTGGCCGACCTGCGCGAGGGCGAGCGGGTCCTCGACCTCGGCTCCGGCGGCGGCATCGACGTCCTGCTGTCCGCCCGCCGCGTCGGGCCGACGGGGAAGGCGTACGGGCTGGACATGACCGACGAGATGCTCGCCCTGGCGCTGGCCAACGCGCGGCAGGCCGGGGCGACGAACGTGGAGTTCCTCAAGGGCACCATCGAGGCCGTCCCGCTGCCGGCAGGCACCGTCGACGTCGTGATCTCCAACTGTGTGATCAACCTGTCCGTCGACAAGCCGGCCGTCTTCGCCGAGATCTTCCGCGTACTGAGGCCGGGCGGGCGCGTCGGGGTGTCCGACGTCGTCGCCGACGACACCCTCAGCCCCGAGCAGCGGGCCGAGCGCGGCGACCACGTCGGCTGCGTCGCCGGCGCCCTGTCCTTCGCCGAATACCGGACCGGGCTGGAGGCCGCCGGATTCATCGACATCCACATCACCCCTACCCACCCCGTCGCCGACGGCATGCACTCCGCCGTCGTGCGCGCGGTCAAGCCCTGAGACCCCGTCAGTACGCCCCGGCCCGGCTGATATGACTTCTGCATGCTGGAAGAAGCCGCTCAGTCAGCGATCGACATGTTCCTCTCCGCGTTCAACGCCCGGGACGACGGTCAAGTGATCGCCCTGCTGTCCCAGGCGCTCACCTCCGACGTGGTGTTCTGGGGCCCGCTGGGCCGGAGCGAGGGAGTGGAGGCGGTCGAACGGTTCGTGCTGGACATCCGCCGCCACCCCGCCGGCGCCGGCACGATGGTCCGCTGTTCGGCGGTGGACATGCCGGGCGAATGGGCCCGCTACCAGTGGGTCTTCACCACGCCGGACGGGGGGCCGCGGCTGGCCGGGACGGATGTGGTTCACCTGCGGGACAACCGCATCGACCAGATGATCGTCTTCGTGGGGGACATCAAGCCCACCCCCTGACGGAAACCCGTCCCTGACGGAGCCCGCCCGCCGGGCGGAACCCTTACGGCTCCTGAACGTCCGCGAAGTCCCCGGCCGCCTTGACCGCCGGGGTGGTGGAGGTGCCCGCGAAACTCCAGCGCCAGTGCCCGTCCTCCGCCGCCGTGACCGTGGTCGACAGGGTTCGCGGTGCTGGAGGTGGAGACGGTCTTGCGACGCGGCACAGTCCGCGTGGACGGGGGCCGTGGGGCGCGGATCGTTGGGCCGGTCGGGTGTATCCGTCATCCGAATGGCCGCACGTCTGCCGCTCAGGGACCCGGGGGCGGGCTCGCGTGGTGAGGATGGCGGGTGACGGACGTCCTGTCGTGGGCGGACGGCGAGCATCGGGAGACGGACGACTTGTGAGCATCCTCAACGAACCCCAGGACGGTTCCGCGGCAGCCGAGGACTCGTACGAGAACGAGCTGCCGGTCCGGCGCAAGCAGCCCGGCAACGTCGTGGTGAGGTGGCTGACGACCACCGACCACAAGACGATCGGCACCCTGTACCTGACGACATCGTTCGGGTTCTTCCTGGTCGGTGGGCTGATGGCCCTGATCATCCGGGCCGAACTGGCCCGTCCCGGGCTCCAGATGATCTCCAGCGAGCAGTACAACCAGCTGTTCACGATGCACGGCACCATCATGCTGCTGATGTTCGCCACCCCGCTGTTCGCCGGGTTCACGAACTGGATCATGCCGTTGCAGATCGGCGCGCCCGACGTGGCGTTCCCCCGGCTGAACATGTTCGCCTACTGGCTGTACCTGTTCGGCTCGCTCATCGCCGTGGGCGGCTTCCTCACCCCGAACGGCGCGGCCGACTTCGGCTGGTTCGCCTACACCCCGCTGTCGGACGCGGTCCGTTCCCCAGGCGTCGGCGGGAACATGTGGATGCTGGGCCTGGCGTTCTCCGGCTTCGGCACCATCCTCGGCGCCGTCAACTTCATCACCACGATCATCTCCATGCGCGCGCCCGGCATGACCATGTTCCGCCTGCCGATCTTCGTGTGGAACGTGTTCCTGACCAGTGTGCTGGTCCTGTTCGCCTTCCCGGTGCTGGCCGCCGCGCTGTTCGCGCTCGCCGCCGACCGCATCTTCGGCGCCCATGTGTACGACGCGGCCAACGGCGGCCCGATCCTCTGGCAGCACCTCTTCTGGTTCTTCGGCCATCCCGAGGTGTACATCATCGCGCTGCCGTTCTTCGGGATCGTCACGGAGGTCATCCCGGTCTTCGCCCGCAAGCCGATCTTCGGCTACATGGGTCTGGTCGCCGCGACCATCGCGATCACCGGTCTGTCCGTGACGGTGTGGGCGCACCACATGTTCGTCACCGGTGCCGTGCTCCTGCCGTTCTTCTCCTTCATGTCGTTCCTGATCGCGGTACCGACCGGTGTGAAGTTCTTCAACTGGATCGGCACGATGTGGAAGGGCTCGTTGTCGTTCGAGACGCCCATGCTGTGGGTGGCCGGCTTCCTCGTGACCTTCCTCTTCGGTGGGCTGACCGGTGTCATCCTGGCCTCCCCGCCGATGGACTTCCACGTCTCCGACTCGTACTTCGTGGTGGCCCACTTCCACTACGTCGTCTTCGGCACGGTCGTCTTCGCCATGTTCGCCGGCTTCCACTTCTGGTGGCCCAAGTTCACCGGCAAGATGCTCGACGAGCGGCTCGGCAAGATCACCTTCTGGACGCTGTTCGCCGGCTTCCACGGGACCTTCCTCGTCCAGCACTGGCTGGGCGCCGAGGGCATGCCGCGCCGCTACGCCGACTACCTGGCCGCCGACGGCTTCACCGCGCTGAACACGGTGTCGACCATCAGCTCGTTCCTGCTCGGCCTGTCGATGCTGCCGTTCCTCTACAACGTCTGGAAGACGGCCAAGTACGGCAAGCCGGTCGGCGTGGACGACCCCTGGGGCTACGGCCGTTCGCTGGAGTGGGCGACCTCCTGCCCGCCGCCCCGGCACAACTTCCTCACCCTGCCGCGCATCCGCAGCGAATCCCCGGCGTTCGACCTGCACCACCCGGACATCGCGATGCGGGAGCAGGAGGGCCACACCGTCGCGATCCCGAGCGACCGAGGCCGAGGGTGAGCGGCCTGCCCCAGCAGGGGGCCGGAGTCAGCGGCGACCTCGGCAACGAGGTCGAGGGCTACCTGCTGTGGCAGGCCAGGGTCGCGGAGGCGGAGCAGCGCGCGCGGGAGTTCGCCGGCTCCCTGGAGTGGCTGACGACGGCCCAGCGTGAGGAGGTCGAGCGGCGCTATGTCGCCGACAGTCTGCTGCGGGCCCGGGCCGACCTCGAACGCATCGCGGCCCGGTGCGTGTCGCTGCGGGCCGAGTACGAGCACCGTTACGCCATGCTGCGGCGGCGCTGCGTGGGCGTGGCGCTCGCGGTGTGCGCCGGTTTCACCACCGTGGCCGCCCTGCTTCTGGCCCTCTGACCCACTCGCCCGGCGGGCCGGAAGACCGCCGGCCGGTTTGCCGGGGCACGCGCGGGTCACTCGGGGCTGGTGGCATCCCGTGGGGGACGTGAGGTGACCGGGAGGAAGCCGATGAGCGCGGTGACCGTCGCCCGGGCCCAGGGCCTGTTCAATCTCGTCGGCGGTGGGTGGCCCTTGGTGCACCTGCGGAGCTTCGAGTGGGTCTTCGGGCCCAAGACCGACGTCTGGCTCCAGCGGACGACGGCGGGGCTGCTCGCGACGACCGGCTGGAGCCTGCTGCGCACCGGTCCGGCCCCGGAATCCCTCGGCCAGGCGCGCCGGGCGGGCATCGGGTCCGCCGTGACCCTGCTGGCCGTCGACCTCGTCTACGTACCCCTCGGCCGCATCCGGCCCACGTACCTGCTCGACGCGGCGATGCAGGCCGGCTGGCTGGCGGCCTGGTGGCGGTACGGAAGGCCGCGGTGCGGCAGGCACGGCGGGAGGCCCGCGGGCGGAAACCCGCGGGGCCGCCTCCGGTCCGCGCCGCGTGCACGGTGACGCGGTGACGTGGTGACGTGGTGACGTGGTGACGTGGTGACGCGATGCCGGGCAGGCGGGCGCGGATGCGTTTCGACGGATGGATCGTCGGGACCGGGACGGCGTCCGGTACCCGTGTGGTGCTGGGCCACTGGGCACGGTCACCGTTCGGACGGTTCAGCGACGTCATGGTCGAGCGGCCGGACGGGCACCGGCTGCTGCTGGCGCCCTCCCGGCGGACCGCCGACTTCGTCGCCGCGACCTACGTCTTCGACGACGTGCAGGTCACGCCCGTCGCCGTACGGGTCACCGGCCGGAGGTGGCAGATCACGGCCGGCCCGCTCGACCTGCGCCTCACCACCGGCCGGCGCGGCCTCACGGGCCTCCTCCTGCGCGCCGTGCCCGCGCCGCTGGCCGCCCGGCCGGCCTGGACGGTGCTGACGTACCCGCCCGCGCGGCTGCTGCTCGGCGTGCGCACCCGGGGCAGCGCGGGCGGCGGGCGGCGCGAGTGGTACGGCGCCCTCGACCTGCTCCCGGTCGTGTCGGCCACCGCGGTCTACGGCGGCCGGGACCTCGGCCCGCTCGCACCGGTCATGCCGCCCGTGCGGTTCGGGTTCGGTTCGACGCCCCGCAGGCCCAGCGCCGTACGGGTGATCACGACCGTGGCGACCGGCCGGCCTTCCGGCCCGCGCCGGGTGCCGGCCACTCGGACCGGCTGAGATTCAGGTCACCGCCGTCCGCAAGCGGCGCGGTGAGCGTGGCCCCCGCCGACGCGTGCCGAGGTCCGTGCCCGCCGGCTGTACGAGCACAGGCCGTCGCGCTGCCGGGCGAGATGACGGACGGTCGCCGCGCCTGGCCCTTGCCCGGGCCGGCGTCATGAGCCGGCGCCAAGCTGCCGGACGGCGACCCGCTTGGCGCCGCAGCCGCCGCTCTCCCGCGTGGCCCCCGCATACGGCAGCCGGCACCGGCACCGCAGGCACACCTCGCTCGGCACCCCGTCGTTTCTCGGCGGTCCGCGCGGTGGCGCTGCCGTCGGGAGCGGAGCGATGCCGGAAGTTCACCCGAGTCGCTTACAACCCTCACGCACCCTCACGGGTCTCCCCTTCGCCAGCCACCCGACCGTTCCACGGGAGACCCGGACGTGAAGCACCCCCTGCGCGGCGGCACCGCGCTCGCCGCACTGTTCCTCGCGGGTCTGACCCCGCCGGTCCTGTCCGGCACCGCCGTCGCGGCCCCCTCCGGGCTGCCCGGCGACTTCAACGGCGACGGGTACCGGGACGTGGCCGTCGCGGCCCCGTTCGCCACGGCCGGCGGCAAGGCCGAGGCCGGCCAGGTCTCCGCGGTCTACGGAACGGCGAGCGGGCTGAACCCCGCCAGGCACCAGCTGATCAGCCAGAACACCGCCGGCGTTCCCGGGGACGCGGAGAGGTACGACCACTTCGGCGACCAGCTCGCCACCGCCGACCTCAACCGGGACGGCTACGGCGACCTGGTCGTCGGCACCCCGCGCGAGAAGGCGGGCAGCGCGGAGGACGCCGGCACGGTCGTCATCGTCTGGGGTTCGAAGAACGGCCTGTCCGGCGGTACGACGGTGAAGAACCCCCAGACCCTCTACGGCAGTTACTTCGGTCTGAGCATCGCGGCGGCGGACTTCACCGGCGACGGCAAGCCCGACCTGGCGATCTCCGCGCAGAGCGACTCGGGCACCTCCAGCTGGCGCGTCCGGCTGATCCGCGGCCCGTTCGCCAAGTCCGGCACGACCGGCAAGGTCTCCGGCTACGCGCCCGGCGTCGACAAGCCGCGGCTCGCCGCGGGCCGGGTCAGCGGCGACAGCAAGGCCGACCTGGTGGTCACCGGCCAGAAGCCGAACGGCCGCCACCTGGCCACCGCCGTCTACTACAAGGGAACCCCCGACGGCATCAGCAAGGCGGCGAGCCTGCGCACCGCCGAGACGGCCGCGATCGGCGACCTGAACAAGGACGGCTACGGCGACATCGTCCTCGGCAACCCGCTGGACCCGGCCGACGATCCGTCCGCCTCCACCGGCGGCAAGATCCACGTCATCTACGGCACCTCCTCCGGCCCGAGCGCCACCCTCCGGGTCTCCCTCTCGCAGAACACGGCGGGCGTCCCGGACACCTCGGAGGAGGGCGACCGCTTCGGCGAGGCGCTGGCGATCGGCGACTTCGACAAGGACGGCTACGGGGACCTGGCGGTCGGCGCGTCGAGCGAGAGCTTCGGCGACGACGCCCACTACCTCGCGTCCGCCGGTGCGATCACCCTGCTGCGCGGCTCGGCCTCCGGCCTCACCACCTCGCGCGCGGTGTTCCTGACCCAGGACAGCCCCGGCGTGCCGGGCTCCCGGGAGGGGGGCGACGGCTTCGGCCGCACCCTCCTCGCCTCCGACGTCAACCGCGACGGCCGTGCCGACCTGACCGCGGTCGCCGACCAGGAGAACGACCCCGAGGGCGCCCTCTGGCACCTGCCCGGCGCCGCCGGCACGCTGTACTCCACCACGGCGGCCACGACCTTCGGCCCCACCAAGGCGGGCCTGCCGGCGCACGCGTACACGGCCTTCGGGGCGGCTCTGGCGGGCTAGCGGCGGGGGGGGGGGGGGGGGGGGGGGGGGGGGGGGGGGGGGGGGGGGGGGGGGGGGGGGGGGGGGGGGGGGGGGGGGGGGGGGGGGGGGGGGGG
>NZ_JBVHWM010000060.1:0-61733 GCF_055564375.1 Streptomyces sp. NPDC029138
TCTCGGGCTTTCCTCCGGGCGCTTCCCTTCGGTCTTGCGTTTCCGACTCTATCAGATCTTTTCTCGATCCGATTTCCTCGGTGCTTTCCAGGTTCCCGCTCTCGCGTTTCCCTTTCCGGCGGTTCTGACTCTATCAGATCCTTTCGGCGTCTGATCCCCGGTCAGTGGGGGTTGTCTTCCCGGCCGTTGGGCCGCTCCGACGAGTGAGACTTTAGCGGATTCCTGGCTCCCGAGCTAATCGGGGGCCCGCGTCCTTTCGAACGCGGATTCCTCATTTCGCAAATACGCACGCCAAAGCAGTCGACACCAGAGCGTCGATTGAGTGGGTGGTGCTTGCGGAATGGCTGTCCGGGGACCGACCGGGGTCGGCGCTCACGTCGGACAACTCGGAGAACACTACGTAGCGGCACGGGGTGTGTCAACTCGCTGCCGTGGGACACCCCGGAGGCGTACTGTGGAGTGCGTGATGACGCGTACGTGTACCCAGCTCTGGTGGGCCGCCTGACGGCGGCCGTACTCACGTATGCACTCAACGGCCGCCGCTTCGGCGGCCGTTCTCGTATCTCCCTCCGGGTCTCGGGGGCCGGCCGCAGGGGCGGCGGTCCCGACCAGAAGGTGGAGTGGAGATGACTCGGGTCTTCAGCGGGATTCAGCCGACCGGGCACCTGACCCTGGGCAACTACCTGGGGGCCATGCGGCGCTGGGCAGAGGTGGACCAGCATCGGGCGGACTCGCTGTTCTGTGTGGTGGATCTGCACGCGCTGACCATGGACCACGATCCGGCGCGCGTACGCAGGCTCAGCCGGCAGACGGCGACGCTGTTGCTGGCGGCCGGGCTCGACCCCGAGGTGTGCACGGTGTTCCTGCAAAGCCATGTCGACGAGCACACGCGGCTGTCGTACCTGCTGGAGTGCGTGGCGACCGACGGTGAGATGCGGCGGATGATCCAGTACAAGGAGAAGGCCGCGAAGGAGCGGGAGCGCGGGGGGAGCGTGCGGCTGTCGCTGCTGACGTATCCGGTCCTGATGGCGGCGGACATCCTGGCGTACGGCACGGACGAGGTGCCGGTCGGCGAGGACCAGGCGCAGCACGTGGAGCTGACCCGGGATCTGGCGGTGCGGTTCAACCAGCGGTACGGGCAGGCGTTCGTGGTGCCGAGGGCGACGCTTCCGCAGGTGGCTGCGCGGGTGATGAACCTTCAGGACCCGACGCGGAAGATGGGGAAGTCGGACGACTCGGGGGCGGGGGTCGTCTATCTGCTGGACGAGCCGGACGTGGTGCGCAAGAAGGTGCTGCGGGCCGTGACGGACAGCGGGCGGGACGTCGTCCACGACCGGGCTGAGCGTCCTGGCCTCGCGAATCTGCTGGAAATTCTCGCTGCGTGCACGGGCGGGAACCCTGAGTCACTGGCAGACGTTTACGACTCGTACGGCTCTTTGAAGAAGGACACCGCGGAGGCGGTGGTGGAGGTGCTGCGGCCGGTGCAGGCCAGGCACCGGGAGCTGTGCGCTGATCCGGCGTATGTGGAGGGGGTGCTGCGCGATGGTGCGGAGAAGGCGCGGGCGTTGGCTCGGCCGACGGTCGATACGGCCTACAGGGCGATCGGGCTGCTGCCGCCCGTGGCGGAGCCTTCGCTGAGCACCGCCCGTTAGCCGGGCGACGGTCTGCGGGGGGGCGGTCTGCCTGGAAGCGCTCCGGGCGGCGGGCGGGCCACCGCCCGGGGGCCGGCGTGGGGCGGTCGGGTCAGTCCTTCTTGCCGGTGGCGAGTTCGCGGCTGCGGTCGCGGGCGGCTTCCAGGGCGGCGATGAGGGCGGCTCGTACGCCGTGGTTCTCCAGCTCGCGGATGGCGTTGATGGTGGTGCCGGCCGGGGAGGTGACGTTCTCCCGGAGCTTGACGGGGTGTTCGCCGCTGTCGCGGAGCATCACGGCGGCGCCGATCGCGGACTGGACGATGAGGTCGTGGGCCTTGTCGCGCGGGAGACCGAGCAGGATGCCGGCGTCGGTCATGGCTTCGACCAGGTAGAAGAAGTACGCCGGGCCGGAGCCGGAGAGCGCGGTGCAGGCGTCCTGCTGGCTCTCGGGGACGCGAAGGGTCTTGCCGACGCCACCGAAGATCTCCTCGGCGTGCGCGAGGTGCTGTTCGGTGGCGTGGCTGCCGGCGGAGATGACCGACATGGCCTCGTCGACGAGGGCGGGGGTGTTGGTCATGACTCGGACGACAGGGGTGCCCGCGGCCAGGCGCTCCTCGAAGAAGGAGGTGGGGATACCGGCGGCTCCGCTGATGACCAGGCGGTCGGCGGGGACGTACGGGGCGAGTTCGTCCAGGAGGGTGCCCATGTCCTGCGGCTTGACCGTGAGGATCAGGATGTCGGCGGTCTTGGCGGCCTCGGTGTTGGTGACCGGGCTTACTCCGTAGCGGGTGCGGAGTTCTTCGGCGCGTTCGGGGCGGCGGGCGGTGACCAGGAGGTCGTCGGGGGCCCAGCCGGCCCGGATCATTCCGCTGAGCAGGGCTTCGCCGATCTTGCCGGTGCCGAGGACTGCGACTTTCTGGCTCATGCGGTTCAGTCTGGCACCGGGGTGCGGTGTGCGGGTGGGTTGTCCGGTGGGCGGAATGTCGCCCGGCGGGGTGCGCGGTCACGCCGTACGCCGTCGTAGCGTCGCCGCGCCCAGGCCCAGCACGAGCAGCGCGCAGCCGGCCACGATCAGGACGTCGCGGACGAAGGTCGCCGTCATGTCGGTGTGGTGGAGGACCTGGTTCATGCCGTCGACGGCGTACGACATCGGCAGGACGTCGGAGACGGCCTCCAGGGCGGGGTGCATGTCGGAGCGGGGGGTGAACAGGCCGCAGAGGAGGAGCTGGGGAAAGATCACCGCGGGCATGAACTGGACCGCCTGGAATTCCGAGGCCGCGAAGGCCGAGACGAAGAGACCGAGGGCCGTGCCGAGCAGGGCGTCGAGGAGGGCGACGAGGAGGAGCAGCCAGGGGGAGCCGGTGACGTCGAGGCCGAGGAGCCAGACCGCGAGTCCGGTGGCGAGGGCGGACTGGACGATGGCGAGGGCGCCGAAGGCGAGGGCGTAGCCGGCGATGAGGTCGGCCTTGCCGAGGGGCATGGCGAGGAGGCGTTCGAGGGTGCCGGAGGTGCGTTCGCGCAGGGTGGCGATGGAGGTGACCAGGAACATCGTGATCAGCGGGAAGATGCCGAGCAGCGAGGCGCCGATGTTGTCGAAGGTGCGTGGGCTGGCGTCGAAGACGTAGCGCAGCAGGATCAGCATCAGGCAGGGGATGAGGATCAGCAGCGCGATGGTGCGCGGGTCGTGGCGGAGCTGGCGCAGGACCCGGGCCGCGGTGGCGGTGGTGCGGGAGGCGTTGAGGGCGCTGGGGCCTGTGGCGGGGGCAGCCGGGGTCGTCGTACTCACCGTGCTCAGGGGGCTGGGGCTCATCGGGTGCTCTCTTTCGTGCGGCCCGTGGCGGCCTCGTCGACCAGGCGCAGGAAGGCGGCCTCGACGGTGTCGGTGCCGGTGCGGGTGCGCAGGGCGTCCGGGGTGTCTCCCCCGGCTTCCGGCCGGGAGGTGCCCCCGGCGAGGATCTCGCCCTCGCGCATGAGGAGGAGGCGGTGGCAGCGCTCGGCCTCGTCCATGACGTGGGAGGAGACGAGGAGGGTGGTGCCGCGGGCGGCGGCGAGGTCGTGGAAGAGGTTCCACAGGTCGCGGCGGAGGACGGGGTCGAGGCCGACGGTCGGTTCGTCGAGGACGAGGAGTTCGGGGGTGCCGAGGAGGGCGACGGCGAGGGAGACGCGGCCCCGTTGGCCGCCGGAGAGGTTGCCGGCGAGGACGTCGGCGTGGCTGGTGAGGTCGACGTCGGCGATGGCCTGGGTGACGTGCTGGTGGCGGCGGTCGGCGGCGGCGCGGCCGGGGTCGAGGATCGCGGCGAAGTAGTCGAGGTTCTGACGGACGGTGAGGTCGTCGTAGACGGAGGGGGCTTGGGTGACGTAGCCGATGCGGCTGCGCAGGGTGGGGTGGCCGGCCGGGTGGCCGAGGACATCCAGGGTGCCGGTGACCTTGGCCTGGGTGCCGACGATCGAGCGCATGAGGGTGGACTTGCCGCAGCCGGAGGGGCCGAGCAGGCCGGTGATCTGGCCACGAGGGACGGTGAAGCTGAGGTGGCGCAGGACCGTGCGGGGGCCGCGGGTGACGGTGAGGTCGTCGGCGTGGACGGCGGCGTGGACGGCGGGGGTCGGGGAGGCGGAGAGGGACGGAGGGTCCGGCTCGTAATTCACCATGTGATGAATAATTGGGCTGGAGGGGTTGGGACGTCAAGTGCGAGGGAGCAGGAGAGGTGAGAGCCGGTGAAAGGGGTGAGAGGAGTGGGGCGTTGGGTCAGGGTTTGCGGGAGACGAGGAGGAGGACGTCGTAGGTCTCCTCGACCGTGCCGTCCGGGAAGACCTTCAGGAGGTGGGTGCGCTCCTCGTCGAGGAAGGCGGTCCTGCGCTCCTCGGGGCTGACGAGGAAGGCCGAGTGGCTGCCGAGGTTGGCGAGGTGGGTGTCGACCGGGACGCGGCGGCTCCAGCGGACCGTGCGGCGGGCGAAGTCCAGACGCCCGCTGGGGTCGGCCAGCTCGACGCGCTCACTGGCCTTGCGCGTCTCGGCGGCGACGTCGAGGCCCAGGAAACGGCCGACGCGGCGGGCGGCGTCGGCGATCCACTCCACGTCCAGCGCCTCGGTGTTCCACCACAGCGCCAGCGCACCGCCCGGACGCAGCACGCGCAGCGCCTCCGGCACCGAGTGGGCCGGGTCGGTCCAGTGCCAGGCCTGGGCGTAGGTGATGAGGTCGGCGTGGGCGTCGGCGACGGGGAGGGCGTTGCCGTTGCCCCGGACGAGCGGGATGTGCGGGTGCGCGCGGCGGAACTCGGCGGCCATGCCCGCGCCGGGTTCGACGGCGAGGACGTCGGCGCCGCGAGCGTGCAGGAGGGCGGTGGCGATGCCGGTTCCGGCGCCGACGTCCACCGTCCTGGCTCCGGGAAGGGGGCGGCCGGCCAGTTCCTCGACGGCGTCGAAGAGGGCGGGCGGGTAGGAGGGGCGGTTCGCGGCGTACTGGGCGGCGGCGGAGTTGAAGGACGCGGCTCGGGCGGTGTGGGAGGCGTGGGGGTCGGCGGGCGACGGCTGAGTGACGGTCATGGCGTCCTGTCTACGGCATCGGCAGGCGCCTGCCGTATCCCTTTTTCGTGCCGCCGTCGTCGCGCCGCCGTTGTCGTTCCGCCGGTCGTTCTACCGGCGGCGCTTCTTCCTCGACGGGTTGCCGGTGCGGCGGGTCGAGCGGCGTGCGTGGGCCTCGCGGGCCTGCTCGTACTCCTCCCGGTGCAGCTTCTCGCCCGGTGCCTCGGTGAGGGAGCGGAAGAAGTAGGCGAGGAGGGAGCCGACGAAGCCGACGGCGAGCAGGCCGCGCAGGGAGGCCTGACGCTGCGGGTCGTGGCGCTTGCCGAAGCCCTCCCAGGTGTTGCGGAAGGCGAGCGCGCTACAGATCGCGAACATGGCGACCATCAGCACGGTCACGAAGGAGCCGGTGTCGGCGATCTGGATGCCCTCGTAGGCGAGGCGCAGCACCAGACAGGAGACGACGGCGGTGGCGAGGGAGCCGACGGCGACGCCGGCGCGGCGGGCCGCGTAGCCGTTGTCGTGGTTCACCCAGGAGGTGCCGAAGAAGCGCAGGGACTCGGGGCGGGGGCCGCCGTCCTGGGGCGGCACGCCATCGCCCTGGGCCGCGCGGCCGTCGGAGCCCGCCGAGGTGTCCGGGGTGCCGGTTTCGTCGCTCACGGGACGATTATCGCCCCAGGGGTGGATGGGTTTCCGGGCGGGGCGGGGTGTGGGTGGGGCGTGCGCGGGGCGGGGGGCGTGGTGGGACGGCCGCTCCCGGGCCGGCCCGGTCCCCGCTGGGTGGCGGGTTCCGCGTCGGTCGGTGCCCCGCCGAGGCAAGACCCCGGCGGGGTGTCCGGTTGCCGACGCGGGCGGCTGCCGACGTCAGCCGGGATCGGTTGCCACCGCAGACCGCTGCCGACGTCGGCGGGGATCGGCGCGCCCCCAGCCCGGTCCCAGCCGGGCCCGTATGGACCGCCCCGGCCGTGCCCGTGTGGACCGTGGCCGGCCGTGCCCGTGTGACGCAGCTGGCCGTGCCCGTGTGGACCGCGGCCCGCCGTGCCCGTATGGCCTGCGGCCGGCCGCGCCTGTGTGGACCGCCGCCGGCGGCGCCCGTGTGACGCAGCCTGCGGTGGTCACGTGACGCAACCGGCCGTGCCCGTATGAACCGCAGCCGGCCCTGCCCGTATGGCCCGCAGCCAGCCATGCCCGTATAGACCGCAGCCGGCGCTGGCCGTGCCCGGAGCAGGTGCCGGTCGGTGTCAGCCGGGAGCGGTGCCCGGCCCGGCCCGCCCCGGCCGTGCCGCGTGCGTGCGGGCTGGGTCAGCCGCAGCGTGGGGCGATGTAGCCGTCGGTGCCTGTGTGGACGTAGGCGTCCGAGACGTACTCGCCGCTGTCGATGAGGTCCCAGATGTTCGTCGTGCCGTAGGTGCCCGACACCGTCGTGCCGGGCGTCTGGCAGTAGATCGGCACCCGGACGCCCTCCGGCAGAACGCGGACCAGGTTGTACTGGGTGCCCGGGCCACTGCGGACGTTCAACCGGACGCCGGGCGCGACGGCGTAGGTGCGGACGGCTGCCGCCGCCTCCGTCACCACGCTCTCGGCACCGCCGGCTCCGCTCTCGATGGCCTCGGCCTCTTGTGCGCGGTCGACTGACATGAAAATGGTCCTCCCCCGTCGTTTCCTTGAAACTCGGCGCGAAACGCATGTGCGCGACTCGCACCCAGACGCTAGCAAGCCGCCTCGGTCTCGTACGAGTCATCGACTAGGCTCCGTGCGTCGCGCGCGCGGACGAAGAGCACGGGGGTGGTCCATGGCGCCACAGCGCAACACCGGAGCGGGCGCGGAAGCGGAACTTCCCGAGTACGCCGGGCACTACCGGCTGGAGTCCTGCCTGGGCTCCGGCGGCATGGGGGTCGTACACCTCGCCCGGAGCACGTCCGGGATGCGGCTCGCCGTGAAGGTCGTACACGCCGAGTTCGCGCGGGATCCCGAGTTCAGGGGCCGTTTCCGGCAGGAGGTGGCCGCCGCGCGCAGGGTCAGCGGGGCCTTCACGGCGTCCGTCGTGGACGCCGATCCGGAGGCCGAACGCCCCTGGATGGCCACCCTGTTCATCCCCGGGCCGACCCTCTCCGACCACGTGAAGCGGAAGGGTCCCATGGCCGCGGAGCAGCTGCGCCGGCTGATGGCCGGGCTCGCCGAGGCGCTGCGGGACATCCACCGGGTCGGGGTGGTGCACCGGGATCTCAAACCCAGCAACGTGCTGCTGGCCGAGGACGGGCCGAAAGTCATCGACTTCGGCATCTCCCGGCCCAAGGACAGCGAACTGCGCACCGAGACCGGCAAGTTGATCGGCACGCCGCCGTTCATGGCGCCCGAGCAGTTCCGGCGGCCCCGTGAAGTCGGCCCGGCCGCCGACATCTTCGCGCTCGGCTCGGTCATGGTGCACGCGGCAACCGGGCGCGGCCCGTTCGACTCCGACAGCCCGTACGTCGTCGCCTACCAGGTGGTCCATGACGAGCCCGACCTGACCGGCGTACCGGAGGGGCTCGCGCCGCTGGTGCGGCGGTGTCTCGCCAAGGAGCCCGCGGACCGGCCCACGCCGGACGAGCTGATGCGGGAACTGCGCTCGGTGGCGGCCTCGTACGACACCCAGGCGTTCATACCCGCGCAGCGGACGGGCGTGGAGCAGCCGACGAGCGAGGACGGGGCTCCGGCAGACGTCGAGGCGGAGGCAGGGGGTGCTCCTGCGGGAGCCGGTCGTTCCGAGGGCGCCGGTCGGCGTACGGTCCGGCGCCTGTGGCGTCGGCGGGTGGTGGCGTTGGCGGCCGGAGGTCTTGGGCTGACGCTGCTCGGTGCGCTCGTCTCGGTGTGGGCCTCCGGCGGAAACGATCAGGCAGCCAAGGGGGACAGCGCGCCGACCCTGACGGCGGCTTCCGGCAGTACGTGGACGGCCCGGCCGGCGGTCGGCGGCGAGGGCATGCCGCACTGCGCGTACGAGGGCGGGAAGGTGTTCTGCGCGCGGCCGGGTGTGGTCTTCGCACTCTCCGCGAGCGACGGCGGGCTGCTGTGGCGGCGCTCGGTCGACACCCGCTCCACGAGCGGGCCTCCGGCCCTCTCCGGCGGGCTGGTGCAGCCGTACACGGACGGCGGCTCACGGCTCGCGGGGCTGGACCCGGCCACGGGCAGGCAGGTGTGGCAGCGGCGGCTGCCGGCCGGGACGACCGTGCGGTACGCCGGTGACACGGCCCTGCTCACGAGCGCCGACGGCACGGTCACCGGCGTGCACGGCGCGACCGGCGCCACCCGCTGGCGGAGCGCGGTCCCCGGCCAGGGCGTGCCGGCGTTCGACGCGTTCCCCGGTGCCTCGACGGCGTATGCGACGCGTACGTCCGCCGACGGGACGAGCACCCGGGTGACCGCCGTGGACCCGGGCACGGGCCGGGTGCGGTGGGACGTACGGCTCCACGGCTGGCTCAAACCGTTCGCGGCGCAGGACGGTTCGGTGTTCTTCCTGGCCGTGGACAGCGCGTACGGCGCCGAGGAGATCGTCCGCTACACGCCCGGGACGGGTGCGACCCGGCGCGTCGCGCTGCCCGCCGTCCTCGACGGCGCGCACGCGACCGTGCGCGGGAATGTCGTGTACGTGCTGGCCACCGGCGGCTCCCTGGACGCCGTGGACCTGGCGTCAGGGGCGTCGGGCAAGCACCTGTGGCATCTGGAGACGTCGGTGAGCCGCGGTTCGGCGCCCGTCGTCCGGGGCGGGCAGGTGTACCTCACCGCGAGCGACGGCCGGCTGCTCGCCGTCGACGCCGGGAACGGCAGGCTCGTCGGGCAGACGCCGGCGCGGCTGGGCGCGAACTCGGCGGAGGTCATGAGCACCCCGCCCGCGCCGGTGCCGGTCGGCGCCCGCGTCCTCGCCGCCGCACCCGACGGCACGGTGTTCGCCGTGGACGGCGGGAAACCGTCGGCCTGGTGACCCTGGACGCGATGAAGGGCCTGGTGACCCGGAGACGGTGAACAGCCCGATCACGCGGATAGGTCCAACGGCCCACTGATACGGCGAAGGGGCCGCCCCCGACCGGGAGCGGCCCCTTCTGCCGGGGATCAGCCCAGCAGGGAGACGTCGCGCACCGCGCCCTTGTCCGCGCTCGTCGCCATCGCCGCGTAGGCGCGGAGGGCGGCGGAGACCTTGCGGTCGCGGTTCTTCGGGGCGTGGACGCCGTTCAGGGCCTGCTCGCGGCGGGCCAGCTCGGCCTCGTCGACCAACAGCTCGATCGTGCGGTTCGGGATGTCGATGCGGATGCGGTCGCCGTCCTGGACCAGGGCGATCGTGCCGCCGGAGGCCGCCTCGGGCGAGGCGTGGCCGATGGAGAGGCCCGAGGTGCCGCCGGAGAAGCGGCCGTCGGTGATCAGGGCGCAGGTCTTGCCGAGGCCGCGGCCCTTCAGGTACGAGGTCGGGTACAGCATCTCCTGCATGCCGGGGCCGCCCTTGGGCCCCTCGTAGCGGATGACGACGACGTCGCCGTCCTTGACCTCCTGGGTCAGGATGCGCTGGACGGCCTCCTCCTGGGACTCGCAGACGACCGCCGGGCCCTCGAAGGTCCAGATCGACTCGTCCACGCCGGCCGTCTTCACCACGCAGCCGTCGACGGCGAGGTTGCCGCGCAGGACCGCGAGGCCGCCGTCCTTGGAGTACGCGTGCTCGACGGAGCGGATGCAGCCGTTCTCGGCGTCGTCGTCCAGGGCCTCCCAGCGCTCGGACTGGGAGAAGGCCTCGGAGGAGCGGACGCAGCCGGGCGCCGCGTGCCACAGCTCGACCGCCTCGGGGGACGGGGAGCCGCCGCGGACGTCCCAGGTCTTCAGCCAGTCGGACAGGGACGGGCTGTGGACGGCGTGGACGTCCTCGTTGAGCAGGCCGGCGCGGTGCAGCTCGCCGAGGAGGGCGGGGATGCCGCCGGCGCGGTGCACGTCCTCCATGTAGTACGTGCGGTTCTTGGCGACGTTGGGGGCCACCTTGGCCAGGCAGGGCACGCGGCGCGAGACGGCGTCGATCTGGTCCAGCCCGAAGGGGACGCCCGCCTCCTGGGCGGCTGCCAGCAGGTGGAGGATCGTGTTGGTGGAGCCGCCCATCGCGATGTCCAGGGCCATGGCGTTCTCGAAGGCCTGGATGGTGGCGATGTTGAGCGGCAGGACCGACTCGTCGTCCTGCTCGTAGTAGCGGCGGGTGAGGTCCATGACCGTGCGGGCCGCGTCGACGTAGAGCTGCTTGCGCGCGGTGTGGGTGGCGAGGACCGAGCCGTTGCCGGGCAGGGAGAGGCCGATGGCCTCGGTCAGGCAGTTCATCGAGTTGGCGGTGAACATGCCGGAACAGCTGCCGCAGGTCGGGCAGGCGTTCTCCTCGATACGGAGGATGTCCTCGTCGGAGATCTTGTCGTTGACGGCGTCGGAGATCGCGTCGACCAGGTCGAGCGTGCGGACCGTGCCGTCCACGAGGGTGGCGCGGCCGGACTCCATGGGGCCGCCGGAGACGAAGACCGTCGGGATGTTCAGGCGCAGAGCCGCCATCAGCATGCCCGGGGTGATCTTGTCGCAGTTGGAGATGCAGACCAGGGCGTCGGCGCAGTGGGCCTCGACCATGTACTCGACCGAGTCGGCGATCAGGTCGCGGGAGGGCAGGGAGTACAGCATGCCGCCGTGGCCCATGGCGATGCCGTCGTCCACGGCGATCGTGTTGAACTCGCGCGGGATGCCGCCCGCCTCCGTGATCGCCTCGCTGACGATCCGGCCGACCGGCTGGAGGTGGGTGTGGCCCGGCACGAACTCGGTGAAGGAGTTCGCGACGGCGATGATCGGCTTCCGGCCGATGTCCGCACCGGGTACACCGGAGGCGCGCATAAGGGCGCGGGCGCCCGCCATGTTGCGGCCGTGGGTGACTGTGCGGGACCTCAGCTCGGGCATCGTCGCTCGCTCCTTCAGACGGATGTGGCTGTTGTCGAGCGTACGCCGGTCATCCAGCTGGCGGGACAAGGTGTCCGAATTACGGGACGCGCGTTTCACGGACTCGTCAGGTGGTGCTGTACGACCGGTGCCACCCGGGCGATGATCTGCTCCAGGTCCGCCGAGGCCAGCGGCTCCAGCTTGATCACGTAGCGCATCATCGCCGTACCCACGATCTGCGCGGCGGCCAGCTCGGCGCGCAGCTCCGCGTCCGGCAGGTCCACCTGGGCGGCGATGCGACGCAGCAGCTGGGAGGCGACGAGACGGCGGAAGACGGCGGCGGCGGTCTCGTTGTTCACGGCGGACCGGAGGATGGCGAGGAGGGGCGTGCGGGTCGTGGGGTTCTCCCAGACGCCGAAGATGAAGCGGGTCAGCCGCTCGCCCACGCCGTCCAGCGGGCCGTCGGCCACCGCGTTCGGCGCGTTCAGGGCGGGGGCGAAGGCGACCTCGATGGCCGCCGCGAAGACCTGCTCCTTGGTGCCGAAGTAGTGGTGGACGAGCGCGGAGTCCACGCCGGCGGCCTTGGCGATGCCGCGTACGGACGTCTTCTCGTACCCGCGCGCGGAGAACTCCTCGCGGGCGGCGGCGAGGATACGGTCCCGGGTGCCGGCGGACTCGGTGCGCGGAGGCCGGCCCCGGCGCCGGGCGGGCTCGGGGGCGGTGTCGTTCGCCGGCGGGGTGGCGGTCATCGGCGGGTCACCCGTACGGCCGCCGCGGCCAGGTGCTTGCGCGTGAACTCCAGGGCCTCGGCGAGGTCGGCCTCGCGCTCGGCGCCGGACATCGCCCGCCGGGTGTTGACCTCGATCACGACATGGCCGTCGAAGCCGGTGTGCACCAGGCGCTCCAGCAGTTCGGCGCAGGGCTGGGTGCCCCGGCCGGGGACCAGGTGCTCGTCCTTGGCGGAGCCCCGGCCGTCGGCGAGGTGGACGTGCCCGAGCCGGTCCCCCATGCGGTCGATCATGCCCAGGGCGTCGGTGCGGGCCGTCGCCGTGTGGCTGAGGTCGATCGTGAAGTGCCGGTAGTCGTCGTTGGTGACGTCCCAGTCGGGGGCGTAGGCGAGCATCTCGCGGTCGCGGTAGCGCCAGGGGTACATGTTCTCGACGGCGAACCGTACGTCCGTCTCGTTCGCCATGCGCCAGATCCCGTCGACGAACTCCCGGGCGTACTGCCGCTGCCAGCGGAACGGCGGGTGGACGACGACGGTGGACGCGTCCAGCTTCTCCGCCGCCGCCCGGGCTCGCTGGAGCTTGACCCAGGGGTCGGTGGACCAGACCCGCTGGGTGATCAGCAGGCAGGGGGCATGGACGGCCAGGATCGGGACGCCGTGGTAGTCCGACAGGCGGCGCAGCGCCTCGATGTCCTGGCTGACCGGGTCGGTCCACACCATGACCTCGACGCCGTCGTAACCGAGGCGCGCGGCGATCTCGAAGGCCGTCGCCGTCGACTCCGGGTAGACGGAGGCGGTCGACAGTGCGATACGCACGTCTGTTGGTTCAGCCACGTCCGTCACCTTACGGCGTTGGGTGGTGCCTGCGTTGGGTGCCTATTCGCCGTTGTGAGGTTTGCCATTTGCGCGGGTGCGGGTGCGTCGTGGTTGTTCGCGCAGTCCCCGCGCCCCTTCGGGGCGCTAATCCGAGCCCATGTGGTCGAGGCGCCGGAGGATCACGCCCTCCCTCAGGGCCCAGGGGCAGATTTCCAGGCTCTCCACGCCGAAGAGGTCCATCGCGCCCTCGGCGACCAGGGCGCCCGCGAGGAGCTGGCCGGCCCTGCCGTCCGAGACGCCGGGAAGCTCGGCCCGCTGGTCGATCGTCATGCCGGCCAGCCTCGGGACCCAGGCCTCCAGGGACTCGCGCTTGAGTTCGCGCTGGACATAGAGGCCCTCGGCGCTGCGAGCGGCGCCGGCGATGCGGGCGAGCTGTTTGAAGGTCTTGGAGGTGCCGACCACGTGGTCGGGGGCGCCGAAGCGGCTGAATTCACCGACCGTGCGGGCGATCTCCGTGCGAACGTGGCGGCGCAGCGCGCGGACGTCCTCCGGGGCGGGCGGGTCGCCGGGCAGCCAGCCGGCGGTGAGACGGCCGGCGCCGAGCGGGAGGGAGACGGCCGTGTCCGGTTCCTCGTCCATGCCGAAGGCGATCTCCAGGGAGCCGCCGCCGATGTCCAGGACCAGCAGCTTTCCGGCGGACCAGCCGAACCAGCGGCGTACGGCGAGGAAGGTGAGCCGGGCCTCCTCGGCGCCGGTGAGGACCTGGAGTCGTACGCCGGTCTCGTCGGCCACGCGCGCGAGGACCTCGTCGGCGTTGGTGGCCTCGCGGACGGCGGAGGTCGCGAACGGCAGCAGGTCCTCGACGCCCTTGTCCTCGGCGGCCTGGAGCGCGTCCCGTACGACGGCGATCAGCTGGTCGATGCCCTCGTCGCCGATGGCACCGCTGTCGTCGAGGAGCTGGGCGAGCCGGAGTTCGGCCTTGTGCGAATGCGCGGGCAGCGGGCGCGCGCCGGGGTGGGCGTCCACCACCAGCAGATGCACCGTGTTCGAACCCACGTCCAGGACACCGAGTCTCATGTACGGAACGCTACTGCCAGAACGTCCGTGCTCGGTCCCCGATGCGGGGCCGGGCCACTTACCCTGGACGCGTGCCAAAGACGAAAAAGGCGAAGGTCGACAAGGCGGGCAAAGGACGTAAGGCCGCCAAAACTTCCATGGAGGCGAAGATGGGCGACGAGAAGGGGCTCGACTTCGCCCGCGCCTGGGTGGAGTTTCCTGATCCGGCGGACGACGAGCAGGTCTTCCGCTGCGACCTGACATGGCTGACCTCTCGCTGGAACTGCATCTTCGGCAGTGGCTGCCAGGGCATTCAGGCGGGCCGTGCGGACGACGGGTGCTGCACGCTGGGGGCGCACTTCTCCGACGAGGACGACGAGAAGCGGGTCGCCGAGCACGTGGCGCGGCTCACGCCGGAGATCTGGCAGCACCATGACGAGGGCACGCGGGGCGGGTGGGTCTCCGAGGACGAGGAGGGTTCCCGGCAGACGCGGCCGTTCCAGGGGTCGTGCATCTTCCAGAACCGGCCCGGGTTCGCGGGCGGGGCCGGCTGCTCGCTGCACATCCTGGCGCTGAAGGAGGGGCGGGAGCCGCTGGAGACCAAGCCTGACGTGTGCTGGCAGCTGCCGATCCGGCGGACCTACGACTGGATCGACCGGCCGGACGACACGCGGGTGCTCCAGGTGTCCATCGGGGAGTACGACCGCCGGGGCTGGGGACCGGGCGGGCATGACCTGCACTGGTGGTGCACCTCGGCGACGTCGGCGCACGGCGCGGGCGAGCCGGTGTACGTGTCCTACCGGGCCGAGCTGACGGAGCTGATGGGCAAGGCGGGCTACGACCGCCTGGTCGAGCTGTGCGAAGCGCGGCTGGCGTCGCAGTTGCCCCTGCTGGCGCCCCACCCGGCCGACCCGGCGACCCCGTAACGACCTTCCCCCTGCGCCGCCCCTTCCCCCCGACTCGCTCGGCGGGAAGGACCCGCCCCGCCTAGCTGTCCGTCGGGGCCGAAGTCTCGGTGTCGGTGTCGGTGGGGCTGGGAGTCGGGGTCGATGAGTCGGAGGGTGGCGGGGTCGTCGGGGTCGGCGTCGGGTCCGCCGGCGGTGGGGACTGCGTGGCGGGGGGCTCGGTGGGCGGTGTGCTCGGCGGCGGCGACGGGGGTGTCGGTGAGGCGTGAGTCGGGGTCGGGCGGCTCGGTGCCGTGCCGTAGCCGTCGATCGAGACCACCGCGCCCGCCGGTGCCACCGCCACCTGCGCGTGCCAGTGGCCGGACGGCTCGCGCAGATGGTCGACGTACACCTTGATCGTCAACGTCTGGCCCGGCTCCAGGGTTCCCGAGGACTGGCTGAAGTAGAGCCAGGCGGCCGACGTGGACACCGACCAGCGGACCTCGGCCGCGCCGGACGCCGTGAGGGTGATCAGGGTCGTGTCCCCGTCGTTGGCGGCGCTGACGTCCAGCTGTCCCGCGCCCTTCCCGCCCATGCCGTCGACGCTGACGACCTCCACCGAGACGTCCGCCTTGCCGTTCCTGCCCATGCGGAGGCCCGGCTTCACGCTGGCGTTCCCCGCGTTCTCGTAGCCGCCGGACGTGTCGCCGCCGAGCGCTTCGGGACCCTGCGCCTCCCGCGCGGTCGCCGAGCGCCCGTCGTCCTCCCCGGCCGGGCCGCCCCGATAGGCGGCCCAGAGGGCGAGGACGGGCGCGGCGACCACCGTGGCGACGACCGTCGTCGTGACCGCCCGCGCGCGGATGCGGTCGCGGCGGGCCGCGCGGTCCTTGGGGTCCATCGGGAAGCCGCGCCGGTCGAAGCGGGGTACGGCCGTGCCCCGCGTGCGCGGGTGGCGTGCCAGGGCCGTGCCGAGGGCCGCGCGCGGGGCCTCCAGGACCGGCAGTTCGGCGGGGGTGACCGTGGCGCCGGGCCAGCGGCCGGGGGCGGCGCGCTCGGCGGCGCGGCGGCAGCGCGGACAGTCGTCGACGTGCCGGACCAGCTCGCGGCGCAGGGCCGTGCTGAGGACCAGCCGGTTGTCGCCGGTGAGGTGGGCCACGCTCGGGCAGCCGCCCGTCTCGACCACGGCGAGGGCCGCGCGCGTGCGCTCGACCTCACAGGCGGCGGAGGCGAGCAGCTCCCGCGCGGCGGCGGGCTCCATGCCGAGGACGGCGGCGACCTCGTGGGTGGCCAGGTGGTGACGGACGGCGAGTTCCAGGGCCTCGCGCTGCTCGGGCGTGGTGCCGGCGGCCTCCGGCCAGGCCAGCAGCGCGAGTTCCCGACGCCGCTGCTCCTGGATCTCCGGGCGGAGGGCGGCTGATGCGGGGGCCTCTTTGCCGGTGGGCCCGGGGGTCCGGGAAGCCCCGGCGGCTGCGGGGGGCCACCGAGTCCCTGCGGGGGGCCCGGCGGACCCGGACACGGCGGGCCCGCCGGGCCCGGCGGGCCCGGATACGGCGGACCCCGCAGGCCCGGCGGACCCCACAGGCCCGGCGGACCCCGCAAGCCCGGCGGACCCCGAAGGCCTGGCGGACCCCGAAGGCCTGGCGGACCCGGTGATCCCTTGGACCCAGGAAGTCCCGTCTGTCCCGACAGCCCCGCCAGCGGCAGCCCCGGGCGCCCATGAAGTCCCGGCGGCCCCGGTCCCGGTCCCGGCAGCCCAGGCAGTCCCGGCTACCCCGGCGCCACCCCCGCCCGCGCTCCCGGCACTCCCGGCATTCCCTTTCCCCGCACCGCCGGACTTCCTCCCGCCGCCCCCGTCCGACCCTTTTCCGGCGCCCCCCGCCCCGCCGCGCCCGGCCCCACCGCGCCCCGCCGCATGCGTGGCCTGACGTTTCTGCTTGGCCTCGGCCAGCTTGCGGAGGCAGGCCCAGCGGGCCAGTGCGTACAGCCAGGCCCTGCGGTCACCGGGGGCCTCGGGGGCGCGGTGGCCCCGTCGTTCGGCCAGGGCGATGACGTCGCCGAGGGCGGCGACGGCCGTGTCGTGGTCGCACAGGACGGACAGGCAGTAGGTGAACAGGCCGTCCAGGTACGGCTCGTAACGCGCCGGCGTGCGCTGGGCGACGGTGCGCGCGGCGGCGCGGTCGCGCGCCTCCTTCGCCTCACGGTTCTCGCGCGCTTCGCGTCGTGCGTCACGGGCCTCACGTGCCCCGCGATGCGCCCGGTGCGCGCCTGTCGTGCGGGTGGTCGTCTCCGGACTGCTGCTCATCACCCGTGCGACCGTAGGCGGCGGCGGAGTGCCCGTTCTGGAACCTTGAGCACTTTTAATCCGTACGGGTGAAACGATCCCTCATAAGGGGACAGGAACCCTTTATTCCGCGTCTGGATCCCGGTGGGTGATGGCCGAGAACGGTTCACCCACACGTGCTCTCCGCGCCTTCGCACCCGTCCGCCGGTCCCGTTGTCAGTGCTCCCGGCTACGGTTTCCGCATGGCTGCCCGTACCAAGACCACCAAGGACCGCCCGTCCTACCGCTGCACCGAGTGCGGCTGGCAGACGGCCAAGTGGCTCGGCCGCTGCCCGGAGTGTCAGGCCTGGGGCACGGTCGAGGAGTACGGCGCGCCCGCGGTCCGGACCACGACACCGGGCCGGGTGACCACCTCCGCGCTGCCCATCGGCCAGGTCGACGGCCGGCAGGCCACCGCCCGCTCGACCGGCGTGCCGGAGCTGGACCGGGTGCTCGGCGGCGGTCTCGTTCCGGGCGCGGTCGTCCTGCTCGCGGGCGAGCCCGGCGTCGGCAAGTCCACCCTGCTGCTGGACGTGGCCGCCAAGGCGGCCGACCCCGAGCACCGCACTCTCTATGTGACCGGCGAGGAGTCGGCGAGCCAGGTCCGGCTGCGCGCCGACCGCATCGGCGCACTCCACGACGACCTCTATCTGGCCGCCGAGACCGACCTGTCCGCCGTCCTGGGCCACCTGGACGAGGTCAAGCCGTCCCTGCTGATCCTCGACTCGGTGCAGACGGTGGCCTCCCCGGAGATCGAGGGCGCGCCCGGCGGCATGGCCCAGGTCCGCGAGGTGGCGGGCGCGCTGATCCGGGCGTCCAAGGAGCGGGGCATGTCCACGCTGCTCGTGGGCCACGTCACGAAGGACGGCGCCATCGCCGGCCCCCGCCTGCTGGAGCACCTGGTGGACGTCGTCCTGCACTTCGAGGGCGACCGGCACGCGCGCCTGCGTCTGGTGCGGGGCGTGAAGAACCGCTACGGGGCGACGGACGAGGTCGGCTGCTTCGAGCTGCACGACGAGGGCATCGTGGGTCTCGCCGACCCCAGCGGCCTGTTCCTGACCCGCCGGGCCGAGCCGGTCCCGGGCACCTGCCTGACCGTCACCCTGGAAGGCCGCCGCCCGCTGGTGGCCGAGGTGCAGGCGCTGACCGTCGACTCCCAGATCCCCTCCCCGCGGCGTACGACGTCCGGCCTGGAGACCTCGCGTGTGTCGATGATGCTGGCCGTCCTGGAGCAGCGCGGCCGGATCAGCGCGCTCGGCAAGCGGGACATCTACTCGGCGACGGTCGGCGGCGTGAAGCTGTCGGAGCCGGCCGCCGACCTCGCCATCGCGCTCGCCCTCGCCTCCGCCGCCAGCGACACCCCGCTGCCGAAGAACCTGGTCGCGATCGGCGAGGTGGGGCTCGCGGGCGAGGTCAGACGGGTCACGGGCGTGCAGCGCAGGCTCGCCGAGGCGCACCGGCTGGGCTTCACGCACGCGCTGGTCCCGTCCGATCCGGGGAAGGTGCCGGACGGCATGAAGGTCCTGGAAGTCGCCGACATGGGGGACGCGCTCCGGGTTCTGCCACGCTCCCGTCGCCGAGAGGCCCCACGGGAGGCGGAGGAGCGCCGGTAGACTTTGCGCAGGTCTCGCCCGTCCGTACGAACCGAGTGCGGGTGCGGGAGCGCGTCAGAACCTGCGACCGGAGGAGTGCAGTGGCAGCCAACGACCGGGCAGCAGCTCCCGGAAAGTCCGGTGGGAGTGCCGGTTCCGATCGTCTGATGCGCGCCTCGCTGAGCGCCGTGGCACCCGGTACGGCCTTGCGTGACGGCCTGGAGCGCGTCCTGCGCGGCAACACCGGCGGGCTCATCGTCCTCGGCTCCGACAAGACGGTCGAGGCGATGTGCACGGGCGGTTTCGTGCTGGACGTCGAGTTCACCGCGACCCGGCTGCGGGAGCTGTGCAAGCTGGACGGCGGCATCGTGCTGTCGTCGGACCTGTCGAAGATCCTGCGCGCGGGCGTCCAGCTGGTCCCGGACCCGACGATCCCCACGGAGGAGACGGGCACGCGGCACCGCACGGCGGACCGCGTGAGCAAGCAGGTCGGCTTCCCGGTGGTCTCGGTCTCCCAGTCGATGCGGCTGATCGCTCTCTACGTCGACGGTCAGCGCCGCGTCCTGGAGGACTCGGCGGCGATCCTGTCCCGCGCGAACCAGGCGCTGGCGACCCTGGAGCGGTACAAGCTCCGGCTGGACGAGGTCGCGGGCACGCTGTCGGCGCTGGAGATCGAGGACCTGGTGACGGTCCGGGACGTGTCCGCCGTGGCGCAGCGGCTGGAGATGGTCCGCCGTATCGCCACCGAAATCGCCGAGTACGTGGTGGAGCTGGGCACGGACGGCCGTCTTCTCGCCCTCCAGCTGGAGGAGTTGATCGCCGGGGTCGAACCCGACCGCGAGCTGGTCGTCCGGGACTATGTGCCCGAGCCGACGGCCAAGCGGTCCCGCACGGTCGAGGAGGCGCTGGCCGAGCTGGACGCACTGACCCACGCGGAGCTTCTCGAACTCGGCACGGTGGCGCGCGCGCTGGGCTACACGGGGTCTCCCGAGACGCTCGACTCGGCGGTGTCCCCGCGCGGGTTCCGGCTGCTGGCCAAGGTGCCGCGGCTGCCGGGTGCCATCATCGACCGGCTGGTGGAGCATTTCGGGGGCCTCCAGAAGCTGCTCGCCGCGAGCGTCGACGACCTACAGACCGTGGACGGGGTCGGCGAGGCCCGCGCGCGGAGCGTACGGGAGGGGCTGTCGCGCTTGGCGGAGTCGTCGATCCTGGAGCGATACGTCTGAGGTCCGGCCGGGCGCCTGAGAAACTCGGTGCCGGGCGCGGTAAGGCGGCTGCGGGTGCGTCGTGGTTTCTCGCGCAGTTCCCCGCGCCCCTCAGGGGGCTACAGCCGCACCGGCGCCGCCCCCTCCTCAGTCAGCCGACAGCACGAACGACGCCTGGGCCTTCCCGAACCCCGGGGTCTTGGCCTCCAGCAGGTACGTGCCCGGTTTCGCCGAACCGCCGGACGGCGTCTCGCAGTGGGCCGCGCTCGGTTTGCGGTCCCACTTCACGGTGTACGTGATGCTCTGGCCGGCGGGCACCCGGAACACCAGGCTGCCCGCGCCCTTGGGGCAGTCGGCCGAGGACCAGAACGTGTCGTCGCCGTCCGCCGGTGTGACCGTCAACACCGCGTTCTTGGGACCGAGATCGACCTTGCAGTCGGCCGACGAGCTGTTCTTCGCGGTGAGTTCGAAGGTCGGCGTCTGATCCGG
This sequence comes from Streptomyces sp. NPDC029138, assembly GCF_055564375.1. Lineage (NCBI taxonomy): Bacteria > Bacillati > Actinomycetota > Actinomycetes > Kitasatosporales > Streptomycetaceae > Streptomyces > Streptomyces sp. NPDC029138. Next base: position 20,160 of record NZ_JBVHWM010000060.1, read on the forward strand.
CGAGTAGGAGTTGTGCACGCTGCGCAGGCTCAACGCCACCGCACCGGTTGTGCAGTTGGGCAGCGTGGAGGACGCCGGGAGCGTGTCGCCCGTACCGACGCCGCCGCCACCGGACGCCGTACCGGAACCCGAACCCGAGCCGTCGCCTGCGCCCGAGGAGCCGCCGGCCGAGCCGCCGTCCCCGCCGGAGGCGGAACCGGAGCCGGACGCGGAACCGGAGTCACTGCCGCCGGTGTCGCCGCCGCCCGACTCGTCGCGTCCGCCGGGATGTTGGCTGATGGCGGAACCGGACGGGCTCGGTCCAGGCGTGATGGTGTGTGTGGGATTCTTGCCGTTGGAGCCGTCGGCGTTCTTCTTGCCGCCCCCGCCGCCTGCGGTGACGATCCACGTGATCACCACCGCCAACAGGGCGACCACGGACAGCAGTACGGCCCTCCGACGCCAGTAGATGGTGGAGGGAAGCGGCCCGACCGGATTGCGCAGAGATCCCACGGCGCAAACTGTACGAGAGATCGCCGCGCTCGCTCGCGCCACCCGCCGCGCCGGCGCCAACTTTTCCGGATCATCATCCCGGCAACTGCCGCGGGCGGCGCGGTTCTTCGCGTTCCGCCACGCTGAGTGACCGCGCCGTCGCCCATCAGGTCCGCCAACCCGTGGCAGGATCGGAAGAGCCATGACTGAGATGCTGCACGCCCCTGTGATCGCCTGGTTCGACGCCCACGCCCGTGACCTCCCCTGGCGCCGCCCGGAGGCGGGCCCGTGGGGCGTGATGGTCAGCGAGTTCATGCTCCAGCAGACCCCGGTGAACCGGGTGCTGCCCGTCTACGAGGAGTGGCTGGCCCGCTGGCCGCGCCCGGCCGACCTGGCGAAGGAGGCGCCCGGCGAGGCGGTGCGCGCCTGGGGCCGGCTCGGCTATCCACGCCGCGCCCTGCGCCTGCACGGCGCCGCGGTCGCCATAACGGAGCGGCACGGCGGGGACGTACCGACGGATCACGCGCAGCTGCTCGCGCTGCCCGGCATCGGTGAGTACACGGCCGCCGCGGTGGCCTCGTTCGCGTACGGGCAGCGGCACGCGGTGCTGGACACCAATGTGCGCCGGGTGCTCGCGCGGGCGGTGACGGGGGTGCAGTACCCGCCGAACGCGACCACGGCCGCCGAGCGGCGCCTGGCGCGGGAGCTGCTGCCGAAGGACGAGCGGACCGCCGCGCGGTGGGCCGCCGCCTCCATGGAGCTGGGCGCGCTGGTGTGCACGGCGAAGAACGAGGGGTGTCCGCGGTGCCCGATCGCCGCGCAGTGCGCCTGGCGGCTCGCGGGCAAGCCGGAGCACGCGGGCCCGCCGCGCCGCGGGCAGACGTACGCCGGTACGGACCGGCAGGTGCGCGGCAAGCTGCTGGCCGTGCTGCGGGAGGCGCACGCGCCGGTGCCGCAGGCGGTGCTGGACCGGGTGTGGCACGAGCCGGTGCAGCGGGCGCGGGCGCTCGACGGGCTGGTCGCGGACGGCTTGGTGGAGCCGCTTCCGGGTGGTCTCTATCGGCTGCCGCTCGGCTGACGCACAGCCAGGTCACAGCCGTTCGGTGTCCGTTACGAAGCCTCCGGCCGGGCAAATCACCCTATAGCGCAGCGAATCGCCCGCGCGCTTTACCCCGTTCCCCCGTCCGTTACACAACCGACGGATAGCCGATTGCCAGCCGCAGGCTGGTCCGCACAGCCTCGTGACAACCACTCCGTAGCTTCTTCTCCGTGCCCGGCCGACCACCGGGCGCGGGGAGAGCGGGACTTCGGGCAAGAGCCGGAAGCACAACGGGGAATCGGAGGCGGTTGATCATGGCGCAGGGCGAGGTGCTCGAATTCGAGGAGTACGTCCGCAGCCGGCAGGACGCGCTGCTGCGCAGCGCGCGTCGGCTGGTCCCGGACCCGGTCGACGCCCAGGACCTGCTCCAGACGGCGCTGGTGCGGACGTACGGCCGCTGGGAGGGCATCGCCGACAAGCGGCTCGCCGACGCCTATCTGCGCCGGGTCATGATCAACACGCGGACCGAGTGGTGGCGGGCGCGCAAGCTGGAAGAGGTGCCGACCGAGCAGCTGCCGGACGCCCGTGTGGAGGACTCCACCGAGCAGCACGCCGACCGGGCTCTGCTGATGGACGTCATGAAGGTGCTCGCACCGAAGCAGCGCAGTGTCGTGGTGCTGCGACACTGGGAGCAGATGTCCACTGAGGAGACGGCCGCTGCCCTCGGCATGTCGGCCGGTACGGTCAAGAGCACGCTGCACCGGGCGCTCGCCCGGCTCCGTGAGGAGCTGGAGGCCCGCGATCTGGACGCACGCGCTCTCGAGCGTGAGGAGCGGGAGCGTTGCGCGGCCTGACCGGGGCCGGGCCCGACCGGGCCCGAGGCAGTACACAGGCGGTGATCGCGGTGGGGGCCGCGCTCGCCGCCCTCGCCCTTTTCGTCGCCTCGTGCGGCAGCGGGGGCACGGGCGCGCGGGACGAGGGCCCGGCACACGCCTCGGCGGTGGCCGGGGCCGTCGCCTCCCCCTCCCCCAGCCCGTCCGAGAGCTACCGGCGGGTGGACCCCGTCGCGCTGATCAAGAGCGATCCCGAGGTGTCGCCGGCGGTCAAGCGAGAGCTGAAACCGTGCAACGGCGATGAGTACCCGGTCGACGTCTCCTACGGCAATCTGACCGGGGCCCCGGTGGACGATGTCGTCATCAACGTGCTGACCTGTGCCGACGCGGTCGGCATCGGTTCGTATGTGTACCGGGACGACAGCGGCTCGTTCAGGAGCGTCTTCAAGAGCGAGGAGTCCCCGGTCTACGCGGAGATCGACCAGGGCGTCCTCTCGGTGACCAGGCAGTACTACGAGAAGGGCGACCCGATCTCCAGCCCGTCCGGTGAGATCGTGACCCCGTACACCTGGAAGGCGGGACGGTTCGCCCAGGGCAAGCCCACGCGCAACGAGTACAGCAAGTCCGCCGGCGGGGGCCCGACACCCGTGCCGGACAGCTGACCGCCCCGCCCCGCACACCTGACCGCCACACCTACCCCACGAGGACTGAGAGCACCCGGATGGCAGACCAGACCCACGTCCTGTTCGTGGAGGACGACGACGTCATCCGCGAGGCCACCCAGCTCGCCCTGGAGCGGGACGGCTTCGCGGTCACCGCGATGCCCGACGGCCTGTCAGGCCTGGAGGCGTTCCGGGCGAACCGCCCCGACATCGCGCTGCTGGACGTCATGGTGCCGGGCCTGGACGGCGTCAGCCTGTGCCGCCGGATCCGGGACGAGTCGACCGTGCCGGTGATCATGCTGTCGGCGCGGGCCGACTCCATCGACGTCGTCCTCGGCCTGGAGGCGGGCGCCGACGACTATGTGACCAAGCCCTTCGACGGTGCCGTGCTGGTCGCCCGGATCCGCGCGGTGCTGCGCCGCTTCGGGCACGCCGGCGGGGCCGCGCAGGCGGAGGAGGCCGGGTCGACCGTCGGCGGCGGCACGCTCGCCTTCGGGGACCTGGAGATCGACACCGACGGCATGGAGGTGCGCCGGGCCGGGCAGCCGGTGGCGCTGACGCCGACCGAGATGCGGCTGCTGCTGGAGTTCTCCGCCGCGCCGGGTACCGTGCTCTCCCGCGACAAGCTGCTGGAGCGGGTGTGGGACTACGGCTGGGGCGGCGACACCCGGGTCGTGGACGTGCATGTGCAGCGGCTGCGGCAGAAGATCGGCCAGGACCGGATCGAGACGGTCCGCGGCTTCGGCTACAAGCTGAAGGCCTGAGCGGAGCGGCGGTATGCGGGGGATTCTGCGGCATCCGGTCCGGCGCATGGAGCGCGCGGGCCTGCGCACCGGGCTCAGATGGAAGGTCAGCGCGGCCATCGCGCTGGTGGCCGGCCTGGTGGCGATCGTACTGAGCCTGGTCGTGCACAACGCGGCCCGCGTCTCGATGCTGGACAACGCGCGCGAGCTGGCCAACGACCGGGTCCTGATGGCGCAGCGCAACTACGAGCTGAACCGGGGGCCCGTCTTCCCCTACGTCAAGGTCGACGACCCGGAACTGCCTGCCGCGCTGCGCGAGAAGGTGGAGCGGGGCCGGCGGGCGAGCGATGTCTCCGAGCACGCCGGGGTGGCGGACATCTGGGCGGCCGTACCCGTGAAGGACGGGCATGTGCTGTCCCTGCACAGCCATCTCCCGGACCGCAGCACCGACATGTTGCAGGACCTGGACCAGGCCCTGGTCATCGGCTCGGTCGCGGTCGTGCTCGGCGGCAGCGCGCTGGGGGTGCTGATCGGCGGGCAGCTGTCCCGCCGGCTGCGCAAGGCGGCGGCCGCCGCGAACCAGGCCGCGGCCGGCGAGACCGACGTCCGGGTGCAGGAGGCCATCGGCGGGGTCGTACGGGACGAGACCGACGAACTCGCGCGCGCGGTGGACGCCATGGCGGACGCCCTGCGGCAGCGCCTGGAGGCCGAGCGGCGGGTCACCGCCGACATCGCGCACGAGCTGCGCACCCCGGTGACGGGCCTGCTGACGGCCGCCGAGCTGCTGCCGCCCGGCCGGCCCACGGAGCTGGTCCTGGACCGGGCCAAGGCGATGCGCACCCTGGTCGAGGACGTCCTGGAGGTGGCCCGGCTGGACGGGGCCTCGGAGCGGGCGGAGTTGCAGGACATCATGCTCGGCGAGTTCGTCGCGCGCCGGGTGGCGGCCAAGGATCCGGACATCACCGTGCGGGTGGTGCACGAGTCGGAGGTCACCACCGACCCGCGGCGGCTGGAGCGGGTGCTGTTCAACCTGCTCGCCAACGCCGCCCGGCACGGCAGGCCGCCGATCGAGGTCACCGTGGAGGGGCGGGTCATCCGGGTCCGCGACCACGGCCCCGGCTTCCCGGAGGAGCTGCTCGCCGAGGGCCCGAGCCGGTTCCGCACCGGCAGCAAGGACCGCGCCGGGCAGGGCCACGGCCTGGGTCTGACCATCGCGGCCGGTCAGGCGCGGGTGCTGGGCGCCCGGCTGACGTTCCGCAACGTACGGCCCGCCGGGGCGCCCGCCGGCGTTCCCGCCGAGGGTGCGGTGGCCGTCCTGTGGCTGCCGGAGCACGCCCCGACCAACACGGGCAGCTACCCGGTGCTGCCCGTGTCCGGCGGCGCCTAGTCCCGTAGCCCGGAAAACGGTTCGCAGCCTCGGCGGAGTCCTGCCACAGTGGCGCACCCTGGCGGACTCCGAGCGTGTGACGGCCGCCGATGTGCAGCTCAGGCAGGGTCTGGCGCAGCGTGTCACCGCCACCCGCCCGGACCTGGTGAACAGCGAGGCGACGCTCAGCTGCCGGCCGGGCGGTCGACGACCCGGCCTCGGCGCTCCGGGCCATCCCCAGGCGCGCGGGCTGTTCCACGGTGTCGGTTTCCGGGAGCTCTCGCGGGACGCGCCGCTCATCAGGGCGGAGACCGCGCGCTGAGGACCGGCCGTCCGGCACCCCTGCCGCCACGGCTCGGTGCTGCTCAGGTCGTGGCCACCACCAGTTCCTCCGCTCTCGACGGGCGCAGCCCGTCCGGTCGGCCGGCGAAGTAGCGGCGGGTGAGTTCCTCCGCCGGTACGTGGCGGGCGTCGCGGAAGCCGGCCTCGCGGATCAGGGCCACCATCCGCGGGGGCGTGAAGTAGCTGAGGAACGGCGTGCCGGACGCGCGCGCACCCCTCTCCGCCGCCTCGTGGAAGGGCCGCAGCCCGGGCTCGACGTCCTCGGCCGGCCGCAGGAACGTGGTGGCGAGCGTGGAGCCCGGAGCGAGCGTCGCGACCTGCCGGAAGCTCGCGGTGATGGCGTCCCGGGTGAGGTACATGGTCACGCCGGTGCAGGCCACGACCGCCGGGCGGCCCGGGTCGAGACCGGCCGCGAGCAGCCGCCCCCACCAGTCCCCCTCGAAGTCGACCGGCACCAGCCGCAGCCAGTCGGGCACGCCGTACCCGAGCGCGGCGAGCCGGCGCCGCTTCCACTCCTGCGGCCCGGGCCGGTCCGCCTCGAACATCCGCAGCCGCGCGGCGATCTCCGGCCGGCGCTGCGCGAACGTGTCCAGCCCGGCGCCGAGCACGACGTACTGGTCGACGCCCCGCGCGGCCTGCTCCACGACGAGGTCCTCGACGAACCGGGCGCGGGCCGCGATGGACGCCCGCACGGGCCGGGTGTCCCGCTCGTCCATGTCCGGGCGGGACCGCCAGTCGTCGCCGGGGTCGGCCAGCCGCAGCCCGGTCTCGTCCTCGATGACGTGCGGCGGCGGATCGGCCTGGACGTGCAGCGCCCGCCACAGGGCGACCCGCACCGCCGTGTGATCCGGCAGCACGGCCGGTTCCGCGGTCACCCGAAGTCCTTGGAGAAGTCCAGCTCCTCGCTGCGCTCGGTCAGCGAGTACCAGTTGCCGTTGTCGTCGCGGAAGATGGCCTCGATGCCGTACGGCCGCTCCTTCGGCTCCTGGATGAACTCCACTCCGCGTGCCTTGAAGGTCGCGTAGTCGCCCCGGCAGTCGTCCGTGTGGAACGCCCCGGCGCCCAGCACTCCCTTGGCGACCAGCTTCTTCAGCGCCTCGGCGGACTCGGGGTCGAGGCCCGGGCCGTCCAGGCTCATCAGCGCCAGCTCCAGGTCGGGCTGGTCCTTGGCGCCGACGGTGATCCAGCGCATGTCGCCCAGGGCGAGGTCGGTGCGCACCTCGAAGCCCAGCTTCTCGGTGAAGAAGGCCTTCGTCCGCTGCTGGTCGGTGGTCCATACGGTGCTGATGGCCAGGCCTTTGATCATGGCTGCGCTCTCCTGTCGCGAGGCGGTGGTTCCTGCTCGTCACCGTAGGCAGGGCCGGGCGTGGGGCGCTTCTTCGATGTTGCGGTTTTGAAACCGCCGGCCCAGAGCATCGCGTAGCAGCCGGGTATGAGCGCGGCGCCCCGGCCGACGTGCTTCGCCCGGTACGCGCTGGGGGTGAGGCCGGTGCGGGCCTTGAAACGGGCGGAGAAGGTGCCGAGGCTGCTGAAGCCGATCAGGGTGCAGATCTCGGTCACCGTGAGATTGGCGGTGCGCAGCATCTCCTCGGCGCGCTCGATCCGCCGGTGGGTCAGGTACTGACCGGGCGTCTCGCCGTACGCCTCCTTGAAGGCGCGCAGGAAGTGATACCGCGAGTACCCGGCGTGCGCCGCCACCACGTCCAGGTCGAGGCCCGGGTCGGCCCAGTCCCGGTCCATGGCGTCCTTGGCCAGACGCAGGCGGCGGATTCTGTCCATGGGCCGATGGTGACACGGGGGTCTGACAGCGGAGCCGATGCGAAGAACGGCCGAAGGCCCCGGCGTGGCGGACACGCACCGGGGCCTTCGGCCGGGGCAGGCTCAGTCGTGCCTCAGACGGCCTCGACCACAGCCACCGGCGGCGCGTCGGCACCCTCCGTGGCGGCCTTCGGCCCGCCCTTCAGCGGCACTTCCTTGACGAACAGCGCAGCGATCAGCACCAGCACCGAGATCACGGCGCCGAGCAGGAACGCGGAGTGCGTACCCGAGGACACCGCGTGCTGGTAGGCCTCGCGTGCCACCGCCGGGAGCTTCTCCAGGCTCTTCGCGTCCAGCTGCGCCGACCTCTCGGTGATGTTCTTGCCCAGCGCGCCGGCCCGCTCGGCCATGACGTCCTGGACCCGGTGGTTGAACAGGGCGCCCATGATGGCCACGCCGAAGGAGGAGCCGAGCGTACGGAACAGGGTGGCCGAGGAGGACGCCACGCCCATGTCCTTCATCTGCACGCTGTTCTGCGCGACCAGCATGGTGATCTGCATCAGGCAGCCCATGCCCGCGCCGACCACGGCCATGTAGACACCGGAGGTCAGACGGGTCGTCTCGGTGTCCATCAGGGACAGCAGGTACAGGCCGACGGTCATCAGGACGCCGCCGACGATCGGGAACACCTTGTACCGGCCGGTGTTCGTGGTGACGCGCCCGGCGACCATCGAGGTCACGAGCATCGCGCCGAGCATCGGCAGGAGCAGCAGACCGGAGTTGGTGGCGGAGGCGCCCTGGACGGCCTGCTGGTACAGCGGCAGGAACAGGGTGGCGCCGAACATCACGAAGCCGGTGATGAAGCCGATCACCGACATCAGGGTGAAGTTGCGGCTCTTGAAGATGTGCAGCGGCAGGACCGGCTCGGTGGCCTTGGTCTGCCAGAACACGAACCCGACCAGCGCGGCCACGCCGATGCCGGTCAGCTCCATGATCCGCGCGGAGGTCCAGGCGTACTCGGTGCCGCCCCAGGTGGTCACCAGCACGATGGAGGTGATGCCGACGGTCAGCAGCAGCACGCCGAGGTAGTCGATGCCCGCCTTGGCCCGCTTCCTCGGCAGGTGCAGCACGGCGGTGACCAGCGCGAGGGCGACCGCGCCGAGCGGCAGGTTGATGTAGAAGGCCCAGCGCCAGCCCCAGTTGTCGGTGATGGTGCCGCCGACCAGCGGACCGCCGATCATCGCCAGCGCCATGACGCCGGCCATCATGCCCTGGTACTTGCCCCGCTCCCGCGGCGGGATCAGATCGCCGATGATCGCCATGACGCCGACCATCAGACCGCCGGCGCCCAGGCCCTGCACGGCCCGGAAAGCGATCAGCTGGCCCATGTCCTGGGCCATGCCGCTCAGCGCCGAGCCGATCAGGAAGATCACGATCGAGCTGAGGAAGGCGCCCTTGCGCCCGAACATGTCACCGATCTTGCCCCACACCGGGGTGGAGGCCGCGGTGGCCAGGGTGTAACCGGTCACGACCCAGGAGAGGTGTTCCAGGCCGCCCAGTTCGCCGACGATCGTCGGCATCGCCGTACCGACGATCATGTTGTCCAGCATCGCGAGCATCATCGCGATCATGAGTGCGAGCAGCACCACCCGCACACTCCTGGGCTGTTTGCCCTCGGCCGCACTTTGGGGCTGTTCGCCCCCTGCTATGACACTTTCGACCGTGTCCGCCATCGTCTTCCCATTCCCCCTGCGGCAGTACTTACTTGCCGCCCGGCTAGTTACTACACTGCGGAAGGTAGACCCGCTACTAGCCGGGCGTCAAGTAAGTTTCCGCGGGAGCGCGAGGAGTACGAGGATGGGCCTCACCATGGACGGCACCAAGCAGCAGCGCCGCGGCAACACCCGCCAGCGCATCCAGGACGTGGCGCTCGGACTCTTCGCGGAGCAGGGTTACGAGAAGACCTCCCTGCGGGAGATCGCCGAGCGTCTCGACGTCACGAAGGCGGCCCTGTACTACCACTTCAAGACCAAGGAAGAGATCATCGTCAGTCTCTTCGCGGATCTGACGCAGCCGATCGAGGACCTGATCGAGTGGGGCGGACAGCAGCCGCACACCCTGGAGACCAAGCAGGAGATCGTCCGCCGCTACAGCGAGGCGCTGGCCGGCGCGGAACCGCTGTTCCGCTTCATGCAGGAGAACCAGGCGACGGTACGGGAACTGCGCATCGGCGACACGTTCAAGGACCGGATGCGCGGACTGCGGGACATCCTCATCGACCCGGAGGCGGAGCTGGTCGACCAGGTCCGCTCGGTCAGCGCGATGTTCACGCTGCACGCCGGGATGTTCGTGATGCAGGACCTCGAAGGCGACTCCGAGAAGAAGCGCGAGGCCGTTCTCGAAGTCGCCTTGGACCTCATCACGCAGGCGCACGAGCACGCCCGCGAGAAGGACTAGGTCAGACCCGCACGCCCTGGGCGCGCAGGAACGACACCGGGTCGATGCCGGAGCCGTAGTTCGGGGTCGTACGGATCTCGAAGTGCAGGTGCGGACCGGTGGAGTTGCCGGTGGAGCCGGACAGGGCGATGTGCTGGCCGGTCCGGACGACCTGGCCGATCCTGACGTCGACCCGGGACAGGTGCGCGTACTGCGAGTAGGTGCCGTTGCCGTGCTTGATGACGACGGCGTTGCCGTACGCCGGGCCGTCACCGGCGCCGTTGGGGCCGGCCTTGACGACGGTGCCGCCGTGCGCGGCGACGACCTCGGTGCCGGTCGGCACGGCGAAGTCCTGGCCGCTGTGCTTGTGCGCCCAGTGGTTGCCGGCCTGCGCGAAGCCCGCGGAGAGCGTGTACTTCTTCACCGGGTCGACCCAGGAGGTCGCGGTGGCGGCGCTCGCGACCCCGGTACCCAGCACGGCCGTGGCGCCGAGTCCGGCAGCCAGGACGGTCACACGGGCACGGAGAGAGGACGTACGGGAAGAACGGGACGTGAAGCGCTGGAACATCTGGACCTCGTGAACTCGGGGACTCTTCTGCCACTCGGCGCACAGACGTCCTTGGAGACGTTTCACCGAAGCGGCCATCCCTTGGTAACCGAGCACCCCATCAAGCCCAAAACGCCCTATCTACGACATCGGGTAGTAGTGGCCGGTAAAACCACCGCTTTCTTGACAGCCGCTCCCTGGGCTCCCACTGCCCTGACGGCGCAGTTCCTACTCGGAGTTCCCGGGGAAAGGTCCCTTTTTCTCCCCTTTTGCCTATCCGGCACATCCCACTATCCAGGCTAGTACCGGACATTTCGCCTGTGCCCCATATCACCGGCACCCCCTGTCCGCGATTGCAGAAATGTGACGCAGGCCTCTAGGCGCCTACCCTCCAGTAACCCTACGGTTCCCCTCGCGCCACCCTCGCCTCAGATCATGCCCCTGACATTCAGAGACGCGAGAGGACCCCCACCGATGACCAGACGCCCCTGGGCACGCCGCATCTCCGTGACCGCCGTCTCCGTGACCGCCCTGGCCGCACTGGCCGCTCCGGCCGCGACGGCAGCCCCGGCCGAGGCCGCGACCACGAGCACCTCCTCCGCCGAGGTCGACTACGCCACCTGGCAGAAGGACTGCCAGGCCGTCATGGACCAGGCCCTCCCGTACCTGAAGGACCGCATCGCCGCCGCCAGGCCCGGCGAGAAGCAGGCGATCGTCTTCGACATCGACAACACCACGCTGGAGACCGACTTCGGCTTCAGCTACCCCCAGCCGGCCAACCGGCCCGTCCTCGACGTCGCCCGCTACGCCCAGGAGCACGGCGTCTCCCTCTTCTTCGTCACCGCCCGCCCCGGCGTCCTGTACTGGCCCACCGAGTACAACCTCGAACACGACGGCTACGACGTCTCCGGCCTCCACGTCCGCGGCCTGGCCGACCTCTTCAAGGACGTCGCCGCCTACAAGACCGCCCAGCGCGCCGGCATCGAGAACGACGGCTACACGATCATCGCGAACATCGGCAACAGCGCCACGGACCTGTCCGGCGGCCACGCCGAGAAGACCTTCAAACTCCCGGACTACAACGGACAGTTGTCGTAACGCCGACCGACCGCTCTGGCTAGGCTCCATCCGTACGTCGTACGCGCACGGGGGTGGCGGATGGAGCCGGCCGTACTGGGCAGCAAGCTGGCGTCCGGCCTGCTCGGCCCACTGGTGAAGAAGCTGTTCGTCCAGGACGGGCCGGGCGCGGGACTGGCCGACCGGCCGGTACGACTGTCCGCGCTGGTGTCGTTCCGGGGCGAGCGGCGGACGCTGGGCGAGAAGGAGGTGCGCCGGCTCGCCGGCCGGCTGGTGACGCAGGCCATGGAGTCCCCGGGCGAGCGGCCGTTCCCGCCCGACGAGGAGACGGCCGTCACCGACACCCTCACCCGCACGCTCCTCGCCCTCGGCGACCTGGACATGGACGACGTACAGGCCGTACGGCTGGGCAGCCACGATCTCGCCCGGCACCTGCGCCGCCACGCCCCGCCCCCGGACGGCCTGTCCGCCGACGCCCGCGCCTTCCTGGACTCGGCGACCCAGTGGGCCTGCCTGCACATCCTGGAGTTCTTCACCCGCCGCTCCACGTTCGTGGCCCGGACCCTGGTGGAGCAGACCCGGACGCAGCGGGAACTGATCGCCCGGATCGACGAGCTGATCGCCCGCACTCCCCGCCCCGGCGCGCGCGACCTCGCCTTCGAACGCCGCTACCTGCCCTACGTCGCCGACTGCCACAACCACATCACCATCTACGGCATCGACCTGCGCGACTCCCCCGACCGCTGGCCCCTCGAAGTCGCCTATCTCAGCCTGGAGGCGACCGCGGCCGGGGACTCCGCCCCGGACCCGGCCCCCGGCGAACGCCCGCCCACCGCGCCGGGCCGGCTGCCCGCCGAGGAGGCCCTGCTCACCGACTCCCGCGTGCTGCTGCGCGGCGACGCCGGCTCCGGCAAGACCACGCTGGTGCAGTGGCTGGCGGTCACCGCCGCCCGCGACGCCGACCGCGTCCCGTACGTCCTCCCGCTGCGCACCCTGATCCGCACGGGCCCGCTGCCGCCTCCCGCCGACTTCCTGAAGGCGGTGAGCTGCCCGCTGACCCCGCCGGAGGGCTGGGCCGACCGTGTCCTGACCGCGGGGCGCGGCCTGGTCCTGGTGGACGGCCTGGACGAGATCGCGGCCGCCGACCGCCACCGCACCCGCGACTGGTTGCGCTCCCTGCTCACGGCCTACCCCGGCAACCACTGGCTGCTGACCTCCCGCCCCACCGCCGTACGCCCCGACTGGCTGGCCCAGGAGGGCTTCCGGGAACTGACCCTGGCCCCGATGCGCCGCACGGAGGTGGCGACGTTCGTCCACCGCTGGCACGAGGCGGCGCGGGCACCGGAGTACGAGGGACCGCTCCTGGACTCCCTCCACACCAAACGCGACTTGGCCCGCCTGGCCACCAACCCCCTGATGTGCGGCCTGATCTGCGCTCTGCACCGGGAACGCCGGGGCTACCTCCCCACCGGGCGCAAGGAGTTGTACGACGCCGCCCTGTCGATGCTGCTCACCCGGCGGGACCGGGAGCGCGGGATGGGGGTGGAGCCGGGTGAGGAAGCACAGCTGGAACTGCTCCAGCGGCTGGCCTACGCCCTGGTCCTGAGCGGCCGCACGGAGATGGACGCGGAGACGGCCGAGGGCATCGTGGAGCGGTGCCTGCCTGCGGTCGCGCCGGCGGCAGGGCAGGGGGACGCGGCGGCGGTGTTGCGCGCCCTGCTGTTGCGCAGCGGCCTGCTGCGCCGGCCGGCCGAGGGCGTCGTGGACTTCGTCCACCGCACCTTCCAGGACTACCTGGGCGCGCGTCACGCCGTGGCGGAGGGCCACCTGGACGTCCTGGTCAGCCACGCCGACGACACCCAGTGGGAGGACGTCATCCGCATGGCGGTGGCCCACGCCCGCCCACGCGAGCGGGCCGCCGTGCTGCGCCAGTTGCTGGCCCGGGAGTCACCCCGCCTGACGTTGCTGGCCCTGGCCTGCCTGGAACACACGGCGGCTCTGGAGCCGGGGGTCCGGGCGGAGGTGGAGGCGCGGGCCGCCGCTTTGATTCCGCCGCGCACGACGGAGGCGCGCGAGCCCTGGCGGAGGCGGGCCCGCTGGTGCTGGAGCTGCTGCCGGGTCCGTACGGGCTGACGGACGAGGAGGCGCGGGGTGTGACCGTCACCGCGTCGCTCCTCGGGGAGGAGGAGCCGGAGGGCGCCCTGGCGGTGCTGCGGCGGTTCCGGGAACACAAGGACCTGGAGGTACGTCGTCAGCTCGTGGGGACCTGGCACCGCTTCGACACCGAGGAATACGCGGCCGAGGTCCTGAACCACCTCGACCGCACGGGCCTCCTCCTGACCTGCACCTCACCCGCGCAGCGCCTGACCCTGGCGGGGATGCGGCCCTGGTACGGCCATTCCTTCCACGGCCCGCTCCGGGTCGAGGACATCCTGGCCGCCGTACCGGAACCCGCGTCGGTGCTGGCGCTGGAACTGCGGGACAACCCTCGCCTGACCGACCTCGGCTCACTGTCGCCCTACCGCTCGCTCAACGAGCTGAACCTGGCGGACTGCCCGGCCACGGAGGGCCTGGACCGCCTGTCCACGCTCCCGCTCGTCAATCTCCTCCTCGCCCGTGTCGGGACCTTGGCCGGGCTTCGGTCCCTGGGGTCGCTGAAGCGTCTCTCGGTCTCCCAGGAACTGCCGGGCACCGACCTCACGCATGCCCTGCCGGTCGACGCGCCCCTCGAAGCACTGACCCTGGGACGGGGCAGCACCGACAACACGGGGCTGCGCGGGCTCCAGCACTGGAGCGGCCTGCGGAAGCTCAGCCTCGGGCATCTGACCAAGGAAGTGACGGCCACCGACTGGGCGGCGGTCGCCGAACTTCCCCAGCTGACCGAGCTGCACGTGAACGCGCACATCGCCCGCGCATTCCCGCGCTGTTTCGAACGCATGCCCGAGATGCCCGGCATCAAGGTGCTGCGGGTCGTCGTGATGCGCGGCGACGAGTATCTCTCCGCCCTGGCGGCCCGGCTGCCGGGTCTCCGCTCGGTGTTCCTGCACCACCAGGCCGGGAGTCGGTTCCCCGTCTCCCGCTACGCCCGCTTCTTCCCCGAGGCGGACGTCACCCTCGTGTGACCCCGAGAAAGCCGAAAGGGGCCGGTGCCCGAAGGCACCGGCCCCTCACATTCGGCTGAACCGCCGGAGGCTGACGCTTACTCCTTGCTCAGGTTGGGCCCAGCCCCACCCGCGGCCTGCTCGATCGGCGGGACGTCCGGCAGCGCCGACTTCTCCTCACCCCGGAAGGTGAACGTGGCGGCGTCGCCCTCGCCCTCGGTGTCCACGACCACGATGTGACCGGGGCGCAGCTCGCCGAAGAGGATCTTCTCCGACAGCGTGTCCTCGATCTCGCGCTGGATCGTGCGGCGCAGCGGCCGGGCGCCCAGCACCGGGTCGTAACCCTTCTTGGCCAGCAGCTCCTTCGCGGACTGGGACAGCTCGATGCCCATGTCCCGGTCCTTCAGGCGCTCGTCCACCTTGCCGACCATCAGGTCGACGATCCGCAGGATGTCCTCCTGCGTCAGCTGCGGGAAGACGACCACGTCGTCGACGCGGTTGAGGAACTCGGGGCGGAAGTGCTGCTTCAGCTCGTCCGACACCTTGTTCTTCATGCGCTCGTAGTTGGTCTTCGTGTCACCCGCGGCGGCGAAACCGAGGTTGAAGCCCTTGGAGATGTCCCGGGTGCCGAGGTTGGTCGTCATGATGATGACCGTGTTCTTGAAGTCCACGACCCGGCCCTGGGAGTCGGTCAGGCGACCGTCCTCCAGGATCTGGAGCAGCGAGTTGAAGATGTCCGGGTGGGCCTTCTCGACCTCGTCGAAGAGGACGACCGAGAACGGCTTGCGGCGCACCTTCTCCGTCAGCTGGCCGCCCTCCTCGTAGCCCACGTATCCGGGGGGCGAACCGAAGAGACGCGACACCGTGTGCTTCTCGCTGAACTCCGACATGTCGAGGGAGATCAGCGCGTCCTCGTCACCGAAGAGGAACTCGGCGAGCGCCTTGGACAGCTCGGTCTTACCGACACCGGACGGGCCGGCGAAGATGAACGAGCCACCCGGACGCTTCGGGTCCTTCAGACCGGCGCGCGTACGGCGGATCGCCTTCGACAGCGCCTTGACGGCGTCCACCTGGCCGATGACCCGCTTGTGGAGCTCGTCCTCCATGCGGAGCAGGCGGCTGGACTCCTCCTCGGTCAGCTTGAAGACCGGGATGCCCGTGGCCGTGGCCAGCACCTCGGCGATCAGCTCGCCGTCGACCTCGGCGACGACGTCCATGTCGCCGGCCTTCCACTCCTTCTCCCGCTTGGCCTTCGCGGCGAGCAGCTGCTTCTCCTTGTCACGGAGAGAAGCCGCCTTCTCGAAGTCCTGGGAGTCGATCGCGGACTCCTTGTCCCGGCGGACGGCCGCGATCTTCTCGTCGAACTCGCGCAGGTCCGGCGGAGCGGTCATCCGGCGGATGCGCATCCTCGATCCGGCCTCGTCGATCAGGTCGATCGCCTTGTCCGGCAGGAAGCGGTCCGAGATGTACCGGTCGGCCAGGGTGGCCGCCTGGACCAGGGCCTCGTCCGTGATGGAGACGCGGTGGTGCGCCTCGTACCGGTCGCGCAGGCCCTTGAGGATCTCGATCGTGTGCGGCAGGGACGGCTCGGCGACCTGGATGGGCTGGAAACGGCGCTCCAGGGCCGCGTCCTTCTCCAGGTGCTTGCGGTACTCGTCCAGGGTGGTCGCACCGATGGTCTGAAGCTCACCGCGGGCCAGCATCGGCTTCAGGATCGAAGCCGCGTCGATGGCGCCCTCGGCGGCACCCGCACCGACCAGCGTGTGCAGCTCGTCGATGAACAGGATGATGTCGCCGCGGGTGCGGATCTCCTTGAGCACCTTCTTCAGGCGCTCCTCGAAGTCACCGCGGTAGCGGGAGCCGGCGACCAGGGCACCGAGGTCCAGCGTGTAGAGGTGCTTGTCCTTGAGCGTCTCGGGCACCTCGCCCTTGACGATGGCCTGGGCGAGGCCCTCGACGACGGCGGTCTTGCCGACGCCGGGCTCACCGATCAGCACCGGGTTGTTCTTCGTACGGCGGGACAGCACCTGCATGACCCGCTCGATCTCCTTCTCGCGCCCGATGACCGGGTCGAGCTTGGACTCACGAGCGGCCTGGGTGAGGTTCCGGCCGAACTGGTCCAGGACGAGAGAGGTCGAGGGCGTGCCCTCGGCCGGGCCGCCCGCGGTGGCGGTCTCCTTGCCCTGGTAACCGGAGAGCAGCTGGATGACCTGCTGCCGCACCCGGTTGAGGTCTGCGCCCAGCTTGACCAGGACCTGGGCGGCGACGCCCTCGCCCTCGCGGATCAGGCCGAGCAGGATGTGCTCCGTGCCGATGTAGTTGTGGCCCAGCTGAAGGGCCTCGCGGAGCGACAGCTCCAGGACCTTCTTGGCACGGGGGGTGAAGGGGATGTGCCCGGACGGGGCCTGCTGGCCCTGACCGATGATCTCCTCCACCTGCTGGCGGACCGCCTCAAGCGAAATGCCGAGGCTCTCCAGGGCCTTAGCGGCGACACCTTCGCCCTCGTGGATGAGACCCAGGAGGATGTGCTCGGTGCCGATGTAGTTGTGGTTGAGCATCCGGGCTTCTTCCTGAGCCAGGACGACAACCCGCCGCGCGCGGTCGGTGAACCTCTCGAACATCGTTAATCGCTCCTCAGAGCGGTCAGGCAGTGGGGGGAACTTCCCCTCCCTGTCCTTCCGCAGCTTAGTCCCGCAAGCGGGGACCGCTCATTCCAACTGCCGACACCGTCGATGGCCTCCTGACCCGTGACGCCGACATCTGCTCCAACCCGATGGTGCGAGACGATGTTCCCGCAGGCCAGGCAGTTACCCCAGTCGCCAGTACGCCGATGGCGAACGTGAGACGGCCTTTTCCTGCGTGTCGCCCCCTCCCACTAGGCATGTCTTACCCGCGGGGACTGACACTCCATGCGGCGCGCACCGGTTCCCTCCGCTATGGGCGAACAACCTTGCGCCTCCCCGGGCCCCCAAGCGCCCCCCTTTTCGGCACTCTGCGCAGCCGACAGGCCACCCAGCGTAACCCGAAGGGGGGTTCGGCAGTTTCACTTGGCATGGTTGGCTCGGTCCCCATGACCTCCACGGTCCCCCTTCCCCGCCGGCCCGTCGATCCGGGCACCCCGGCCGCCGGTCCGCCCGCCGGTCTTCTCGCCGGCCCGGAGGCCCGGGCCCGGCACTGGTACGAGAACGATCTGGGGTGGCCGACCGTGCCCGGACGGCCGCTGCGGCTGCGTACGGGGGTGCGGTTCGACGTGCTGGACGTACCGGCCGAGGCGGGCGCGAAGGCGCTCCGGCATCTCGCGCCGGGCTCCCCGGTGGCCCTGCGGGGCGACCGGATGGAGCTGCTGGTGGCCGCGGGCAGCGCGGAGGAACTGCCCGGCCTGCTGGCCTGGCTGGAGTGGGGCACGGTGACCCTGGACCTACGGGCGCTCGGGGCGGGAGACACCCTGGAGGCCCCGCCGCCACCGGCGGGGACCGCCGCCGCACGGGCCGAGTCCGGGCGCGAGCCGTCCGTGCAGGGGGCCGCTGTGTGGTTGCGGCCCCCTGGTCCGGGACGGGAGGTCGAGGCCTCGCTGCCCGCCATGCCGGTCATGCCGGCGTCGCCCCCCGTGGGGCGCGAGGGGAGCGCCCCCGATCTCGTGCGACTGGTGGACACGGTGGCAGCGCAGTGTCACCGGGTCCGGCTTCGGCGCGCGTGCGCCGGACATCCCGCCGACCGGCGGGATCAGCCGTTGGCCTTCTCGTAGGCCTCGCGGATGGAGGCGGGAACCCGGCCGCGGTCGTTGACCTCGTAACCGTTCTCCTTCGCCCAGGCGCGGATCGCCGCGGTGTCCTGGTTGCCGCCGGAAGCGGCACGCGCCTTTCCACGCCCACCGGAGGTACGGCCGCCGGTACGACGCCCGCCCTTCACATAGGGCTCAAGAAGCGTGCGCAGCTTGTCCGCATTCGCAGTCGTGAGATCGATCTCGTACGTCTTGCCGTCCAGCGCGAACGTCACGGTCTCGTCCGCCTCGCCGCCGTCGAGGTCGTCGACAAGAAGGACCTGAACCTTCTGTGCCACCGCATTTCCTTTCATCGATAACGTTGAGGGCCAGGGGTGTGCGGCGTCCGCCGTTTCGCCGCCCCTGTTATATGCAGTACTGCAGTACGTCGGAAAGCAAACCGCTTTTGCCGGAAAAACACAAACCCTCGGGAGTGACTCAGTGGACCGCCCCCGTCCGGAAACATGCGCGTTTCGGACATAGGCCACCGGGGCAATGACGATCACAGATGCAGAAGCATCCGACTGTTGCCCAAGGTGTTCGGCTTCACTCGTTCGAGACCGAGGAACTCCGCGACGCCCTCGTCATAGGAACGCAACAGCTCCGTGTACACATCGGTGTCGACCGGCGTCTCCCCGATCTCCACGAAGCCGTGCTTCCCGAAGAAGTCGACTTCGAAGGTCAGGCAGAAAACGCGTCGAACGCCGAGCCAGCGCGCGGTCTGGAGCAACTTCTCCAGCAACTGATGACCGACGCCGGCGCCCTTGAGGCCGGGCTTCACCGCCAGTGTGCGGACTTCCGCGAGGTCCTCCCACATGACGTGCAGCGCGCCGCAGCCGACCACCTCGGCGTTGTCGTCGCGTTCCGCGACCCAGAACTCCTGGATGTCCTCGTAAAGCGTGACCGTGGCTTTGTCGAGCAGGATGCGGTCACGGACGTAGGCGTCGAGGAGGCGGCGCACGGCGGGGACATCGCTGGTCCGGGCCCGTCGGACGGTGATGGCTTTTGCGGAGACTTCGGGGCGCTCTGCTGACATGAGCGGACGCTATCGCCCGTCGGCGTCCTCCTGCGCGCCGGGGTTCTCCTCTTGCCGGGGTTCGGCGGGTTCCTGTCGGCGGGCTTCGGGGGCTTCCCGCGTTTCTTCCGGTCCCTGGACGATGCGAACGGCGTCCCTGAGCGCCTGGCGCTGTTCCTCGCTCATCATGCCGAAGAAGGCGACGAGAGCGGCGGCCGGGTTGTCGCTCTGCGACCAGGCGTCGTTCATGAGGGCGGCGGCGTAGGCGGCTCGTGTCGACACGGCCTCATATCGATAGGCCCGTCCTTCGGCCTCGCGACGCACCCAGCCCTTCTGATGGAGATTGTCCAAAACCGTCATCACGGTGGTGTACGCGATGGAGCGTTGCTGCTGGAGATCTTCCAGGACTTCTCGAACGGTCACCGGGCGGTTCCACTTCCACACCCGCGTCATGACCGCGTCTTCGAGTTCTCCCAATGGGCGAGGCACAACTCAGAACAATAGTGGGAGATCCCGGCAATGGCGTGCCGAACGTGCGCTAGAGTTGCAAACGGGAACAAAAAGGGCGTACGACTCGCGCGGCGCCGGGGCGCGGGGAGTCGTACGCGAAGGGTCGGCCGGGGGGTCGACGGGAGGGATCGGTCATGGTCGGCCGGGGGTCGGCCGACGGGCTCGCAGGGCGATCCGAAGGCCGGTGACCTGCTATGACCTGCTGCGACCTGCTGTGATCCCGTGTGATCCGGTGCGCTGTGCCGCGGCCCGCTCAGGCGTCGCCGGTGGCGGAGGCCTTGGGCGTGCCCTCCACCCGGGCGAGGGCGGCGTCCACGGCGGCGTCCTCCTTGGCCTTGGCGGCCCCGCCCTGGGTCTTCACGATCACCCTGACCACACCGATGAAGAACACGGCCATGACGACCGGGGGCACGAGCGCGGAGACGTAGTCCATGGCTCCAGAGTAGCCACGCCGGAACGCCCGAAAGGGGCGGGGGCGCGCCTAACCCGCCGCCAGCTGGTGGGGCGCGGACTCCGCCGGGGGTGTCGGCTTGCGGCGCGGGAAGACCTCTCCGGGTGTCGGGATGGGCCGCTTCGGAGCGGCCGGTTCCGGCGTGGGCCGTTCCGAGGGGCCGGGCGACGGCTTCTGCCCGGGCTCCCGCGCGGGCTCCTGCGGGGGTGTGGCGGGCCCGTCGGCCTCCCCTTCGCCCTGCGGGGCCCCGGACTCCCCCGCGCCGCCCGCGAGGGCCAGCAGGCGCGTCCTCGCGGGTGGCACGGCGGGCGCCGGCACCTTTCGCGCGCCCTGCGCGAACCGCGCCCGTACGTCCTGCTCGGCCAGTGCCTGGCAGCGGTCCAGCAGCGCCGCCGCCGCGGGGTTCCCGCGCAGTGCCCGGAGTGCGACGAGGTCGTCCGGCGTCGGCCGGTGCCCGGCCCCGAGCGCCTCCTCCAGGAGGGTGAGATAGCCGGCGGCGGTACCGGGCAGGGCGGCTCGGTACCGGCCCAGGTCGGCCACCAGGAAGGCGCGCAGTCTGGCCCCCTCGCACATCGCCTCGTCGAGCGACTCGGCGAGCCGGAAACAGTCCTGCACGTCCTCGGCGGAGGCGTGGCCGGGGTGAAGGGCGAGGGCGAGGGCGCGGCGGAGCACACGCAGCTCCTCCACGCCGAACGCCATGCCGCCGCGGGATCCGTATGGCGTGGGCATGCGGCGACGTTACCGACTAATCAGACAAAACCGACGAATCCGAACGCCATTTCCCCGCGTGTCGCTCCGGCTTTCCCTCATCCGGTGCCAACGACGGGGGCGGGCGTCGTCGTGGGCGGGGCGGAGGTGTCACGGGAGGGGGACGGTGGCTCGCTGACGGGGCGGAGGTGTCGCGGGACGGGGCCGGTAGCTCGCTGACGGGGCCGGAGGTGTCGCGGGACGGAGCCGGCAGCTCGCCGGCGGGGCCGGTGGAGCCGCGGGACGGAGCCGGCAGCTCGCCGACGGGGACGGTGGAGCTGCGGGACGGAGCCGGCAGCTCGCCGACGGGGACGGTGGAGCCGCGGGACGGAGCCAATAGCTCGCCGACGGGGCCGGTGGAGCCGCGGGACGGAGCCAATAGCTCGCCGACGGGGCCGGTGGAGCCGCGGGACGGAGCCGGTAGCTCGCCGACGGGGCCGGTGGAGCCGCGGGACGGAGCCAATAGCTCGCCGACGGGGACGGTGGAGCCGCGGGACGGGATCGGAGGTTTCGCCGGACGGGGCCGGTGGCTCGCCGGACGGGACGGAAGGCGGTGTCGCCAGGTGGGACCGGTGGCTCCCCGGCGGGCGGGGGCCACATTGGCGGGGCCGCTGGGCCCCCGGCCAGGCCGGTGGCGGTCCCGGGGAAGCCGCTGGAGTCAGCCGGCGAGGGCCAGCGGCGTTTCCGGGGCGCCGGTGAGGTTCCCGGCAGGCCGGTCCCGGCCGGGCCTCACAGGCGTGACACGTTGCGTTCGTAGACCAGGCGGAGGCCGATCAGGGTCAGCCACGGCTGGTGTTCGTCGATGACCGAGGACTCGCCCAGCACCATCGGCGCCAGACCGCCCGTGGCGATCACCGTCACGTCGTCCGGGTCGTCGGCCAGCTCCCGGGCCATCCGGCTGACCACCCCGTCGACCTGCCCGGCGAACCCGTAGACGATACCCGCCTGCATGGCCTCGACCGTGTTCTTGCCGATCACGCTGCGCGGCCGGGCCACCTCGATCTTCCGCAGCTGCGCGCCCTTGACGCCGAGCGCCTCCACGGAGATCTCGATGCCGGGCGCGATCACCCCACCGACGTACTCCCCGCGCGCGGACACCGCGTCGAACGTGGTCGCCGTACCGAAGTCCACGACGATCGCCGGGCCGCCGTACAGCTCGACGGCCGCGACAGCGTTGATGATCCGGTCGGCGCCGACCTCCTTGGGGTTGTCGGTGAGGATCGGCACGCCCGTCTTCACGCCCGGCTCGACCAGGACGGCGGGCACGTCGCCGTAGTACCGCCGGGTGACCTCGCGCAGCTCGTGCAGCACCGACGGGACGGTCGCGCAGATCGCGATGCCGTCGATGCCGTCGCCAAGCTCCTCGCCGAGCAGCGGGTGCATGCCCATCAGGCCCTGGAGCAGCACCGCCAGCTCGTCCGCCGTGCGGCGCGCGTCCGTGGAGATGCGCCAGTGCTCGACGATGTCCTCACCGTCGAACAGGCCGAGGACGGTGTGCGTGTTGCCGACGTCGATCGTGAGGAGCATGGCCGTTACTCCGCCTCGCGCAGGTCCAGGCCGATGTCCAGGATCGGCGAGGAGTGGGTCAGCGCGCCGACGGCCAGGAAGTCCACGCCGGTCTCGGCGTACGCGCGCGCGTTGGCGAGCGTCAGCCGCCCGGAGGCCTCCAGCAGCGCCCGCCCGCCGACGATGCCGACGGCCTCCTCGCACTCGCCGGGCGTGAAGTTGTCCAGCAGGATCAGGTCGGCGCCCGCGTCCACGACCTCGCGCAGCTGGTGCAGGGTGTCGACCTCGACCTCGATCGGCACGTCCGGGAAGGCCTCCCGTACCGCCTTGAAGGCCTGCGCGACACCGCCGGCGGCGACCACGTGGTTGTCCTTCACCAGGGCCGCGTCGGACAGCGACATGCGGTGGTTGACGCCTCCGCCGCAGCGGACGGCGAACTTCTCCAGCGACCGCAGGCCCGGGGTCGTCTTGCGGGTGTCCCGCACCCGCGCCTTGGTGCCCTCCAGCGCGTCCGCCCACGCGCGCGTGGCGGTCGCGATGCCGGACAGCCGGCACAGGATGTTCAGCGCGCTGCGCTCGGCGGTGAGCAGGTCACGCGTGCGCGTGGTGACCGACAGCAGCTTCTGCCCGGCCTCGATCCGGTCGCCGTCCTCCACGTGCCGCTCGACCTCGAACTCGTCCGTGCAGACCACGGAGAGCACGGCCTCGGCGACCCGCAGGCCGGCCACGACGCCCGCCTCGCGCGCGGTGAAGTCGGCGGTGGCCACCGCGTCCTCGGGGATGGTCGACACGGTCGTCACGTCCACACCCCCGTCCAGGTCCTCCTGGATGGCGACGTTGGCGATGTCCTCGACCTCGACCGGGTCGAGTCCGGCGGCGGCCAGCAGTTCGGCGAGCGCGGGGTCCAGCCCGCACTCCAGGTACTCCTCGTCGCCCTCGGCGCCGCAGGCGCAGCCGTCGCCGCAGCCGTCGCCGCAGCCGCCGGTCGAGGCGAGGGGAAGGTCGTCGGTGCTCACGTCTGTCACTGCTCCTGGGGCGGGGGTGTTACCGGACAGGGGGGAAGTCTGCGGTGTCGGTGGTGCGTACGGCCAGCGACCGGTCGGGATTGAGCCGTACGACGATGTGGCGCCGCCAGTTCGCGTCGTCGCGCTCGGCGCGGTCCTCACGCCAGTGGCAGCCGCGGGTCTCCTCGCGCAGCCGGGCGGCGGCGACCAGGACCCGGGCCACGCACAGGAGGTTCGTCGCCTCCCAGGTGTCCACGCCGGGCTCGGCGGTCTTGCCGTCCTCCTCCAGCGCGTCCCGGGCCTCGGTGTGCAGCTTCTGGAGCTGGTCGGCGGCCCTGGCGAGGGACTCCTCGGAGCGCAGCACGCCCGCGCCCTCGGTCATGGTCCGCTGGATGGCGAAGCGGCTCTCGGGGGTGAGCAGCGGGTGCGCCGGCGTCTCGGGGTGCGGGACCGGTGCGGGCACGCGCGCGTGGAGGCCGTCCGCCGCGCGGACGGCGGCGATGTCGGCGGCGATCCGCTCGGCGTAGACGAGGCCTTCGAGCAGGGAGTTGGAGGCGAGCCGGTTGGCGCCGTGCACACCGGTGCAGGCGACCTCGCCGCAGGCGTACAGGCCCGGGACCGTGGTGCGTCCCTGCGCGTCGGTGCGGACGCCGCCGGAGGCGTAGTGGGCGGCCGGGGCGATCGGGATGGGCTCGGTGACCGGGTCGATGCCGTTGGCGCGGCAGGCGGCCAGGATGGTCGGGAAGCGGTGCTCCCACATGTCGGCGCCGAAATGCCGGGCGTCGAGGTACATGTGCTCGGCGCCCTGCTCCAGCATCCGCCGCATGATGCCCTTGGCGACGATGTCCCGGGGCGCCAGCTCGGCCAGCTCGTGCCGGCCCGCCATGAAGCGCACCCCGTCCCCGTCGATCAGGTACGCGCCCTCGCCGCGCACCGCCTCGGAGACGAGCGGCTGCTGGCCCTCGGCGTCCGCGCCGAGGAACAGCACGGTCGGGTGGAACTGGACGAACTCCAGGTCGCTGATCTCGGCGCCCGCGCGCAGCGCCAGCGCCACGCCGTCGCCGGTCGACACGGACGGGTTGGTGGTCGCGGAGAACACCTGGCCCATGCCGCCGGTCGCGAGGACCACGGCGGGGGCGTGCACGGCGCCCACGCCGTCGTGCTGACCCTCGCCCATCACATGCAGGGTGACCCCGGCCGTACGGCCCTCGGCGTCCGTCAGCAGGTCCAGGACCAGCGCGTTCTCGATGGTGCGCAGCCCACGCGCGCGTACGGCCTCCACGAGAGCCCGGGAGACCTCCGCGCCGGTCGCGTCGCCGCCCGCGTGCGCGATCCGGCGCCGGTGGTGGCCGCCCTCGCGGGTGAGGTGGATGTCGCCCTCGTCGTCGGTGTCGAAGTGGGCGCCGGTGGAGATCAGCCGCCGCACGGCGTCGGGGCCCTCGGTGACGAGGATGCGCACCGCCTCCTCGTCGCACAGGCCCGCGCCGGCCACCAGGGTGTCCTCCAGGTGCTGCTCCGGCGTGTCGCCCTCGCCGAGGGCGGCGGCGATGCCGCCCTGCGCCCAGCGCGTGGAGCCGTCGTCCAGGCGGGCCTTGGTGACGACGACCGTGGTGAGCCCGGCGGCCTCGCAGCGCAGTGCAGCGGTCAGGCCGGCCACTCCGGAGCCGACGACGACCACGTCCGCGGAGATGTTCCACCCGGGGGCGGGTGCGTGCAGTCGTATGCCTGTGCTGGTCACGAGGCGGCTCCGAAGGTGAGAGGAAGATTGTCGATCAGCCGGGTCGTGCCGACCCGGGCGGCGACGGCGAGGACGGCCTCGCCGGTGAAGTCGTCGCCGATCTCGGTGAAGTCGGCGGGGTCGACCAGCGCCAGGTAGTCCAGCCGGAGCGGCGGGTCGAAGCGGGTGGCCTCGTCCAGGACCTGGCGGGCGGCGGCGCGGACGGCCGCCGGGCCGCCGGGCGCGGCGGTGGCCACCGCGTGCGCGTCGGCCGCCGCGCGGGACTCCCCTATGGCGCTCAGCGCCTCGGCACGCGCGTGCGTGGAGGGCACTTCCCGGGCCCGCGCGCGCAGCGCCTCCTGCGCCGCGTGCCGGTCCCGGCCGGCGAACAGCGCGCGGGACAGCGCGAGGGCGGTGCGGCGCTCGTCCGGCGAGAGGTAGCGGTTGCGGCTGGACAGGGCGAGCCCGTCCTCCTCGCGCACGGTCGGTACGGCGACGATCTCGACGCCGAAGTTCAGGTCCCGCACCATGCGCCGGATCAGGGCCAGCTGCTGGGCGTCCTTCTGCCCGAACAGGGCGACGTCGGGGCGGGTGAGGTGCAGCAGCTTGGCGACGACGGTGAGCATCCCGTCGAAGTGCCCGGGCCGCGAGGCACCCTCCAGGCGTTCGCCCATGGGGCCCGCGGAGACGCGCACCTGCGGTTCGCCGCCCGGGTAGACCTCGTCCACGGCGGGCGCGAACACCGCGTCCGCGCCCGCCTGCTCGGCGAGCTTGAGATCGGCGTCCAGGGTGCGCGGGTAACGGTCCAGGTCCTCGCCCGCGCCGAACTGCAACGGGTTGACGAAGACCGTGACGACGACCTCGCCGTCCGGGCCGGCGACCGCCCGCGCGGTGCGGATGAGGGTCGCGTGGCCCTCGTGCAGGGCGCCCATGGTCATCACGACGGCGCGGCGGCCGTGGCGCACGCGCGCGTGCAGCTCTTCGGCGGTGCTCAGCAGGGCGGTGGTCATCGGTCGTTCCCCTCCGTGCCGGTCGTGCCGTCGGAGCCGTTCGTGCCGTCGGTTCCCTCGCCTCCCTGGCTCGTTTGGCCTCCGTCGGCGAGTACCCCGAGGAGGTCCTCGGCGAGTTCCGGCTTCAGCAGGCCGTGGGCGAGCGCGCGGTCGGCGGTCGCGCGGGCCATCGCCAGGTAGCCCGCCACGGTCTGCGGGGCGTGCTTGCGCAGCTCGGTGACGTGCGCGGCGACCGTACCGGCGTCCCCGCGCGCGACCGGACCGGTCAGGGCCGCGTCGCCGGAGCGCAGGGCGTTGTCCAGGGCGGCCCCGAGCAGCGGGCCGAGCATCCGGTCGGGCGCCTCCACGCCGGCCGCGCGCAGCAGCTCCATGGACTGGGCGACCAGGGTCACCAGGTGGTTGGCGCCGAGCGCGAGGGCCGCGTGGTACAGCGGGCGGTTCTGCTCGCTGATCCACTCCGGCTCGCCGCCCATCTCGATCACCAGGGCCTCGGCGGCCAGCCGCAGCTCCTCGGGCGCGGTGACGCCGAAGGAGCAGCCCGCGAGCCGCTGGACGTCCACCGGCGTGCCGGTGAAGGTCATCGCCGGGTGCAGGGCCAGCGGCAGCGCGCCCGCGCGCAGGGCCGGGTCGAGCACCTTCGCGCCGTACCGGCCGGAGGTGTGCACGAGCAGCTGTCCCGGCCGTACCGCGCCGGTCTCGGCGAGGCCGGCGACCAGGCCGGGCAGGGCGTCGTCGGGGACCGTGAGCAGCACCAGGTCGGCGCGCTGGAGCACCTCTGCGGGCGGCACCAGCGGGACGTCCGGGAGCATGGTCTCGGCGCGCCTGCGGGAGGCGTCGGAGACTCCGGAGACGGCCACCGGGCGGTGCCCGGCGAGCTGGAGGGA
The DNA here is from genome assembly GCF_055564375.1 of Streptomyces sp. NPDC029138. Classification (NCBI taxonomy): domain Bacteria; kingdom Bacillati; phylum Actinomycetota; class Actinomycetes; order Kitasatosporales; family Streptomycetaceae; genus Streptomyces; species Streptomyces sp. NPDC029138. The sequence continues at coordinate 47,139 of NZ_JBVHWM010000060.1, forward strand.
CGCGGCCAGCGCGGGGCCCACGCGACCGGCGCCGACGACGCCGACGGTGAGCCGCGCGGGGCGGTCCTTGAGGTCTGGTTGGTGGACTGTACTCACGCGACGGCGGCCTTCCCGTTCCAGTCCGCTCTGGGTACCGGACGATTTCTCGTCATGTTAACGCTATCGGGTGGGGCGGCGGCCGGTTGTCCACAGGCTGTGGGTTTCGCCACGCCGCCGCGGCGGTTCCGCGCGCGCGGAAATCCCGGTGCCCCCACCGGTCCGGCACGGCATGATCCGCGGCATGACCCACACGGACGAGCACGGCACCGGGCAAGACGCGACGCGGGACGGGGCGGAGGGCGCGGCGCAGGTCGCGGCGCAGGAACAGGACACGGGACAAGCGGCGCAGGAGCGGTTGCGCGAGCGGCGCGCGGCGGCCCGGCGGCGGGCGCGCCGCACGCTGGCCCGCGCGGGCTGGGACGGCTCGATCCGCGACCGTCTCGCGTGGCTGACCGAGGCGGCGGCCGACGTGTACGACCTGGACGAGCCGGCCGACATCTACGGCAACCGGATCGTGGCCGCCCTGGAGGAGCGGGTGGCCGCGCTGCTCGGCACGGAGGCCGCCGCGTTCTTCCCGACGGGCACCATGGCCCAGCAGGTGGCCCTGCGCTGCTGGGCGGGCCGCACCGGCGACACGGCGGTGGCCCTGCACCCCCTGGCCCACCCGGAGGTGCATGAGCGGCACGCGTTCAGCCAGGTCAGCGGCCTGCGTCCGGTCAGGGTGGGCGGCGGGCACCGACTGCCCACGGCGGCCGGTATACGCGACCTCGAGGAGCCCTTCGGCGCGCTGATGCTGGAGCTGCCCCTCCGGGACGCCGGTTTCCTGCTGCCCACCTGGGACGAGTTGACCGAGGTCGTCGAGGCGGCCCGGGAGCGCGACGCGGTGGTGCACTTCGACGGAGCGCGCCTGTGGGAGTGCACCGAGCACTTCGGGCGCCCTCTGGAGGAGATCGCGGGCCTGGCCGACAGCGTCTACGTGTCGTTCTACAAGTCCCTCGGCGGCTTCGGCGGCGCCGCGCTCGCCGGCCCCAGGACGCTGGTGGAGGAGGCGAGGACCTGGCGGCACCGGTACGGCGGCACGGTCTTCCAGCAGTTCCCGACCGTCCTGTCCGCGCTCGTCGGCCTGGACCGTGAGCTGCCCCGGCTGCCCGAGTACGTGCGGCACGCGCGCGTGGTGGCCGCCGCGCTGCGCGAGGGCTTCGCGGCGGCCGGGGTGCCCTGGGCCCGCGTCCACCCGGAGGAGCCGCACACCCACGAGTTCCAGGTCTGGCTGCCGTACGAGCCCGAGGTGGCGGCGGAGGCGGCGGTGCGCCAGGGCGAGGAGACCTCGGTGATGCTCTTCGCGAACGCCTGGGAGGCCAAGGGGCCCGGCCTGGCGTGCACGGAGGTCACCGTCCGCGCCACGGGCCTGGAGTGGACGGCGGACGAGGTCCGCGCGGCCGTGCGGGACTTCGTGGACCGCCTGCCGGAGAGGGCCTAGCCCAGGGCGCGGGGGCGCAGCCAGCGGCTCAGGGCGCCGCGCAGTCGCCCGTGCGCCGGGCGCTCGGCGATGACCGCGCGGAAGCGCCGGTAGTCGCGCAGCTCACGGACGAGGTCGAGGTCGCCCCGGCCCGGCGCGGGCGGCCCGGGCTCACCGTGCAGACGGGCGCGGTGGGTGTCGAGGAGGTACTGCTGGGTGATGCTCATGGCGGATGGCCTTCTCGGCGTCGACTGATCGTGACTGATCACCGAGTGATCGCTGTGCTATTCCTGACGGTTGCTGAGCGATTGCTGAGTGATCGCTGACTGTCACGACCGCTCGGTGACGGATCGGGCTACGCGGCTGCCCGGTGCCTTCAGCCTGCTCCCGCCCGGGCCCGATGTCCCGTGGATTGACGCCTGCCGTCAATCGACGCGGGCACTGTCAGTGGCCGGGTGCACGATGGAGGGCATGAGCGTGACCATCGACATCACCGGGCTGCCCCTGGAGAGGGTCTCCGTCGTGCCCTCTCCGCTGGCGGAGCTGGGGATGGCGCTGCACGCGCTCAGCGAGCCCGGGCACCACCCGGAGCTGCGGGGCTGGGCGACCGCCGTCTCCTCCCGGCTGGAGCCCTGCCTGGCCGACCGGCTGTGCGAGGCGGACTTCCTGTGGCGTACGACGTTCTCGGACGTCTTCGCCCCCTTCGCCGGCCTCCCCGGCGGGCGCGCCCTCCCCGGCGCCACGCTCGCCGAAGAGCTGGACCAACTGGACAAACTGACGGACGAACAGTTCGTCAACGCGGCCCTGGAGTTCACCTGCCAGCTGCGCTACGACGTCCAGGAGCCCGGCCCGCTCGACGACCCGGAGCTGCGCCGCCGCTCCCTGGAACTGGCCGCCGCGCGCGGTGCCGTACAGGAGCGGTTCACGCGCCGCCTGCTGACCGATCCGCCAGCCGTGCGGGCCTGGTTCCGGCAGCTGATGCTCGACTGCGACGACGCCTTCTTCGCCGACACCTGGGCCCGCATCCAGCCCCAGCTGGCCGCCGACGCCCGGCACAAGACCGAGCTGCTGCGCCGCAAGGGCCTCGGCGAGGCCCTCGCGGCCCTGTCCGGGGCCGTCTCCCTGGATGAGGAGGCCGGGCTCGTCACGGTCGACAAGCTGCTCGTGGGCCGCACCGCCACCGGCGACGGCGGCCTCGTGCTGGTGCCGACCAGCCTCGGCTGGCCGCACGTGATGGTCCTGCACCGGTACGGCTGGCAGCCGTCGATCACCTACCCCGCGAGCGGTCCCCGGCCGCAGGCGCCGTCCGTCGAACAGCTCACGCGCCGGCTGGCGGCGCTGGCCCACCCGGTGCGGATGCGGCTGTGCCGGCACCTCGCGCGCGCCCCGCACACCACGAGCGAACTGGCCGACGCGCACGGCATGTCGGCGCCCGAGATATCCCGGCACCTGACGGTGCTGAAGAAGGCGGGCCTGATCACCGACTGCCGCCGCGGCCGGTACGTCCAGCACCAGCTGGACCTGTCCGCGGTGGCCCGGCTGGGCAGCGACTTCATCGAGGGCGTCCTGCGCTGATGAAGCGGGCCCGGGCCCGCGGCCGTCAGCCGTGGCCGCCGGCGCGCACCAGCCCCGTCTCGTACGCCAGCACGACCACCTGCACCCGGTCGCGCAGGCCGAGCTTGGTCAGGATGCGGCCCACATGGGTCTTCACGGTCGCCTCGCTCAGCACCAGCCGGGACGCGATCTCGCCGTTGGACAGGCCCTGCGCGACGAGCACCATCACCTCGCGCTCCCGCTCGGTGAGGCGTTCCAGCTCCTTGTGCTGGGGTTCCTTGCCGGCGGAGGGCAGCATCGGCGCGAAGCGGTCCAGCAGGCGCCGGGTGGTGGAGGGTGCCACGACCGCGTCACCGCTGTGCACGGCGCGGATGGCGGCAAGGAGATCACCGGGGGGCACGTCCTTGAGCATGAAGCCGGAGGCACCCGCCTTCAGCCCGGAGAAGGCGTACTCGTCCAGGTCGAACGTGGTCAGGATGAGGACCTTGGGCGCGTCCGGCTCCTCGCAGATCCGCCGGGTGGCCTCCACGCCGTCCAGCTTCGGCATCCGGACGTCCATCAGGACGACGTCGACGGCGGTGGACCGCAGCACCTGGAGGGCCTCGACACCGTCGCCCGCCTCCGCGACGACCTCCATGTCCGGCTGGGCGGCGAGCACCATCCGGAACCCGGTGCGCAGCAGCACCTGGTCGTCGACGAGCATCACGCGGATCGTCATCGGGTCCTCTTCCGTGTCTTCTGTTGCCGTGGGAGGGCGGGTGGGGGCGTACGGCTGGTCAGTGCGCCGGTTTGAGTGGCAGCAGGGCGCTGATGCGGAATCCTCCGCCCGGGCGCGGGCCGGCGTCCAGGGTGCCGCCGACCATGCCGACGCGCTCGCGCATGCCGATCAGGCCGTGCCCCTGCCCGTCGGCGCCGCCCTCCTCGTACAGCTCGTGCGGGGCGCCCTTGCCGTCGTCCTCGACCAGCAGGCCGAGACCGTCGTCGAAGTAGACCAGGCGGACGCTCGCGCCCGCGCCCGGCCCGCCGTGCTTGCGGGTGTTGGTGAGCGCCTCCTGCACGATCCGGTACGCGGTCAGCTCCACGCCGCTGGGCAGTGGTCGCGGGGTGCCCTCCACCTTGAAGTCGACCGGGAGGCCGGAGCTGCGGCACTGCTCGATGAGGTCGTCGATCTGCTCCACGTCGGGCTGCGGGACGTACTCCCCGCTCTCCTGGTGCTCGCCGGTGCGCAGCACGCCCAGCAGACGGCGCATCTCGGCCAGCGCCTGGCGGCCGGTCGAGGAGATCGTCTCCAGGGCCTTCCTCGCCTGGTCGGGCGCGGTGTCCATGACGTAGGCGGCGCCGTCGGCCTGCACCACCATCACCGACACGTTGTGCGCGACGACGTCGTGCAGCTCGCGCGCGATACGGGCGCGCTCGGCGGCGACCGCGACCTTCGCCTGCGCCTCGCGCTCCTTCTCCAGGCGGGCCGCGCGCTCCTCCAACTGGGCGAAGTAGGCCCGCCGGGTGCGCATGGAGTCGCCGAGCACCCAGGCGAGGGCGAAGGGCACCGTCTGGAAGACCGCTATGGCGGCCTGCCCGAGGAAGCCGGTGTTCTCTGCCGGCCAGCGGATCTGGGCCGCGGTCGCCGCGCAGAGGCTGACGGCGAGCGCGAGCCGGGAGGCCCAGCGCGCGCCGACCGTCGCGACCGTGTAGGTGATCACCAGCATGGCGAAGTCGGCGACGGTCGTCTCGACGTCCAGGATCAGCTGGGCCAGCCCGGTCACCAGGGCGAGCAGCAGCATCGGCTCCGGGAAACGGCGGCGCAGCGCCACGACGACGCACAGGACGGTGGACACGGCCATCCCGCCGGGGATCGTCCCGTGGTGGCCCTGCACCCCGTCGAGATTGACCACGCTCAGCGCGGACAGCCCGAACAGGACGACGGCCCAGAAGGAGTCGACCCAGGTCGGGTGGCGGCGGAGGAAGTCATAGAGGCGCTGCACGTAACCCAGAGTAGGGAAACCAGATGCGTGCAGGGGTCAACCGAAGGGTCGATCCGTGCCCGGCGCGCGTACTCCCCAAGGTGGATGCCGTGATCATCTGTGTGCCTAGTCTGGTGCGGTGACGGATGGGACGACGGCGGACGACGCGCGCGGGAACAGCGGGAACTCCGGTCCGCGCGGCTGGCGCGCGGCGGCCGGGAGGGCCCTGTACGGGCCCGGCGGCTTCTACCGGCGACCGGAGGGACCGGCCGGTCACTTCCGCACGTCCGTGCACGCCTCCCCGCTGTTCGCGCGGGCCGTGGCCCGGCTGCTGTGCCGGGTCGACGCGGCGCTCGGGCGGCCTGCGGTACTGGACTTCGTCGACATGGGCGCCGGGCGCGGTGAACTGGTCAGCGGGGTGCTCGCCGCCCTGCCGGCCGACGTGGCCGCACGCGCGCGTGCGTACGCCGTCGAGATCGCCGACCGCCCGGCCGGCCTGGACGAACGGATCACCTGGCTGAGCGAACTCCCGGACGCGGTCACCGGGCTGCTGTTCGCCAACGAGTGGCTGGACAACGTCCCCGTGGACGTCGTGGAGGTGGACTCCACGGGCGTGCCCCGGCTGGTGCTCGTCGCGGAGGACGGCTCCGAACGGCTCGGGGAGCCCGTGACGGGCGCGCCGGCCGACTGGCTCGCGCGCTGGTGGCCGCTGCCGGCCGAGGAGGGGCTGCGGGCGGAGATCGGGCTGCCCCGGGACCGGGCCTGGGCGTCGGCCGTGGACCGGGTGGTACGGGGGCTCGCGGTGGCCGTGGACTACGCGCACACCGTGGACACGCGCCCCCCGTTCGGCACCCTCACCGGCTTCCGCGAGGGACGCGAGACGGCCCCCGTCCCGGACGGTTCCTGCGACATCACGGCCCACGTGGCACTGGACGCGTGCGCGGCGGCAGCCGGTACGGCACACACGCCGGCCGGCATGGCCCACACGCCCTCCAGCACGGCGCACACTCCCTCCGACACGGCGTCAGCGCCCCCGGACGCGGCGCAGACATCCCCGCACGCGGCGCAGACACCCCCGCACGCCGCGCAGGGGACCCGTGAAACGGCGCGCGAGCTTCCCGGCGCGCGCCTGCTCACGCAACGTGCTGCCCTGCACGTCCTCGACATCACCGGCGCGCGCCCCCCGCTCGCGCTCGCCTCCACGGACCCCTCCGCCTATGTGCGCGCCCTGGCGAGCGCCGGTGAGGCAGCGGAGCTGACGGCACCGGGCGGCCTCGGCGACTTCGGCTGGCTGCTCCAGCCGGTCGGCATCCCGGACCCCCTGGAGCCGGACCCGCGGGACGCGCACAGCCACCAATGAGATGCGCCCGGCCGATGAGCCGTACCCCCGCCGGTCCCCGTGCCGGCCCGCGCGGTCGGCCTACTTGTCGATGTCGCCGACCACGAAGAACAGCGACCCCAGGATCGCGACCATGTCCGCCACCAGCGTTCCCGGCAGCAGCTCGGTCAGCGCCTGGATGTTGTTGTACGAGGCCGAGCGCAGCTTCAGCCGGTACGGCGTCTTCTCACCCTTGCTGACCAGGTAGTAGCCGTTGATGCCGAGCGGGTTCTCGGTCCACGCGTACGTGTGCCCCTCGGGCGCCTTCAGCACCTTCGGCAGCCGCTGGTTGATCGGCCCGGGCGGCAGCTCGGCGAGCCGGTCCAGGCAGGCGTCGGCGAGGTCGAGCGCGTTGTGGGTCTGCTCCAGCAGGACCTCGAACCGGGCGAGGCAGTCGCCCTCGCTCCGGGTGACGACCTTCAGGGTGTCCTGGAGGTCGCCGTAGGCCAGGTACGGCTCGTCGCGGCGCAGGTCGAAGTCGACGCCCGAGGCGCGCGCGATGGGCCCGCTCACGCCGTAGGCGTGCACCGTCTCCGGCGTGAGCACGCCCACCCCGCGCGTGCGCCCCCGGAAGATCTCGTTGCCCAGCACCAGGTCGTCGAATACGTCCATGCGCGAGCGCACGGCGGCGACGGCCTCCCGCGCGCGTGCGGTCCAGCCGGCCGGCAGGTCCTCCTTGAGGCCGCCGACACGGTTGAACATGTAGTGCATGCGCCCGCCGGAGACCTCCTCCATGACGTTCTGGAGCACCTCCCGCTCCCGGAACGCGTAGAACACCGGCGTGATCCCGCCCAGCTCCAGCGGGTAGGAGCCGAGGAACATCAGGTGGTTCAGTACCCGGTTCAGCTCGGCGAGCAGCGTGCGCGTCCACACCGCGCGCCCGGGGACCTCCATGCCGAGCATCCGCTCCACCGCGAGGACCACGCCCAGCTCGTTCGAGAACGCCGACAGCCAGTCGTGGCGGTTGGCGAGCACGATGATCTGCCGGTAGTCGCGCGCCTCGAAGAGCTTCTCGGCGCCCCGGTGCATGTACCCGATCACCGGCTCGGCGCGCACGATGCGCTCCCCGTCCAGCACGAGCCTGAGCCGCAGCACGCCGTGCGTGGACGGGTGCTGGGGCCCGATGTTGAGCACCATGTCGGTGCTCTCCGCCGCGCCGCCGATGCCGACCGTGGTCTCCGTCGTAGGAGTCATGGGCCCAGTTTCCCCTACGTACGCTGGGCTCATGGAAACGGGGAGTCCCGAGGGAACCGAAGCGCCGGCGGACCAGCCGGTGTGGCGCGGGCTGCGGCCCGGTCTGCTGCGGGTGCGCCGGCTGCTGCTGGTGGTGTGGACGGTGGTGCTCGCGCTCGCCGCGGGGCTCCTCCCGGGCCTTCTCGCGGGGCCCGCGTGGGCGGCCTGGGCGCTGCTGCCGCCGGCGTGCGCCGCCTGGTGCTGGTGGCTGCTGGAGCGCAACTGGCGCTCGTGGCGGTACGCCGAGCGCGCCGACGACCTGCTGATCAGCCGCGGTGTCCTGTGGCGTGAGGAGACGGTGGTGCCGTACGGGCGGATGCAGCTGGTGGAGGTGACCTCCGGACCGCTGGAGCGGCGCTTCGGGCTGGCCACCGTACAGCTGCACACGGCCGCCGCCGCGACCGACGCGACCATCCCCGGCCTCGACCCGGCCGAGGCGGAACGCCTGCGCGACCGGCTGACCGAGCTGGGCGAGGCACGATCGGCGGGCCTGTGACCTCCCCCGGCGGCACCGACGGCATACCGGACGGCGGCATACCGGGCGGCGGCGCACCGCACGACGGCACACCTCACGAAGACGTGTCTCACGACGGCGCACCGGAGCGCCCGCCCGTCACCGAGCGCCGGCTGCACCCGGTCACGCCCTTCCGCCGGGCGTGGGCGCCGCTCGCCGTGCTGGCCGGATGGGCCGTGCACGACCCGAGCGGCGCCCAGGAGCAGCTCACCCGGCTGACCGGCACCGTGCTCCTGCTGGGGCTCGCGGTACTGGTGCCGGCGGCCGGCCTCTACGGCTTCCTGTCCTGGTGGTTCACGCACTACGCGGTCACCGACACCGAACTGCGCATACGCACCGGCCTGCTGTTCCGGCGCACCGCGCACATCCGGCTGGAACGCATCCAGGCCGTGGACCTCTCCCGGCCGCTCCTCGCGCGCGTGGCGGGCGTCGCGAAGCTGCGGATCGACGTCGTCGGCGCCGAGGACAAGGACGAGCTGGCCTTCCTGGGCGAGCGGGAGGCGCGCGCCTTGCGCGCGGAGCTGCTCGCGCGCGCGGCGGGCTTCGCGCCCGAGACGGCGCACGAGGTCGGAGAGGCACCGGCGCGTGTACTGCTGCACGTACCCCCGCGCGAGCTGGCACGCTCCCTGGTGCTGACGGGCGCCACCTGGGGCTCGCTGTGCGCCGCGCTGGTCCTGCCGACCGTGCTGTGGCTCACCACCCACAACCTGTGGACGGTCGTCGCGACCGCCCTGCCCCTGGTCGGCGCGGCCGGCGCGAGCGGCGTGGGCCGGTTCGTCACCGAGTTCGACTGGACGGTGAGCGAGTCCCCCGACGGGCTCCGCATCGACCACGGGCTGCTCGACCGTACGCACGAGACGGTGCCACCCGGCCGGGTGCAGACCGTGCGGATCGTGGAACCGCTGCTGTGGCGGCGGCCGGGCTGGGTACGGGTGGAACTGGACGTGGCCGGCTCCGCCAACTCCGTGCTGATTCCCGTCGCCCCGCGCGCGGCCGCCGAATCGGTCGTCGCGCGCGTGCTGCCCGGCGTGACCGTGCCCCGGGAGCTGTCGCGGGTGCCGCGCCGGGCCCGGTGGTGCGTGCCGGTGTGGTGGCGCGGGCACCGGCTAACGGTCACCGACGCGGTGTTCGCCGCCCGGAGCGGCCTGCTGCGTCGCCGCCTCTCGCTCGTCCCGCACGCCAAGGTGCAGAGCGTACGGCTCACCCAGGGACCCTGGGAGCGCCGCTGCGGGCTCGCCGACGTCCATGTGGACACCGGGGCCGACAAGACCGTGACGGCCCGGCTGCGGGGCGCGCAGGAGGCCGCGCGACTCCTGGACGAGCAGGCGGAGCGCTCCCGCACGGGCCGCCGGGACGCCCTCCCGGACCGCTGGATGACCAACGGCTGACCGCCACCAGCCCACACCGACCCGCCGGACCGACACACAGACCGACCGGCACCGACCCGCCGGACCGACGCGCGAACTGACTCGGGCCGACACACGAACTGACCCGACCGACCCGCCGGACCGACTCACAGACCGACCCGCACCGACCCGCGGGACCGACGCACAGACCGACCCGCACCGACCCGCGCCGACCCGCGGGACCGACGCACGAACTGACTCGGGCCGACACACGAACTGACCCGACCGACCCGCCCGACCGACCCGCCGGACCGACCCACACCAATCCGCCGGAGCGACCCGCCGGACCCGTCGGGCCGACGCTTCGGGCCCGGGTCCCCTCGTGGGAAGGCCGGGCCCGGCGGTCGGTCCGTACGGTTGACGGCGGCTCAGGAGGCCGCGCTGCGCAGCCCCTGGATGTCGATCTGCTCGGTCTCGTCGTGCGCGGTCAGGTCGATGACCTGGCCGATCCCCCGGGACCGCGCGTCGGCGGCCTTGAACCCGGCCTCGGACTCGGCCTTGTGCACGGCGAGCGCCTCGGGGCCGACGACGTCGGCGAGGTCCTCGTTCTGCACGGAGTCCAGCGTGGCCTTCGGCGCGCCCTTCTGGGTGCCGAAGAAGTCGAAGCCGCCCTCGACCACCGGGCGCCGCGCGGGCGCCGCCGGTACGACGGCCACCGCGGTCGGCACGGTGAAGTGCCCGGCGGGCGGCCGGCCCACGGGACGGGCGAGTTCGGTCGCCGGCGAAGCATCGGCGCCCTCCTTCACGCCGTCCGCGGCGGGTTCTCCTTTGGCAACCGCGGCCCCGGCGACGGCACCCTCGGGAGCCGAGTGAGCCTCCGGCTCGGACGTCTCCGACGCGACGGCAACGGACTCGGCGGAATCGGTGACCAGTGTGGCCTCAATGGCCTCAGCGGACTCGAGCTGCGCGGCCCGGACCTCGACCGCCTCGGGCTCGTCCCCCTCAGTGTCGGCGTCGGCCTCGACCCCGGCCTCCCCCTTGTCCGCTCCCTCCCGGTCGAACCGGGCCAGAGCCGTCAGCGCCCGCCGGTACAGCTGGGCGCCCTCGGACGAGAACACCGCCGGCCGCCCCTCGATACCCGGCGCCTGGGAAGCCCCGGTGTCCACAGGCTCGGCGCTGCGCGCCGGCGGCAGCGCGGGCGACGACGAACGCGCCGGCTCCAGCTCGGGCACCACCGCTTCGAGTTCCAGCAGCCGCCGGCCCTCCAGGGCGCTGGCGCGCTCGGTCTCCGCCGTGGCGTACCGGCGCAGCAGGGCCGCGTGCTCGTTGCGCAGGCCCGCCAGTTCCGCCCGCTTGGCGCGCAGCCGCTGCTCCAGCTTCGCGCGCAGTTCGCGGGACTCCTCCAGGTCGGTCTCCAGCTCGGCGACCCGTTCCTCGTACCGCCACTCGTCGCCCGCACGCGCGCGCGTGAGTTCGGCGACCTGCTTGCCCGCCTGCGCGTCCCAGCGGCGCATCACGACCGCGCCGAGGACCGCCGTCGCGGCGGCCGCCGCGGCCAGCGCGCGCAACACGGTGACCTCGGAGAACACCCAGGGACCCAGCGCGCAGGCGACGGAGACCCCGGCGATCGCCGACGGGGGCAACAGCCGGTGCAGAGGCGGGGAATGGCGGTGGCGTCCACGTGGCATGGCCAGAAACTTACCGCGCGTAGGCGAATCGTGGGCCCCCGCCCCGTAAAAACACGGCCACACCATGAGCTTCACGGGGTGTCAGGGCCAGGAGGGCTCAGCCGTCGCTGAGCCGCCCGCTGATCCACTGGAGCGTCGGCGGGATCTCGCGCCGCCAGGTGTTGAAGTTGTGCCCGCCGCTGTCGAGGATGATCGACGAGATCCGGGTCAGGTTCGTGGCCTGGACCTGCTGGATGAACTTCACCGTGGCCTTGTAGTTGTGCTCGCCGACCTTGCTGCTGGTGACGAGCAGCGAGGTGTCCGGCGCCTCCTCGTGCTCCAGCAGCCAGAACAGGTCGGCACGGTTCCGCAGCTTCTCGTCGCCCTGGAAGAGGTCACCGGTGGTCGGGTCGATCGGCGCCTTGTAGTACGGCGAGAGGCCCGCGCCGGCCGCGTACACGTTCGGGTGGTGCATGGCGAGCTTGAGCGCGCAGTAGCCGCCCGTGGAGTCGCCGATCACGCCCCAGCTGCCCGGCCGCTTGCCGACCCGGTAGTGCCCGAGGACGGCCTCCGGCAGATCCTTCGCGAAAAACGTTTCCGCTTGCGGCCCGCCCGGCACGTCGACGCACTCGGTGTCCCGCGGCGGGGCCACGGTCGGCCGCAGCATCACCAGGATCATCGGCTGCATCCGCCCGTCCTTGGCCAACCGCTGCGCCGTGCTCGGGTAGTTCAGCTTGTCCACCAGCGACCGCGCGGTACCCGGGTAACCGGTCAGCACGACCGCCGCCGGGAACGTACGCGTGCGGTACTGCGGCTGGAAGTACTCCGGCGGCAGGTACACGTACGCCGGCGTGACGATGTGGGTCGTACGGCCCACGATGTCGACCTTCTGGACCTGCCCGCCGGTCTCCGGCCGCGCGGCGCGCACGCCGGGCACGTCGGAGGTGGAGACCACCTGGAGCGGGCCGCCGGTGCTGCCGTTGGCCGAGTGGTCGACGACGATCCCCTGGTCGGTCTCCTTGCCGAACAGGTCCGCCCAGCTGGCGTAGAAGCCGAAGGCCTGGTTGGCGGCGAGCCCGACGGAGGCGAAGAGGGCCACCTGGGTGGACAGCAGCAGACCGACCCGTCCGCTGACGGCGCGCCAGTTCCGGCGGGCCAGGCGCGGCCACAGCCATACCGTGCCGATGAACAGCACGACGGCGATCAGAATCGCCAGCACCAGCACTTTGTTGCTCGTGAGACCCATGGGCTGTTTCCTGCCTGCGCTTTCCGCCCGTGCCGTGCCCACGCCAGGTTGCGAGGGCTTGCCCGGGGCTTTCCTTGGCCTTTGACCCGACTTTCCGGTGGGGAGTGAACCTCTCTCCCCGAGACACCGTCCTAGAGGGCGCAATGTCGCCGGATGCCCGATCGGGCCCGGGTTCAAGGTCTCTCGCAGAACTACGGGATGCGATGTCTGTCAGGATAGATGGGGAAATGTCGGGCGGGGTTCCGGGCCGATCAAGCCGGGTGCGGCGCATACTGCGCGGCCCGCGCCCCGAGGCCGTTCCCGCTGTGGTCGGCAGGGCCGCCGCGCTCGTGGGCGTCCTGGACATCGCCGCGGGTGTGTTCCCGCGCTTCCGTCACAGCCGTATGCACGCCATGGCGGAGGTGCTGCCGGGCTCGTTCGGGCCGTTCGCGGCGGCGCTCTCGCTCAGCGCGGGCGTGCTGTTGCTGCTGCTCGCGCACGGGCTCAAACGGCGCAAGCGCCGGGCGTGGCGCGCGGCGGTCGCGCTGCTTCCGGCGGGTGCGGTGGCGCAGTTCGCGTACCGGCACTCGGTCGTCGGCATGCTGATCGCGGTCGCGCTGCTGGTGCCGCTGCTGCGCCACCGGGACCAGTTCGCGGCCCTGCCCGATCCGCGCAGCAGGTGGCGGGCGCTCGCCAACTTCGTGCTCATGAGCGCCGGTTCCCTCGCCCTCGGTCTCGTCATCGTCAGCGTCCATCCGCACCGGACGATCGGCGACCCGAGCCTCGCCGACCGGCTGACGCACGTCATCTACGGCCTGGCCGGCTTCGAGGGCCCGGTGGACTACCAGGGCAACACGTCCTGGACGGTGGCCTTCTCGCTCGGCGCCCTCGGCTGGATCACCGCCGTCACCACGATCTACCTGGCCTTCCGCCCCGAGCACCCGGCCGCCCGCCTCACCGAGGAGGACGAGGTCAGGCTGCGGGCGCTGCTGGAGAAGCACGGCCGGCGCGACTCGCTCGGCCACTTCGCGCTGCGCCGCGACAAGGCCGTCGTGTTCTCGCCGAGCGGCAAGGCCGCGGTCACCTACCGGGTCGTGTCCGGCGTGATGCTCGCCAGCGGCGACCCCATCGGCGACGTAGAGGCCTGGCCGGGCGCCATCGAGCGCTTCATGGACGAGGCCAGGGCCCATTCCTGGACGCCCGCGGTCATGGGCTGCTCGGAGACCGGCGGCGAGGTGTGGACCCGCGAGACCGGCCTGGACGCCCTGGAGCTGGGCGACGAGGCGGTGGTGGACGTGGCGGATTTCTCGCTCGCCGGACGCGCGATGCGCAACGTGCGCCAGATGGTCAAGCGCATCGAGCGGGCCGGCTACGAAACCCGGGTACGGCGCATCCGTGACGTCGGCGAGGCCGAGCTGGAGCGGATCCGCCGGGCCGCGGAGGACTGGCGCGGCACGGACACCGAGCGCGGCTTCTCCATGGCGCTCGGCCGCATCGGCGACCCGTCCGACGCCGACTGCCTGATCGCCACCGCCCACAAGCAGGACGACGAGCCGGGTGAGTACGGCGACCTGAAGGCGATCCTCCACTTCGTGCCCTGGGGCACGGACGGCGTGTCGCTGGACCTGATGCGCCGGGACCGCAGCGCCGACCCGGGCATGAACGAGCTGCTGATCGTCGCCGCCCTGCAAGCCGCCCCGAGGTTCGGCATCACCCGGGTCTCGCTGAACTTCGCGATGTTCCGCTCCGCCCTCGCGCGCGGGGAGAAGATCGGCGCCGGCCCGGTGCTGCGCGCCTGGCGCGGGCTGCTGGTGTTCCTCTCGCGCTGGTTCCAGATCGAGTCGCTGTACAAGTTCAACGCGAAGTTCCAGCCGCGCTGGGAGCCGCGGTTCGTGGTCTACCGGGCCTCCGCCGACCTGCCCCGCATCGGCTTCGCCGCCATGCAGGCGGAGGGCTTCGTCAACCTCGCCGTGCCGCTGCCGCGCTTCCTGCGCCGGCGCCGGTCGACGGGCCGGCGCCCGTGCGCGCACGCCGTGACCGAACGGGACGTCCGAGCGGCCTGAGCCGCCCACCTGCCGACCCGAGTCCGACACGCCGAGCGGTATGCCCCAGGACCGGGGGGGGGGGGGGGGGGGGGGGGGGGGGAGGGGGGGGGGGGGGGGCGGGGGGGGGGCGGGTGATCGGGGGTGGGCGGGCGGGCCGCGTGGGGAGTGAGGGGA
>NZ_JBVHWM010000061.1:0-61288 GCF_055564375.1 Streptomyces sp. NPDC029138
AGGATGTTCTCCCCCCGGGGAAAGAGGAGGAAAAAGAGGGGGGGGGGCCCCCCCCCCCCCCCCCCCCCCCCCCCCCCCCGCCCCTGACGCGTACCCCTCACGGGGGACGTCGTACGGCGGAAGCGGTCAGCTGCCGTCGGTCAGGTAGCCGCGCAGCCACTGGAGTTCGCGGACCACGTAGTCGTCGATGTCGCCGTCCTTGAGGTGGGCTGGCAGCACGTCCCAGGTGTAGGTCTCGATCTCCAGGTGGGTGGAGCGCGGGTGGGCCAGGTGGGAGTCGAGGGCCTGCTCGATGGCGAACCGCGTGGTGCGGAACGGGCCGAGGTCGTCGAGGAAGACCGGCACGTGGAAGTGGGTGCGCCACTCGCGCTTGCCGCCCGGCTCCCGGTGCCACTCGGCGATGGCGTCGGACAGGTTCAGGTGGCGGGTGATCTTCCCGTCGCGCAGTTCGCTGGTCTGGCTCAGGTAGATCGTGTCGGTGAAGCGTTCGAGCTCCGCCACGGTCTCCTCGGTGACCTCCGGTACCCACAGGGCGGCGGCGGCCTGGAGCTTGAAGACGGGCACGCCCGCCTCGGCCAGCAGTTCCAGGGAGGCGGGGATGTCGTCGAACTCCACGGCTTGGTGGCAGATGTCGAACACCACCCCGAGGTGGCGGCGGAGCGCGCCGTGCGCCTCGGACAGTGGGATGCCCGCCTCGGCGGCCAGGATGTCGGCGCCGGTGCGGGCGTAGAGCCGCTCGGTGAAGTAGCGGGCGGTCTCTTCGATGGTCTCCAGGTAGCAGAACGGCTCGGGTTCGATGGCGAGCTTGACGCGCCGCCCGGTGCGGCGTTCCAGGTCCACCAGGTCTGCCACCATCCGCAGCACGTTGCGGGTGAAGGTGTCGACGTAGGCGGGGTCGGTGGCCTTGGGGCGGAAGGCCAGCGGCATGGTCTGGATGCTGGGCTCGACGCCGGCCGGGGTGATGTCGGCCAGCACGTCGGCGACGTTCCGGGTGTAGGCGAGGCGCTCCTCGGTCGACCAGTCCGGCTCGTAGACGTCCTCCATGACCTTGCGGCCCTTGAACGACCCCTGCGGGAAGGCGTTGACGGTGTAGACGTACAGGTCCTCGGCGGCCAGGAAGTCGCGCAGCCAGGCGCGCTCCTTTGGGTCGGCGGAGAGGGTCGCGGCGGAGGAGCCGGACAGCCGCAGGGAGACGCCGAAGGGTGCGTCGGGGCTGACCCGGCGCTTCACCTCGGGCAGGTGGGTGACGAGGCTCGCGCGCATCTCCTCCCAGGTGTCGCCGGGGTGGACGAGCGTGGAGTAGGCGAGGTGGCCCAGCCAGTCGCCGAGGTTCATGGAGTCCTCCAGGGGATGTCCGGGCAGGGCGGACCGGCCCGGAGAGGCGGGGGAAGCGGAAAAAGGGGCCGCGGCCGGCCGGGATGTGGCGCAGGCCGGCGGCGGGGGCAGCGGAAGCCGGGCCCAGAGTTTCCTGGAAGTGAACAGTTTACGGGCGGACCACGTCAAGATGTCAGGGCGAATACCTGCGAGTATTGAATATTTCCGGCACAGGCATTGACGCGGCCCGAGGCAATCAGTTCACTGTGGCTGCACACCCGAGCTGAACAGCCGCTCGTTCGGCCCCGCTCCGTGTGTCTGTTGAGTCCACGCCCTGCGGGGCCGTCATCGTGTGAATCCCACCGGGCAGTCAGGAGTTTGAGGATGCGCGCAGCCGTCTACCACAGCAAACACGACATCAGGGTCGAGGACGTGCCCGAGCCGTCCGCCCCCGGGCCGCACGACGTCCGGATCCGGCCCTTCCTGTGCGGCATCTGCGGAACGGACCTGCACGAGTACGCCGCTGGTCCCATCGTCATCCCGACCGAGCCGCACCCACTGTCGGGTGCCGCCGCCCCGCAGATCCTCGGGCACGAGTTCTCCGGCGAGGTGCTGGAGACCGGTTCGCAGGTCACTTCGGTGCACGCCGGCGACCGGGTGACCGTGATGCCGCTGGTGTTCTGCGGCCGCTGCTACTACTGCGTGCGGGGACTCAACCACCTGTGCCCGCAGATGGGGTGTACCGGCCTGAGCTGGCTCGGCGGCGGCATCGCCGAGCAGGTAGTGGTGCCGGAGTACCAGGTCACGCCGCTGCCGGAGTCGGTGACCGACATCCAGGGCGCCCTGGTGGAGCCGGCGACCGTGGCGGCCTACGGGGTGGACCGCACCGGGCTGCGGGCCGGTGACTCGATCCTGATCACCGGTGCCGGGCCGATCGGCGCGCTGTCCGCGCTGTACGCCCACGCGGCCGGTGCCTCCCAGATCTTCGTCAGCGAGCCGAACGCTCGCCGCCGCGCCCTGCTGGACGCCTTCGGGGTGGCCACCGTGCTGGACCCGGCGGCCGTGAACGTGCCCGAGGCGGTCCGCGAGCTGACCGGCGGCATCGGGGTGGACACCGCGGCGGAGTGCTCGGGCTCCGAGCCGGGGCTCAACGCGGTGCTGGGGGCGGTGCGTTCGCACGGCACTGTCACGCAGGTGGGGCTGCACGTGCGACCGGCGTCCATCGACCCGATGGCGCTGTCCAACCGGGACCTCACCCTCACCGGGACCTGGTGCTACCCGGTGCACGACTTTCCCCGGATCACGGCGCTGATCGCCGCGGGCCGCTACCCCGTGGAGAAGGTGCTCACCGAGGTCATCCCCATCGACGACATCGTGGTCCGCGGCTTCGACCGCCTGCTTGACCCGGCCGGGGACGCGCAGAAGCTCCTCGTCAGCGTCGGTTCCTGAGTTCTCACAGGCCATACGGAGACAATCACCATGGGCATAGCGACCTTCGGCACGAACGCCGTCGACTGGGAGCAGCGGATCGACTTCGACCGGCTGCGTGACGACCGGCTGGCGCGGCTGCGCGCCCAGCTGGACGCCTCGGAGCTCGGCGCAGTCCTCGCGTTCGACTTCACCAACATCAGGTACATGACCTCCACCCACATCGGCACCTGGGCGGTGGACAAGCTCATCCGCTTCTCTCTGCTGGTGCGCGGCGGCGAGCCGATCGTGTGGGACTTCGGCTCGGCAGCCCGGCACCACCAGCTGTACTCGCCGTGGCTGGACTACTCCGGCGTCGAGAGCGACGACCCGCACGCCCCGCACCACGGCGCGTCGAAGCTGAATCCCTCCGGCGCGCGGGCCGGCATCTCCACGCTGCGCGGCGCGTTCCACCCGGACGCCGGGGTGGCCGACGAGGTGGCCCGCAAGGTCCGCCGGGAGCTGGAGCTGTATGGGCTGCTGAACGAGCCGGTCGGCGTGGACGTCATCGAGATGCCGGTGCTGGCCGCACTGCAGCGGGCCGGGGTCAAGGTCATCGACGGCCAGCAGGTCTTCCTGGAGGCCCGGCGGATCAAGACGCCCGGTGAGGTCTCGCTGCTGACCCAGGCCTGCTCGATGGTGGACGCCGCGTACGACCAGCTGTACGAGTTCCTGCGCCCGGGCGTGCGGGAGAACGAGTGCGTCGGCCTTGTCTCCAAGGCGCTGTACGACCTGGGCTCGGAGTTCGTCGAGGGCGTCAACGCCATCTCAGGTGAACGCTGCTCGCCTCACCCGCACGTCTACTCCGACCGCATCATCCGGCCCGGTGACCCGGCGTTCTTCGACATCCTGCACAGCTACCAGGGCTACCGCACCTGCTACTACCGCACGTTCGCGGTGGGCAGCGCCTCGATGGCGCAGCGCGACGCGTACACCCGGTGCCGGGAGTACATGGACCAGGCGATCGCGCTGGTCAAGCCGGGGGCGACGACGGCGGACATCGTGTCGGTGTGGCCGACGGCTCAGGAGTTCGGCTTCCCGGACGAGGAGGCGGCGTTCGCCCTGCAGTACGGGCACGGCGTGGGCCTGTCGATCTGGGAGAAACCGATCTTCTCGCGGCTGGTGTCGCTGGAGCACCCCGAGGTCCTGGAGGAGGGCATGGTCTTCGCGCTGGAGACCTACTGGCCGTCCGCCGACGGGCTGGGCGCGGCCCGGATCGAGGAGGAGCTGGTGGTGACGGCTGACGGCTGCGAGGTCATCACCAAGTTCCCCGCCGAGGAACTGCTGGTGGCCGGTAAGCGCTACTTCACCGCCGGCGGCACGCTGCCGACGCTGCGCGATTCGCAGTCCCACCTGAACACCGAGGCGGGCCGCAGCGGCGCGAGCTGACCTCGTTCATCCGCGCCCGCCGTCGTGGGCGCGCGTCGTAGGAGATCCTGTGAAAGCACTGCGATTCATCGGCGGCGACGCCGCGCGGGTCGACGAACTCGACATACCGCGGATCGCCGACGACGAGGTCCTGGTGGCCTCACGGTCGGTGGGTGTCTGCCACTCGGACATCGAACTGCTCGAAGGCCGTTACATCATCTCGTTCAGCTACCCGGTGATCCCCGGGCACGAGTGGGCCGGCGAGATCGTCGCGGCCGGTTCGTCGGTCAGGGGTCTGGGGGTCGGCGACCGGGTGGTCGGCGAGTGCGTCATCGGTGACGACCACTTCGGGTTCAGCATCAGTGGCGCGGCGGCGGAGTTCTTCGTGGCGCGACCCGAGTGGCTGCACCGGATTCCGGACAGCATGAGCTGGACGCAGGCCGCGCTGGTGGAGCCGTTCTCCTGCGGCTACCACGCGATCCTGCGGGCCGGTGACGTCGACGCCAGTGACACGGTGGCAGTCTTCGGCGCCGGGCCGATCGGGCTGGGCGTGGTGGCGGGCGCCGCGGCGCGCGGCGCGCGGGTGGTGGTGATCGAGCCGGACCCGGCGCGGGCGGCGCTGGCACTGGGCCTGGGCGCGGAGGCGCACCTGGACCCGCTGGCGGAGGGGTTCGCCGACGCGGTCGCCGAGGAGACCGGCGGCCGGGGCGCGGACGTGGTGATCGAGGCGAGCGGCAAGCCCGCCGCGATGGCCTCCGCGTTCGAGGTGGCGGCCTTCCAGGGAAGGATCGTCAACGTCGGTATCGACGTGGGTGGTTCGGCCCGGGCCGCGCTGGGGCTGTTGCAGTCCAAGGAGCTGCGGGTGCGAGGCATCATCGGTTCGCCGGCGATCTGGCCGCGGACCCTGCGGTTCCTGGAGCGCAGCGGTATCGACCTGTCGGCGGCGGTGACGCTGACGCTGCCGCTGGCCGAGGCGGTCACCGCGGTGGAGGCGGCGCGTTCCGACCGTTCCCAGGTGAAGATCCACCTCACGTCGCAGGCCACGCTGTGACGGCGGCGACGATGCGGGCGGCCGTCTACCACGGGGCGCGGGACGTGCGGATCGAGCGGCGGTCGGTGCCGTCGCCCGGTGCGGGCGAGGTGCTGGTGCGGGTGACCCGGTCGGGGATCTGTGGCACGGACGCCACCGAGTACCAGCATGGTCCCGGGCTGTTCCCGCTGGAGCGGCGGCATCCGGTCAGCGGGCATCTGGGGCCGATGGTGATGGGCCACGAGTTCATCGGCGAGGTGGTCGCGGCCGGGCCCGGGGCAGAGGGGTTCGCCGGGCGGCGGATCGCCAGTGGCGCCGGGGTCTCGTGCGGCGACTGCGCCTGGTGCGCGGCGGGACGGACCAATCTGTGCGCCGGGTACTGGACGCTGGGGCTGAACGCGGACGGGGGTCTGGCCGAGTACGCGGCGGTGCCGGCCTCCACCTGTGTGGTGGTGCCGGACGGCTGCGACGACGACAGCGCGGGCCTGGCGCAGCCGCTGGCGGTCGGGCTGCACGCGGCCCGGCGCTCCGGGGCGGGGCCGGGTGACACCGTGGTGCTGATCGGCGCCGGTGCCATCGGCTCGTTCATCCTGTGCGGGCTGGCGACGCGGTCGCTGGCGCGGATCATCGCGCTGGACGTGGACGAAGCCCGGCTGGCGACGGCGCGGGAGCTGGGCGCCACCGACACGGTGAACGTGACCGGCCGGGACGCGGTCGCGGCGGTGCTGGAGCTGACCGGCCCGGCGGGCGCGCCGGTGGTGATCGAGTCCAGCGGGGCGGCGAGGTCGGCGCAGCGGGCGCTGCGGATGGCCGGGCGCGGGGGCCGGGTGCTGCTGGTGGGGCTCTCCCACGAGGCGCAGCCGCTGGACCTGGCGGACGCGACGCTGCGGGAGGTCGACATGGTCACGACGGTGGCTCACGTTTGCGGGGAGGACATGCCCGAGGCGCTGGGCCTGCTGGCGGACGGGCGGATCGCCGGGCTCCTGCTGGACCGGGTGATCGGTCTGGACGCGCTGGTGGCCGACGGCCTGGAGCCGCTGGTGGCGGGCCGGGCGGCCGGCAAGATACTCGTGGACCCGCGGTCATGACCCGGGTCGCGGTGCTGGGGCTGGGCCGGATGGGTGCGCCGATGGCGGCCCGCCTAGCGGCGGCCGGTCACGAGGTACGGGTGTGGAACCGGGGTGCCGGCGGGCACGCGCTGCTGGCGCGGGAGCTTGAGTCGCTCGCCCCGGGCGCGCCGGCGCCGGTGGCCGGCGGGTCGCCCGCGGATGCGGTGGCTGGTGCAGAGGTGGTGCTGACGGTGCTGGCGGACGGTGCGGTGCTGGACGCCGTGCTGTTCGGCACCGGGGGCGCGGCCGGCGCGCTGGCGACCGGTGCCGTGGTGTGCGACCTGGGCACGTCGGGCCCGGCGGCGGCGCGCTCCTGCGCGGAGCGGCTGGCGGCGTTCGGTGCCGGGTTCGTCGACGTGCCGGTGTCCGGGAGTGTGTCCGCGGTGCGGACCGGCACCCTGACGGTGATGGCTGGTGGTCCGCCCGGTCTGGTGACGGCGGTCGAGCCGGTCCTGGAGGCCTTCGCGGGCGCGGTGCACCGGGTCGGTGACACGGGTGCCGGGCAGGCGATGAAACTGGCGGTCAACTCGCTGCTGCACGCGTACAACGCGGCGCTGAGTGAGTCGCTGGTGCTGGCCGAGCGCGGCGGTGTGGCGCGGGACGCGGCGCTGGACGTGCTGTCCGACAGTGCGGCGGCGGCGCCGTTCCTGCGCTACAAGCGGCCCGCGTTCGAGGATCCGGGGGCGGTGCCGGTGGCGTTCACCGTGGATCTGATGCGGAAGGACCTGAGGCTGGTGCGGGAGTTCGCCGCGCTGCACGGGTCGCCGATGCCGGTGGCCGCGGCGGTTGCCGCGGTCGCTGACGCGGTGTCGGCGGCCGGGCTGGGCGGCCACGACATGTCCGGTGTAGCCGAACACCATCGTGGCCGTCACGGCTGATCCCGCTGCGGCGTGCTGGTGACCCGACCGGGGTCACACATTGCCGCTGGCTCGGTGACCTGCTGAATCCACAGGTCACCGAGCGAGCGGCGGCGGTGCAGGGGCCGATGCCTTCCGGGGTGGCCGTGTCCCAAAATCTGTGCGCTATCCATTGACGAGCGATAGCCGCTTGTACAGCATTAGTGAACGCTCGATGTCGAGGATGTTTCCGGGCGTCGTGAGCGTGTTCTAGCCTCGGAGGACTTTCGATGAGCGGTACGCCAAGGGGTGTGCTCATGAGCAGCAGCCAGCAGACGGACCCCGCCGCGGCAGGGCGCCCGGCCGGTGAGCCGGCCGGCATTCTGCGCCAGGGGCCGGCGGGCCGGGCCTCGCGGGGCCTCGTGACCATCGTGGTGGCGACCGTGCTGCTGTTCGTGGTCAGCGCGGTCGTCCAGCCGGACAGCCTCGGCCACAGCTCGCTGCGTGGGATGCTGCCGTTCGCGGCGGTCCTCGCGATCGTCGCGCTGGGCCAGACCCTGGTGATCCAGCAGGCCGGTATCGACCTGTCGGTGCCGGGCACGGTGTCGCTGGCGGTGGTGATCGTCACGCACTACCCGAACGGTGACAACGGCAAGTTGTTCACCGCGATCCTGCTGGCCTACGCGGCGGCGCTGGCGACGGGCCTGCTCAACGGCTTGATCGTCGCCCGGCTGGGCCTGTCGGCGATCGTGACGTCGCTGGGCACCAACGCGCTGCTGTACGCGGCGGTGCTGGGCATCTCGCACGGCTCGCCGGTGCGCACCACCTCCGCGATGCACACGCTGGCCACCGGCACCTTCCTCGGGCTGCCGCTGTCGGCGTACTACGCGGTGGTCCTGACCGCGGTGGTCAGCTTCGCCGTGAAGCGCACGGTGGTCGGCCGGCGGTTCGAGGCGGTGGGTGACAACCCCCTCGCGGCCAGCGCCGCCGGGCTGCGGCTGCACCGGCACCAGATGTCGGCGTACGTGTGGGCCACCCTGCTGTATGCGACGGCCGGCATCCTGCTCGGCGGCATCATCAGCACGCCGAGCGCCTTCCAGGGTGACTCGCAGCTCCTGCCGTCGGTGGCGGCGGTGGTCCTGGGCGGCACCTCCCTGCTGGGCGGCAAGGGCAGCGCGGTGGCCAGCGCGGTCGCCGCCCTGTTCCTCAGTCAGCTCGACCAGTTCGTCCTCACGCTGGGTGTCAACCCGGCGACCAGCAACATCGTCCAGGCAGCGTCCCTCGGGGCCGGCGTCGCGGTCTACGCAATCCGCTGGAGCGCCGTGCGGGACCGGCTGCGCCGGCCCAGGTCCGGCGGCGCCGCTCCCGTCAAGGCGTAGCCCCGTCAGGGCGAAGCCCCCTCACGTAGCCCCCGTCACGGCGAAGCAACCGTCACGGCGAAGCCTCCTCAACGGCGGCGCAGCCGCCCTGCTCCCGCCACTTTCGGCCGCACCACCCCACGTGGCAGGGCGGCCCACTCGTACCCGCGCGTCATCGAAGGAAAGTTGGGACGTCATGTCAGGAATGCTCCGCAGGCCAGCGCTGATCGCCTGCGCCGGGTTCGTCGCCCTCGCCGCCTCCGCCTGCACCGTGACCACCGGCGGCAGCTCCGCCGCGCCGGACGGTGGCGGCAGCGGTACCGGGAAGCCCGCCAACAGCCACGTGCCGTCGTGGTGCGGTCCGAAGAAGGTCTCCCTCGGCCTGGCCGACGGCTTCGGAGACAACAACTGGCGGCAGGTGACCGCCGCCGAGGCCAAGGCGGAGATCGCCAAGTGCCCGAGCGTCACCTCCTACTCGTACACCGACGGCCAGGGCAACACGCAGAAGGCCATCTCCGACGTCCAGGGCCTGGTCGCCAAGGGAACCTCCGCGCTGGTGGTCTTCCCCGACGCGGGCCAGGCGGTGCTGCCGGCGCTGCGCAGCGCGCACCAGGCCGGGGTCGTGACCGTCCCCTACCGGGTGGACCCGGGCGGCAAGCCAGGCACCGACTACGACGCCTTCGTCTCCACCGACTTCAAGCAGACCGGGGTGCTGTGGGGGCAGTGGCTGGTGAAGGCGCTGCACGGCAAGGGCAATGTGCTCAACCTGGGCGGGCCGCCGGCGAACTCGCAGAGCCTGGCGGAGTTCCAGGGCATGCAGAGCGTGCTCAAGGACCACCCGGACATCAAGTTCGTCGGCACCACGCCGTACGAGGTGACCAACTGGGATGCCGCGCAGACCCAGAAGGTGGTGACGGCGGCGCTTGCGAAGTACCCGAAGATCGACGCGATCACTACGGACTTCGGTTCGGCGCTGGCCAGCTCGTTCTCCGCGTTCAGCTCGGCGGGCCGAAGGATCCCGGCGATCGCCACTGAGGACTCCAACCAGCTGGCGTGCGACTGGCAGAAGGACAAGGTCGCCGGCAAGCCGTTCCCGCTGTTCACCGTATCCAGCCAGAACGCGATGTCTCGGCTGGCGGTGGACGTCGCAGTGGCGAAGGCATCCGGTGGGGTGGTGCCGTCCTCGACGGTCTTCCCGCAGACGGCGTTCGAGGACTCCATCAGCGGCCAGCCGCACCCGGTGACCTGTGAGAAGGCACTGCCGATGGACGCCTTCGTCTCGTCCTCACTCACCACCGCCCAGCAGAACGCCGCACTGAAGTAGTCGCGGACAACCGAACGGTAGGAGCACGTCCAGTGGATACTTCGACGCCCGGGCCGGTTCTCAGTCTGACCGGGATCTCCAAGAGTTACGGACCGGTGCACGCGCTGGCCGACGTCTCGCTCAATGTCCATCCCGGCCGCGTCCACGCGCTGCTCGGTGAGAACGGCGCCGGCAAGTCCACCCTGATGGGGGTGGCGTCCGGCGCCGTACGCCCGGACCGCGGCGAGATCGTGGTGGCCGGGGAGCGGCTGACGCACCTGACCACCGACCAGGCCACCCGGCTCGGTATCGCCATCGTTCACCAGCACCCCGCGGTGCTGCCGGACATGACCGTGGCGGAGAACATCCGGATCGCCGTGCCGGCGGCCCGGATCAAGTCGGTCGGGCCGAGCCGGTCGTGGATGACCGCGCTGCTGGCCCGGGTCGGGTCCAACGTGCGGCTCAGTGACCGGGTCGACCAGCTCAGCGTGGCGCAGAAGCAGTTGCTGGAGGTGGCCAAGGCTATCGCGCTGGAGCCGAGGGTGCTGATCCTCGACGAGCCGACCGCGCCTCTGGGCGCCGACCAGACGGAGCTCCTGTTCGACCAGGTCCGGCAGGCGACCGCGGCCGGCACCGCGGTCGTCTACATCACCCACCGGCTCGCCGAGGTACGGGAGATCGCCCACGAGGTGACCGTGCTGCGGGACGGCCGCGTGCGCGGTGCCACGAAGGTCGCGGACGTCGACGACGAGCAGCTGCTGCGGATGATCGTCGGCCGGGAACTGGCCTCGACGTTCCCTGACAAGAACACTACCGCCGCCGACGCTCCGGTCGTGCTGACGGTCGAGGACCTGTCGGGCCCTGGGTTCCACGGCGCGAGCCTGCAGGTGCGGCGCGGGGAGATCGTGGGCCTGGCCGGCATCGTCGGCAACGGGCAGAGCGACTTCCTGCGGGCGCTCGCGGGCCTGGCGAAGGCCTCCGGCAGCGTCACGCTGGATGGGAAGGCCATCTCCGGCCGGGACCTGGTGGGTGCCTGCGCCTACATGCCGGCCGACCGGCATGCCGAGGCCCTCATGCCGGCGATGTCGGTGCGGGAGAACGCGGCGGTCAGCGCGCTGCCCGCGCTGGCCGCCGCCGGTGTGATGAGTGACCGGCGGGAGCGGGAGGCGGTGGGCGCCCAGACGGCCCGGCTGGCGGTGAAGACCGCGAGCCTGGAAACCAACGTCATGGCGCTGTCCGGCGGCAACCAGCAGAAGGTGGTGATGGCCCGCGCCCTGCTGAAGTCGCCGCGCATGCTGCTGGCGGACGAGCCCACGCAGGGCGTGGACGTGGGCGCGCGCGCCGAGATCTACGGCATCATGCGGGGCGTCGCGGCCACCGGGGTGCCGGTCGTCGTGGTCTCCTCCGACGCCAAGGAGCTGGAGGGACTGTGCGACCGGGTGGTGGTCTTCTCGCGTGGGCACAAGGTCGCCGAGCTGACCGGTGACGACGTCACCGAGGACCGGATCACCGGCACCGTCGTCAACGCCACCACGCTGCGGGCCGAGGAGCGCAAGAAGGAGCTGGGCCGGCCGAAGCCGCCGGGTAGCGCCTCCCGGCTGCGGCGGCTGGCCAAGGGCGACTACGCGCCCAGCATGATTCTCGCGGTGGTCATCGTCGCGCTGGGCGCCTACACGTTCGCGCAGAACGACCGGTATCTCGCGCCGTTCAACGTCACCTCGGTGCTCACCCTACTGACCGCGCTGGCGTTCATCAGCCTGGGCCAGGCGGTGGTCATCATGACCGGTGGCATCGACCTGTCGGTGGGACCGCTGTCCGGGCTGCTGGTGGTGATTGCCTCGTTCCTGGTCACCGGCAAGGCGACGGCGGGCGGGATCGTCATCGGATTCGTGGTGATGCTGGTCGTCGCCGTGGCGTCGGGCCTGCTCAACGGTTTGTTGATCAGGTTCGGCGGCTTCACCGCGGTGGCGGCGTCCCTCACGCTCTACATCGGCCTGCAAGGTGTCTCGCTGCTGCTGCGGCCGTTCCAGGGCGGCTACATCTCCGCCACCGTCACCGGGCTGATCACCGCGCGGGTCGGTTACGTGCCGCTGGCGTTCGTCGTGGTGGTCGTGGTGGCCGTTGCCATGGAGCTGGCGCTGCGATTCACGCCGTGGGGCCGGGGGCTTCGGGCGGTCGGCTCGCAGGAGGAATCGGCCCGGCGGCTGGGCGTCAAGGTCAACCGCACCCATGTGCTGGCCTACGTCGCGGCCGGCGTGCTGACGTTCTTCGGTGCGCTGCTGCTCATGGCGCAGATCGGGGTGGGCGATCCCACCCAGGGTGTGACGTACACCCTGTCCAGTATCACCGCGGTCGTGCTGGGCGGCGCGAGCCTGCTGGGCGGGCGCGGCTCGTTCATCGGGACGCTGCTGGGCGCCGCGCTGATCCAGCAGGTGCTGAACGCGACCACGTTCCTCGGCCTGAACCAGTCGTGGCAGTACTTCTTCCAGGGCTTCCTGATCCTGGTGGCCGCCGCCCTCTACACCCAGGCGCGCAGGCGTTCCCAGGACACCGCCTGACCCCGATCGCCGCTCTTCCCGGCCCCACCCGGCCGGTCCACCTTCCGCGTACCAGGAGTGACGACGCCCATGGCCATCAGCACCATCAACCCGGCGACCGGGCTGTTGGAGAAGGAATACCGTCCGATGACCGCGGAGGAGGTCGACGCGGCGCTGACCGCCGCGCGCGGCGCGGCGCTGTCCCTGGCGGAAACGACGTTCGCCGACCGGGCGCGCTGGATGCGGCGGGCGGCCGACCTGCTGGAGGAGGACGTCGAGCGGCTGGCCGCGCTGATGACCCGGGAAATGGGCAAGACCCTGGTCTCGGCGCGGGCGGAGGTTCGCAAGGCGGCGACCGGCTGCCGGTTCTACGCCGAGCACGCCGAGGCGATGCTGGCTCCGGAGCAGATCGACCCGGCGGACGTCGGCGCGCTGCGGGCGGGCTGGGTGTACCAGCCGCTGGGGGTGGTGCTGGCGGTCATGCCGTGGAACTTCCCCGTGTGGCAGGTGCTGCGGTTCGCGGCCCCCGCGCTGATGGCCGGGAACGCGGGGCTGCTCAAGCACGCCTCGAACGTGCCGGGGACCGCGCTGTACCTGGGTGACCTGTTCGACCGGGCGGGCTTCCCGGCGGGTTCGTTCGACACGCTGCTGATCGGCTCCGGCCAGGTAGAGGCCGTCGTGCGGGATCCGCGGGTGGCGGCGGTGACGCTGACCGGCAGTGAGGGCGCGGGGCGCGCGGTGGCGCGGGCGGCCGGTGACGCGTTGAAGAAGACCGTGCTGGAGCTGGGCGGCTCCGACCCGTTCGTGGTACTGCCCAGCGCGGACGTGGAGCGGGCCGCGGCCACGGCGGTGACGGCCCGGGTGCAGAACAACGGCCAATCGTGCATCGCGGCCAAGCGGTTCATCGTGCATGCCGACGTGTACGACGCGTTCCTCGCGGCGTTCAGCGCCGGCATGGCGAAGCTCGTGGTGGGCGACCCGGTCGACCCCGGCACGGACGTCGGTCCCCTCGCCACCGAGCAGGGCCGTACGGACGTGGAGGAGCTGGTTGCCGACGCGGTGGCGCTGGGCGCGGCCGTAGAGGTGAGCGGCAAGTGCCCGGACGGTCCCGGCTGGTTCTATGCGCCGACGGTTCTCACCGGCGTCACGCCCGCCATGCGGCTGTACCAGGAGGAGGCATTCGGTCCGGTGGCCTGCGTGTACCGGGTGGACAGCGTGGCGGAGGCGGTCGAGCTGGCCAACGCGACGCCGTTCGGTCTGGGCGCCACGGTCTGGACGACCGACCCGGACGAGCAGGAGGCCTGCATCACCGCGCTGGAGGCCGGCGCGGTCACCGTCAACGGGATGACCGTCTCCTACCCGCAGCTGCCGTTCGGCGGGATCAAGACCAGCGGGTACGGGCGGGAGCTGTCGGCCGCCGGGATCCGCGAGTTCTGCAACCTCAAAGCCGTGTGGGTCGGGGCATGACCGACCCGGCCCTGCGCCGGCTGGTCCGGCGGCACGGGGCGAGCGGGATCGGCCGGTCGGTGGTCAAGCCGCTGCTCGAGCGCGCGGTGTGGCGGCTGATGCCCGGGCCGCGGGCGGATGACCTGCGGCGGCACGGCTGCGGAGTGCGGGCCCAGGCGGTGGACGGTGCGGGGACGCTCGTCGACGACTTCCTGATCACCACAACGGCGACCGGGCGTGCGCGTCCTCAACGGGCCGTCGTCGGCGGCCACGTCGAGCCTGCTGATCGGCCGCCGCATCGCGCAGGAGGTCCTGGGGCTGCTCGGTGGCCCGCCGGTTTTCCGGAGCGAGCGGTGACCGGGAGGCGGCCCTCGCGCCTCAGAGCGGCGATGGCCCGCTGGTGGCGGGCGGCCACCGAGACGGTGGCGCCGTACGGAGCGGGGCTGGTTCCGCCGCGGCCGCAGTGTCCGCGGCCGGTGGGCGGACCGGCGGAGCCGGAGGCCGAGGACGCGGCCAGGAGACCGGGGACGAGCTGAACGGGCGGCGGGCCCGGGGTGGCGGGGGTTTCGGCCCAAGTGAAAGAAGGACGTAAGCGGAAGGCCGTCGTCGAGCATGGCGCGAAGCGCGGAATCGACGTCGAGTCGAAACCCCGGAGTTCGCGGTTCTCACGTCATGAAAGGGCGCTGGGTGGTGGAGCTGAGTATCGGTTGGATCATGATGCACCGCTGGCTCACCCGTGATGACAAGGCCCTCGCCGCCAGTTCCGAAGCCATGATCCACGTCACGTCGATCGACAACCTCGCCAAGCACATAACGGGCGAGCCCACCAACTTGGCGAAGAACCCACTGGGGCAATAAGCCGGCAATTCGACTACATCAAATGCCCACCGATGAATCTCCTGTGGCTGGGTCAGGTAGCTCAATTGGGGCACTGGCCGACGGCTGAAGGTCACGGTGGCCCGACCATCAATTGATGCTGCCCAGGAAAGGAGCTTTCCATTATGGAGAGTCGCTTCGCAGAAAAGGTCGTGATCGTCACAGGAGCCGGGTCCGGCATAGGTGCAGCCACCGCCCACAGGTTCGCGCGGGACGGCGCAACGGTGATCGCCGTCGGGCGTACCGACGGCAAGCTGCAGAAGACCGTCGCAGACGCGCCCGCTGGCTCCACGATCGTCGCACGCGTTGCCGACGTCTCGGACGAGGCGGCGATCACCGCGCTCGTTGGCGATGTGGCCCGGGAGCACGGCCGTCTGGACACACTGGTCAACAACGCGGGCATCTGCCTGGCCGGCACCGTCGAAGCCACCGACACGGCCGCCTGGCGCCAGATCATGGCCGTCGATGTCGACGGTGTCTTCTACGCATCGAGGGCCGCGCTGCCCCACCTACGTGCCGCCGGCGGCAGCATCGTCAATGTGGGCTCGGTCTCGGGACTCGGCGCGGACTGGGGTCTGGCTGCCTACAACGCCGCCAAGGGCGCTGTGGTCAACTTGACCAATGCCATGGCGCTCGACCACGGCAGTGAGGGCGTACGGGTCAACGCCGTGCACCCGAGCCTCACCGTCACCGACATGGCGAGGTTCAATCTGGAGAACGAGGATGTCCTCGCAATGTTCCGCCAGCGCATCCCCATGCAGCGCCCGGCCGAGCCGGACGAGGTCGCCGATGTCATCGCGTTCCTGGCCAGCCCTGACGCCCGCTTTGTCAACGGCGCCCACATCCCGGTCGACGGCGGACTGAGCGCTTCCAACGGCCAGCCCTACATGTTCTGAGCCCCAGCCGGATCGGCGACATTGTCCGCGCCGCCCTCGTCCGCAACGGAATCCGGAAGTGATCTCCGCTGAGAAAACCTCACTGACGGCCGGCCACCACCCCGAAGATATCGGAGAGGGGAGCACCACACACCTCGGGCTCGTGGAACCCGACGCCCCCGCAGCGTCACGCGACGGCGAGTCGGGACACGGTACGGGACATACCGGACACCCAGCCGCCCATGACGCTGCCACCAGGCCAAAGCGTCAATTCGACTACATATAATGCCCTCTCAGTGAGGTTTTCTCGTGCGCCCAGCAGAACAGGAGGTGACACCCTGGGGTAGCGGTGTTCTTGCTGTTCGGAAGCTCGCCTTCACCTGCTGGTCGAAGTCGGGTCCGGGTAGTTGCCAGGAGGACCGGGAGCAGGCTGGTGGCGTCGGAGGGAAACGTCCGGCGTCGAAGCCCAGCGTCAAACACGGCAGCTGTAGTTCCAGTGTCTGGGCTGGTCAGCGAGTCTCTCGGGGGCGGGTGCGGGCATGAGTACGGCCACCGTGATCATGAACGTTTGTGACGACGTATCAAGACGCGGTGGCCCGTGGAAGCAACGGTGGCCGAGCGGGCGTGGGGCGAGGTGTTCGGGCGGGCGATGCGGGCGGTCGCGGGCTGCTTCGCGCGACGTGAAGCCCGGGCGATGGCGGCGGAGTTGGTCGCGGGGGGCTGTTGCTGGAGGGGTGGACACGCGGAACTGCTGGACGCTCGCCCAGGTTCTGGGGCATCCGGGCCCGCACCGGCTGCAGCACCTGCTCTCGCGCGCCCGGTTCCTCCATGAGCGGGCCCGGCAGGAGATCGCTGCCTCGTGATTAATGAACTTGCTGGTCAGAGCGTGGTGTCGGTGGCTGACGAGACGGGGGATGCGAAGTCGTCCACGGACTGCGTGGGCGCCGGCCGGCAATAGTCCGGTGCAATCGGCGGTGTCGGACTGTGCCAGGTGGCGGTGCACCTGGCGGCGGTCACCGCGACGACGAAGGTGATCATCGATCGGGCCCTGTATCTCCCGCGGACCGGGCTGCGGACGAGGAACGCCGCGAGGTCGCCGGAGTGCCGGAGGAGATCGCCTTCGCGACGAAGCCGGATTCTCCATGACGCCGCCGCAGGCCAGGACATGGTCCCAGCGCGGCCGGACCCCGGTGGTGCGGGTGCGGGGCCGTTCCCGCAGACGGATATCGATCGCCGCGCTGACCTGCTACAAGCCCGGCCACACTGGCGCGACTACCGGGACCTGCTGACCACAGCACATCAGCAGCTCGGCGGCCCGATCGTGCTCGTCTGGAACAATCTCAACGTGCACAGAGTTGCTGATCTGCGGGAATCGGCGGCAATCCGGGAGCGACTGACCATCTACTACCTGCCGCCGTACGCACCCGACCTCAACCCCGTCGAAGGGATCTGGTCCCTCCTGCGACGCGGCTGGCTCTCCAACGTCGCCTTCAGCAGCCCCGAACACCTCGTCCAGTGCATCCGACGCGGGCTACGGCACATCCAGTACCGCAGCCACCTCATAGACGGCTGCCTCACCGAGACCGGTCTCACCATCAGCCCTACCTGGGCAACCCAGCGATACGCGGTAGGCGAACGGTACGCGCAGGTCACCGTGCAGCCGGTTGTAGATGACGGCGGCTTCGATGCCGCGTCGCCAGTGTTCGTGTCCGGGGTTGAGAACGCGCACGTTGATGAACGCGGCCAGCTGCGCGGGGTCACGTGGCGTTGAGAATTTCATCAGCTGCCGGACTGGTACCGACAGACGGTCACTTCGGTCGCTCTCTGCTCCCTCGCCTTGACCCTCCTGGCACTCGCTGCGGCTTTTAACGCCTCTGAGGCGGCTTTGTGCCTGCCGCTCGGCGAGCTGTTCCACCACCCGGGCCCCGACAAGGCCAAGTGGCTGCCCCGCGAGACCAGCCAGGTCATCCACCGCCGCTGGCACTTCGACCTCACCTCCACCCCGAACGCATCGCCCGCGCGATGGACCTGGCCTCCTTCGACCCCCGCGGCCCCGGCGTCTCTCGCTCCCGCAGCCTCTGCCTCGCCGCCGCCCAGGCCTACCGCGACACCCACGGTCACGTGGACGTGCCCGCCGACCACACCGACCCCACCGGCTACAAATTCGGCACCTTCATCACCACCATGCGCGACGCCCGTACCGCCGCCGCCTCGAATCGGACTGGGCCGCCGAACTCGACGCCCTCGGCATGATCTGGGACAAGCACGACGGCGCCTGGCGCTCCCGCCTCACCGCAGCCGCCGACTACCTGAGCGTCCACGGCCACCTCGCCGCCCCCGCCACCACCCCCGTCGACGCCTGGCTCGCCGAACGACGCCACCACGCCACCAAGAACACCCTCGACCCCAGCCGCGCCGACGCCCTCACCGCCCTCGCCCCCGACTGGCGCCCCCCACACGGCCCGGACTGGCACCGCAAATACCACCTGCTGCGCGCCTACCTCGCCACCGGCGCCGACCCCGCCACCCTCGCCGCGACACCGTTCTCGCCGGCGTGAAGATCGGCTCCTGGCTGGCCCGCCAGCTCACGACCTGGTAGGCCCTAGCGCCCGGCCAGCAACAGCTGATGACCGCCCTCGGCCTCACCCCCGACACCAATCCCCTCGCCCCCGCCCGCGTCGCCAGCTTCTGGAACTCTTCCTCCACCGCGAAGGCCACGCCCCCACCGCCCGCGAGACCATCCGCGTCGACGGCGACACCGTCAACCTCGGCGCCTGGCTCGCCAAAGCCCGCACCAAACACCGCACCGGCCAGCTCCCCAACGACCACGCCCGCCTGGTCGCCGCGCTCTTCGACGGCGACTGGACCACCGAAAACACCGCCCCCGTCGTCCTGGCCTGAACGCCCCGCCTCAAGCTGGGTGGTCTCCGGGCCGTTATGCTGCGCCAGTCCGGCGCACCGGCCGCTGAAGGGAAACCGTCCCACCGTGTTCTCGCAGACCCCCGTCTACGACCGCCTCGTCGCCGAACGCGGCGACATCCCCGTCCAGGTTCGCGGCGAAGCCGACCGGATACACCGCGATCTGGCACAGGTACTGCGCCAGACGTCCACCCCCCAGCCGAGTGCCCCGCAGAGCGTCTTCGAGCCGAAGCAGCCTCCCAGCGCCCTGTAAGAACTCAGGGTTCCACTCAGGGAACCGGCGGCGTCGGAACGTATCCCGCACGCTGAGTCGGCGGCCTGGGGGCGGCTGGCGAGCCTCAGGGCAGCAGACGGGCGATGGTGCTGCGCGAGACGCGCGTCGTGTCGTTGACCTCGGTCTGCTTCCGGCCGGCGCCGTGGACAGCCCAGGTGATCAGTGGGTCGCGCAGGTCGCGGAGCTGCGCCCATGCTGTCAGCAGGTCGCGGGCTACGGTCTGGGCCATGTGGCATCACGCATCCCGCCCCGGGAAAGACCGGCCGGATCTCTTTCGCTCATCCGGGGCCGGGCCGCGTGAAACCGGTCCCGCCCGCTCCGTACGCTGCTGTACTGGCCTTCAACCAGCAACAGGCCGGCGGAGGGGCGGGGCAGTGGCGCAGGGCGTGAAGCGGGCGGAGGTAGGGGAGGACTTCGACTGGGTGGTCTGGCGGCTGGAGGTCCAAGACCCGCAGCAGCTCGCCGGAGAGGACCCGGACCTGGACGAGCGCACCCAGGAGACGATGACGCAGCTCGCCGCCTCGCTCGGCTGTATCTGCGAGCACTGCGTCGACTACGACTCCTGCGACAGCGGCATGCCCTACTACGCGTGGTGGGTCCGCCTGCCCGCAGCCGAGCACGGCCGATGCGGCAAAGACGGTCTGCCGCTGGTCCTCAATCCGATCCTTGAGTACCTGGACGGCCAGCTGCCGCAGGGTCTCACCTGGGAGATCACACCGGATCGGGAGCTGACGGCCGACCACGCCGCCAGCACGGCCGTGCGCGAGGCGTACGCCGACCTGATCATTGCAGTTCTCCGTCCGCCCGGCGGTGCCGGAGTACTGCCGCTGCACCCCGGCCGAGCGCGTGCCCTTCTTCACAAAGCCCGTGTCGTCCACGACCAGAACGGCATCCCGGTCGCCGAGGTGGTCGACCACATACTGACGCACATCATCGAGGACCTCATCGGCGTCCGACTCGATCCGGTTCAGCATCCGCTGGATGCGGTCCGGACCTGCGTGGCCGGCTTCCTCCGCCAGCGTCCAGCCGTTCTTCCGCTGCAGCGGAGCGATCAGACCCCGCATATAGGCAAGCGCCGACTCCCGCGGCTCCGACCTGCTGAAACGGTGCACGAACCGCTCATGCACAGCGTCCAGTTCACCCGCCCACAACCTGACATCGCCAAGGTCCCCACCCATAACCACACCAACGACCAACTTGGCCATCAGTCACGGCAAGCACCGTTGCAGTACTAGGAGTGACCCGGCTCCCCTGGTGCTGCGCTCACCGTACGGGCTGCCTCTGCGGCGGCCCGTACGGGTCGCGGGTGCTGTTACCGGGTGCGATAGGCGTCCAGAATCGTCTGCGAGAAGGCGTTCCCCTGGCGGTCCGTGAACTCGGCCTTGAAGGAGACGGACTCGCCCGCGGCCGGGTTGAGCACGGTGACCTTGCCGTGGCGCACGGCGGTCCGGGACCAGTGCGCTCCCCGGTCGTAGGAGACGTACACGGTCAGCGATCCGAGGCGGTGGCCGGCTGCCGAGCCCTGAACGGTGAGCGGGACGGTCTGCCGGGCGCCGGCCGGCGCGGTGGAGTCCAGGCCGAGTTCCGGCCGGTAGCGCACCACGCTCGCCGGCAGCGCGGTGGGCCTCGCCGTGTGGCCCGAGCTGAACTCGGCGGACCAGGAGACCTCGGTACCCACCGTGGACACCGCCGACCGAGCGCGGCTGACGGTGGTGACCAGCCGGTAGCGGGCCTTGCCCGGGGGCAGGTCGAAGGCGGTCTCGTCGAGGACGCCGGGCAGCGTCGCGTATTCCACGCCGTCGCGGAAGAGCGTGGTGGTGGCGCTCTCCCCGTCGTACACACTCTCCCCGTCGTGTCCCGCGCCGTCGGTGAACGGGCGCACCGCTCCGGTGAGCCGGTCGCCGTCCCTGACGAGTCCGGCCGCCGCCCCGACGCCGGTGCCCGTGTCGAGTGCGGGACCGAAGACCCCGGTGTTGAACGTGTCGGTGTAGGCCCGTCCCGCGCGGTACTTCCTGGCCGGCAGCCGGTACCGGGCCTCGGTGTCCCGGACCGCCTGCTGCTCGAAGGTGTGCTTCCACTCGATGCCGCCAGAGAGGTACAAGGTGGTGGTGTGGGGCAGGTCGGTGGAGATGGCCGCCGGCGGTGTGCGGTACTCGGGCTCGGACACGATCGCGCCCCATCGCGGTGTCATGGTGGTGCCCTGCCGGATCGTGAGCCTGGCCAGCTCCTTGGCCTTCGCGTGGTGCCGGTAGCCGGTGAAGAAGGCGTCCTTGAGCTCGTCCGCCAGCAGGTAGTTGGTATCGCCGTGGGCGAGATCGAGGAGCAGGGTGGAGGTCACCGTGCCGGGTTTCGGCTCGGGGCCGACCTGCTGGAGCCGAATGCCCTCGGCCATCGGAAAGGTGGAGAGGGCGATCGGCAGACCGCTGATGTCGCGCGGGATGATGTTGACACTGCCGGACTGGAGGGTGGCGGCCGGATCCTGGACGGTCACGTCGAGAGGCTTGGCCTGCCTCGCGTCGAAGGCGAGGCTGGTGTCCTTTGTGAGGCTGAGCCGGGGGGCGACCATCCAGTCCTCGCCGACGTAAGCGACACCTTCCTCGTCCAGCGTGATCACTTCGCCCAGGATGGTGTAGTCGCCGGCGTGCAAGCGCAGTTCGAGCGTGCCGTCGTCGCTGGTGACCGGGTAGAAACGGTTGCCGGTCAGGTCGTATATCCAGGCCTTCCAGGTGTCCTCGTCGGGTGCGGAGCCGTCCCGCGCGGTGGCCTTCATCCGCAGGTTGTACATCTCGCCTTCGATCTGGACACCCCCTGCGGTGCGGACGGTCTGGCCGCCTCCCGTCGCCGTGACGGCCAGGCTGAACACACCCTCCGTCGAGCCGGCGAGGCGGGGGTTCGCGGTGACATCGACCGATGCGGTACCGCCTGCCGGGACGGTGAGTCTCCGGGCCCCGAGGGTGAAGAAGCCGTCGGGTACGGGGGCACCCGCCGGGCCGTCGGCGGTGGCCGCCAGGTCCAGCGTGACCGCCGTGGTGCCGGTGTTGCTGTAGGTGAGCGTCTTGGTGACCGGCTGGTCGTCGCCGTGCGGCCAGCCGGGCCGGTCGAAACTCAGCGAGACGGGTCGGGCGACGATGCTCTGGGTGATGGCGTGTGCCACGTCGACCCGTCCGCTGCCCTGTTCGACGGCGCTGTAGGGGCCCGGATCGGCTGAGCCGACCAGCGCCTCCTTGAGCAGATCGGGGCTCCAGCCTGGATGCCGCTGGGCGAGCAGTGCGGCCGCACCCGCCACGTGCGGCGTGGCCATGGAGGTTCCCGAGAGCGTCAGATAGCCGGGGGCGGGGTGCGGGACACCGCTCTGGTCGACAAGGCTCCCGTCCGCGGCCGCCGCGGTGATGTCCACCCCGGGCGCGGTGAGGTCGGGTTTGATCGCGCCATCCAGCCGGGGGCCTCGGGACGACCTGTCGGCGAGCACGTCCTGCTTGTCGACGGCGCCGACGGTCAGGGCGGCGTCGGCCGAACCCGGGGTGCCCACAGTCATGGCGCCCGGTCCCGCGTTGCCGGCGGCGGTGACGAACAGGGCACGGCCGGAGAGCCTGTTGACGGTCTCCTCCAGTGGATCGGTCCCCTGCGTGTCGGAACCTCCCAGCGAGAGGTTGACGATGGTGGCGCCCTGCTCGACGGCCCACTCCATGCCGGCCATGATCGAGGACTCGGTGCCTCTGCCGTAGTTGTCGAGCACCTTGCCGCTGATCAGCTCGGCGCCGGGTGCCACTCCCCGGTACGTACCGTGTGAGGCGGCCCCGGTTCCGGCCAGAATGGAGGCCACATGGGTGCCGTGGCCGTTGTGGTCGGCGGCGTCGGGGGCACTGGTGAAGTTCTTCTCCGCGACCACCTGGGTGGCCAGGTCGGCATGGCGCGTGTCGACGCCGGTGTCCAGCACGGCGACCTTCACTCCTGTGCCGTCGTATCCGGCACGCCATGCTTCGGGGGCGCCGATCTGCTGCACGCTCACGTCCAGCGACGCCTTGACCAGTCCGTCGAGACGGATGGAGCGCACCCCCGCGGCGAGCCGAGGGCTCCGGCCGGGGCCGTCGGTGAGGGAGGTCCACACCCGCGAAGCCGCTGCCCCCGGCACGGTCAGCGCCTCGCTGCCGGTGGTGGCGATCTCCGCCCGCACGTTCGCACCGCCGGCCCTCGCGACGGTCCTTCGCTCCGCGCCCGTGTAACTGACGAGCAACGGTACTCCGTCACCGACCAGTTGACGGTATTCCGGGCGGCTGAGCTCGGTGACGTCGAACAGCCGCATGTCCAGTCTTCCGGAGGCGATCAGGCCGCCGACATCAGTGGGCAGCACATAGGTGTGTCCCTTCGCCGAGAAGGTCTGGAACGGTACCGACTCCCGGCCCTTCGCCTGGCTCACCTTCGCCACCCTGCCGCGATGGTCGAGCCGCACCACGTCACCGGTGATGAGGGTGACCTGGCGGTCGGCATCCACGACATGTTCGTCACCGGACCGCGTTGGCGGGGAGGCATCGCCCCGGGCACCTGGCGGCATGGCTGCCGCCGTCGTCCCGGAGGCGGCCATGGCGAGTGCCGCGACTGCGGCCATGACGGCCTTGACGGTTCTTCTCGGTGATCTTCGCAAGGTGCCGTACCCCTTTGCCCCGTGGGGGGAGTCCTCGGTGGGTCCCCTGACCGCTGCGGGCGCCGTCGCCCCATGACGCGGACACGCTAAGTTTCCCAATTCGGCTCGTCAATCGGGCCATTCGCGACATAGAGGCATAACGTGGCTGGATTAGTCTGGACTTACTCATCGTCAGATGTGGTTTGTTCGTGGTCGGCGGCGCATGGTGACCGGGAGGCGCCGGCCGCGATCGTTCCGTGGTGTTCACGGCCGGGCGGCGGAGTGACTCGCCGCAGTTCGAACCGGTCCTGGAGGCGATCCGGGTGCCTGGCTCGGTCTGGGCAGGCCCCGTAGGCGCCCGGACGGGGTGCGGGCTGACAAGGCGTACGGCTCCCGCCGCAACGGGCCTACCTGCGCAGACGCGGGATCAGGGCGACCATCCCGGTCCGGTGACGCTCGAGCCGGTTGATCCCGCACTCGACGGCATGCCGGCGGCGGTAGTCAGTCTTGTCGAACGTCGGCGGCCGACCGCCCTGGGAAGCTTGCGCTGCGCACCCGTGCAAATGGCCCTATCAGCCGCGAAGATCGGAGCCGTAAGCGACGCTGCTCAGTCAACCGCTCCTGTTCGGGTGCGGTGATGTCGAGGACAGGGAGCTCTTGTGGTGGGGGAATTGTCCAGGTGGTGTAGCAAGTGGCTGCGCTCGCCGCCCGCCCAGACGCTCTTCGAACGCGCCCACCTGTCCACGGTCATGGGACTGCGGCTGGCGGACGGCCGTGAAGTCGTGGTCAAGGCAAGGCCCTTCGCACACCGCCTGGCCGGCTGCCTGAAGGTGCAACGCCGCATGCACCAAGCCGGCTTCCCGTGCCCGGAGCCGTTGGCGGGCCCGGAACCTGTGGACGGCCAGGGGCCGTTGAGGGGCCTGGCCGTCACGGCCGAGGCATTGGTCCCCGGTGGCACCGTGCTGCCGCCGCATCCGGACGCGCCCGAACTGTTCGCAGAGGCGCTGGCCCGCCTGATGGCGGCAGCGCCGTCAGTCGCGGACGTGCCATCGTTGTTCGCCTTGGCGCGGCGGGCGGTCAGCCGGTGCTGCAGCCGTTCGGGCGAGGTGCCCTCGCGCAGTTGGAGGCCCACCTCGCGGGCCACCTTCCGCGGCGCGCCGCATTTCGACCCGCGAGCATCGCGCCTGTGCCTTGCCGGCCCTGTTCGGCTTACCGGCGAAGTGAACCCGGGATGCGAATCGACCGGCCGTGACCCGCCGATCCGGCTTGCGTCATCGCCGCCGCTGGTCGGCCCGCAGCTTCAGCTGCTTCATGGTGCGCGGTCCGGTGATCGCTGGGGTGACGCCGGGTGGCTGTGACGGAAGGCGACGGGCGGCCCGCACTGGGTGGGGCCGGCCGCCGACGGGGTACACGGGCCGGTTCAGCGCTGCAGGGTGAGGACACCCGGTCGCCACGGCAGCTGGTCGTACGGGCCGCTCGCGGTGGGGGACTTGCCCTGGTAGAGGAACTGCAGGTTGCAGGGGTCGACGGTCATGGTCTGGTCGGGGTTGTTGCGGACCAGGTCACCGTGGCTGATGTCGTTGGTCCAGGTGGCACCGCTGTTGGCCTTGCCCGCGAAGGGGTTGCTCTCGGTGGCGGCCTGCGGGGTCCACGAGCCGCTCAGGCTGGAGGCGGTGAAGGAACGGAAGTAGCGCCCGTTCGCGCCCATCGCCTCGACGATCATGAGGTACTGGTTCTGGCCCTGCACCTTGTACACCTGCGGCGCCTCGAAGAGGTTGGCCTTCGTGTCGCTCATGATCGTCGTGTACGACGAGCCGAAGTTGCCGGGGAAGTTCCCGATCGGCATGCTCGCTCGGTAGATCTTGCCGTTGTCACCGGCGAAGAACAGGTACATGTTCTGGCCGTCGGCGATCAGGGTCTGGTCGATCGGGCCGGTGTCGGAGCCTGAGATGCTCCCGGTGAACAGCGGCTGCGGAGCGGACCAGCCGTTGGGGTTGGTGGGGTCGCTCGACGTACGGTAGATGAAGGGCCAGGCACCCCACTGGTACGCCAGCACCCAGATGTTCTTGGGCGCGAAGTAGAACAGCGTGGGCGCCACCGTGGCCTGGCTCATGCCGGTCTGGCCGGCCGACGTCATGTCCGACCAGTTCGTGAAGGGACTGAACATCATCGAGCCGTACGACGACCCCGAGACGTTCGATGCGTAGACCAGGTGCTTGCCGTTGTGCGTCACAGTGGTGAAGTCCTTCACCGCGGTCCACCCGTTCGCCGGCTGCGCCAGCACACCCGTCGACGTCCACCGATACGTCGACGGAAGAGAACACGTGCCGTCCGGCGGGGTCGGGGTCCCGGACAGGCCGGTCCACTTCTGGTTGCTGCCGCCGTTGCACGTCCAGATCTGCACCGCTGTGCCGTTGGCCGTACCGGCGCCCGTAACCTCCAGGCACAGCCCGGACTCGACTCCGACGACCGTGCCGTCGGAGTTCACCCGCCACTGCTGGTTCGCCCCGCCGGAACAGGTCCAGATCTGCACCCGGGTACCGGCCGCCGTGGCGTGGCCCGGAACGTCCAGGCACTTGTTGCCGTACACGGTGAGCTGGTTGCTGTCCGTCAACGTCCACTGCTGGTTGGTCCCGTCCCAGCAGTCATAAATCTGCAGGTACGTGCCGTCGGTCTGGCTGGCGCCCGGCACGTCGAGACACCGGCCGGAACCGACGCCGCGCAAGGCGCCGCTGGAAGCCGCCTGAGCCGGGGCGGCGACGAGCATCGCCACCAACGCGGCCAGGGTCGCAACCACGGCGGCGAGCACCGCAGACGGATGCCTGCGGCTGAAACTTCCTTTGTGCATGGATACTTCCTCAACCTTGAGTAGGCGGTTCCGGTCGGCCTCGTCGGAGGCCGACCGGACTGTCGGTGGGTGCGGTGTGCAGCAGTCTGTGAGCACCACGGCAGACGGTGGCTATGAGTTGGCGCGGTCATGACATGTGTAAGCGGTATGGCCCCTTTGCGGCTCCGACTTCAGGCGGTGCTACCCGGAATGGCCCTGCTGCGCGAGGGAGCGCCTCGATCTGTTCGTCATGTCGAACAGGGATCGAAGTGTCGAGCAACCCGAATGATAGAGAACCGGTGAACGGCGTCAATACCTCTCGCATGGATCGCTATCCACACCGAAATCGTTCGAACCCATGCGTCGAACGGCCCACGTCACACCGTCAAATGGTTGGCTTGTACGCCACTTGACCCCCAAGAGAAGCGATGTGCGGAGGGTGCCGACACCCGGTCGACCCTGCCTCCAACGCCCGTGACGCGCCGGACTGTCCGCACGCCACCACAGCTCCCTTCCAGCGTCCGCCGACGGCGGCACCGGGGCTGGCAGTCCGGTTCAGCGATATTCTGAAAGTTTCGCACGCCGATCGGAAACTTCTTCTGCGGGGAGTATTGACGATCCTTGGTCGCCACCTCAATCATCCCTGTCTGAGAAACCAGCCCTGGTTCCGAGATTCCGAGCCGTATCGGCCTGGGGCATTCCGTGCTGCACGACAGATCCACGACCAGCCGCACGACAGCTCCGCGCTCCACAGCACCTGCGCCACCCCGTTTCGTTCCGGTGAGGTTCGCACCAGCGCATCCTGGCTCTTCGCACAGTTGGAGAGATACGCGACGCAGGGTGACGGTCCCCCGGCTGAGCCGCGATGGAGTACTCCATGCCTGTGTCGAGACACCGCCGCCGGCCGTACGTCACCCGACGGCCGACCGGGTGCGGCGCGTCCCGGTCGGGATCGTCCCGGCCCCGTGACCGCGGTGTCCGGTGATCCCGTGCTGCCCGGGCTCCGGCCCGGCCCCGTCCGTCTGCCGCATGGGAGCGGACGACGCACTCCCCTGCACTTCAGTCCATCCGTGATTCCTACCTCGGAGGCACAGTCATGGGCTCTTATGCCCTTCCCAGACCCGTTGTCCGCCGGAAGATCCGCGGCCTGCTGCTGGCCCTGGTCGTCGGCGTCCTCGGTGCGGTCACCGCACTGGTCACGCCGCCGACCGCACACGCCGCCGAGAGCACGCTCGGCGCCGCGGCGGCGCAGAGCGGCCGCTACTTCGGCACCGCGATCGCCTCGGGCAGGCTGGGCGACTCGACGTACACGACGATCGCGGGCCGTGAGTTCAACATGGTGACGGCCGAGAACGAGATGAAGATCGACGCCACCGAACCGCAGCGGGGCCAGTTCAACTTCACCGCCGCCGACCGCGTCTACAACTGGGCGGTGCAGAACGGCAAGCAGGTGCGCGGTCACACCCTGGCCTGGCACTCCCAGCAGCCCGGCTGGATGCAGAGCCTCAGCGGCAGCACGCTGCGCCAGGCGATGATCGACCACATCAACGGCGTGGTGGGCCACTACAAGGGCAAGATCGCCCAGTGGGACGTCGTCAACGAGGCCTTCGCCGACGGCAGTTCGGGAGCCCGGCGGGACTCCAACCTGCAACGCACCGGCAACGACTGGATCGAGGTGGCCTTCCGGACCGCGCGCGCCGCCGACCCGGCGGCCAAGCTCTGCTACAACGACTACAACATCGA
Source organism: Streptomyces sp. NPDC029138 (assembly GCF_055564375.1). Taxonomy (NCBI): domain Bacteria; kingdom Bacillati; phylum Actinomycetota; class Actinomycetes; order Kitasatosporales; family Streptomycetaceae; genus Streptomyces; species Streptomyces sp. NPDC029138. The sequence continues at coordinate 27,904 of NZ_JBVHWM010000061.1, forward strand.
GGACTGGACCTGGGCCAAGACGCAGGCCGTGTACGCCATGGTCCGGGACTTCAAGCAGCGCGGTGTGCCGATCGACTGCGTCGGCTTCCAGTCGCACTTCAACAGCGGCAGTCCCTACAACAGCAACTTCCGCACCACGCTGCAGAGCTTCGCCGCCCTCGGCGTCGACGTGGCCATCACCGAGCTCGACATCCAGGGCGCCTCGGCCTCGACCTACGCCAACGTGACCAACGACTGCCTGGCCGTCCCGCGCTGCCTGGGCATCACCGTCTGGGGTGTGCGCGACACCGACTCGTGGCGATCGGGTGACACGCCGCTGCTCTTCAACGGCGACGGCAGCAAGAAGCCCGCCTACACCGCCGTCCTCAACGCACTCAACGGTGGCACCACCACGCCGCCCCCGGCGGGTTCCGGACAGATCAAGGGCGTCGGTTCGGGCCGTTGCCTGGACGTGCCCAACGCCAGCACCACCGACGGTACCCAGCTCCAGCTGTGGGACTGCCATAGCGGCACCAACCAGCAGTGGGCATACACCGACGCCGGCGAGCTCAGGGTCTACGGCAACAAATGCCTGGATGCCGCCGGCACAGGCAACGGCTCCAAGGTCCAGATCTACAGCTGCTGGGGCGGCGACAACCAGAAATGGCGCCTCAACTCCGACGGATCCATCGTCGGCGTCCAGTCCGGCCTCTGTCTCGACGCCGTCGCGGGCGGCACCTCCAACGGCACCCTGATCCAGCTCTACTCCTGCTCGAACGGCAGCAACCAACGCTGGACCCGCACCACCTGAGAGGGCCTGCCACAAACGGCAGGGTGAGGCGATGAGGGCCTACGGTGCGGCTTCTCCCGCTCCTCCGGCAGGACGTCCTTGATGGTCCCGGGTCGCCGCCGTGGTGGCGGCGACCCTCGGGATCGGCATGCTCGCGGGGTGAATCCGGCGCCCGCCGAGGTGGCGACGGTGAACACCAACGCCTGGTACGTCCTGACCAATCGCAACAGCGGCAGGGCGCTGGACGTCTCTGGGACGTCCACCGCCGACGCCGCGCGGGTCAGCCAGTGCACGCGCAACGACGGAGTCAACCAGCAGTGACAGTTCGTGGACTCCGGCGACGGCTTCCACCGCCTCAAGGCCCGGCATTCGGGCAAGGTTCTCGACATGGCCGGCGCCTCGACCGCCGACGGTGCCGCTATCCAGCAGCGGGCCGACCACAACGGGGCCAACCGGCGGTTCCACCTGGCCGGACTCCGACGCGGGCCACGTCCGGCTGATCAACCGCAACAGCGGCAAGGCGGTGGAGGTGCAGGGCGACTCCACCGCCGACGGCGGCAACGACGCGCAGGTCATGGCCCGGTTACGGGTGCCGCGGCCAATCGGCCGCCCCAGAACCACGCCGCACGTGATCCTCGCCGACAAGGCCTACTCCTCCCGCGCGACCCGAAACATCTGCGCCGACGCGGGATCCGGGCGGTGATCCCTCAGCCCTCGGACCAGGGCGCTCACCATCTACCTCGCCGGGCTCCACCTGGAAAGAAACGGCCTGGTAGTGCTTCGTTAGTTCTGGGTCTGTTCTGCTGGTGGTGAGGGGGCGGCCGCATGTGGTGAAGGTTCCGGTCCAGCACCTCAGCAGGTCATGGAGGGCGTCCAGCACCTGGTAGAGGGTCAGGCCGGCGGCTGGGCTCTGGGTCGAGTCGCCGCAGGGTGAGCATGGCCTGGGCGGCGGCGACGAGGGTGACGTGACGGTGTCAGCCGCGCCAGGTACCTGCGTGTCCTGCGCGGGCGAGCCTTGCACTTTGCAGCTTTACCTCGCGTGCGAGGTTGCATGGTGCGGTCGGATCTTGCATACGGCTTCGGCTTCGTCAGCGGGCGTTGACCACATCGGCACTGTGGCAGAGTCCTCCTCATGCGGATACCCGGACCGAGAAACGTTGCTGCGGGCCTTCTCCTGGGCACTGCCTTGACCCTGACCGCCTGCGGCCAGGAGCACACAGGACCGACGGCGGCCGGCCCAGGCTCCCCTTCACACAGCGGCTCCGCCGCCGGCCCGGCGCGGGGCAAATGTGGAGCCCGGCTCCCGCGACGGAGCCCCGCACTACCAAGAGAACAACGGCTTCAAGATCCCCAAAGAGATGTCCCCCGCCAGTGAGGAGGCCGCCCGCGCGGAGGCTGCCCGCATCGAGCCCGTCCTCAAGCGGCTCTGGACGGCCAGGACATGGGATGCCGAGAGTGTGCGCACGGCGCTGCTCAAGCTCGGCTAGCGAAACGAGGGTCCGGACAGCGAGCAGGGGCGCGGAACACTCTTCGTGCAGGCCCACGATCCCGACAGCAACCCAGGTACCAGCATCGCCCTCAACGTCCGTCACGATGCCTGTGTGACCGCGTTCGTGCAGTCGACCAACTACCAAGTCGAGGTCAACGGCCGGTTCCTGGGATCGGGCTGTTTTGAGCCGCGCGGCGGCCACTGAGCGTTGGGGCCTCTGGGTTCACTCCGACAAACGAGGTGCGCCCGGCAGGGGCACGCTGGGAGGCGTGAGCAGCGCGCCGATCGTCGTGCACCGGCCCTCCCCCTCGGGCGGCCGGAGAGTCACCGTGCACCGCCACGACCAGGACGTGATCCTCGGCACCGCCTAATCCGTAGCTAAGGCGCCCAGCGATGCGGGCATCCTCAGCCCCGAGGCGCCGGACTGATGCCTAGGTACCGCCGGGCCTCGATGCCTAGCTGTAGATCGCGCACCGTCCGGCGCTCTCGGGGCGTAACCGTCAATATCCATCACCTTGATCACTCGTTGGTGTTGGTGGTGTGAGCCCGCCGCACGGTGACCTCTCGTTATGCCCGAGCTGCTTGAGCTCCTGCGCAGACCGAGGCCCGTGGGGCGTGCTGGTGCCACGAACGGCTAGTGAGGTGGAGGCACATCCGCATGATGGTTGATGCCTGGGATTAGGTCGCTCGCGTGGCCCGCATGCGCTCGTGACCAGCGCAAACATCCGCACATTGGGAGGGAACATTGATCTACTGCGGCATCGATTGGGCTGAGAAGACGCACGATGTCGCTCTGGTCGACGACACTGGCACGCTGGTGGCCAAACGGCATATTACCGACGACGCGGCTGGCTACAAGATCCTGCTGGAACTGCTCGCCGAGTACGGCGACACCGAGGGGAACCCGATTCCGGTTGCCATCGAGACCTCCCGCGGTCTGCTGGTTGCCCTTTTGCGGACCGGGACGCGGCAGGTGTACGCGATCAACCCGATGGCCGCCGCCCGCTATCGTGACCGGCACAGCGTCTCGCGCAAGAAATCCGACCCCGGCGATGCTCTCGTCCTGGCCAACATCCTGCGCACAGACATGCACGCTCACCGGCCACTGCCCGACGACTCCGACCTCGGCCGGGCGATCGCCGTCCTGGCCCGCGCCCAGCAGGACTCGCTCTGGAACCGGCAGCAGCTCGCCAACCAGCTCCGCTCGCTGCTGCGGGAGTACTACCCGGCTGCCCTGGACGCCTTCGCCACCTGGACTAACGGCCTGTGCCGTCCCGAGGCTCGTGAACTCCTCAAGGCTGCGTCAACTCCCGCCCGGGCCGCACGGCTTACCCGCAAGCAGCTCCAGGCCGCCCTCAAGCGCGCCGGCCGCAAACGCGGCGTTGAGGCTGAAGCCGACCGCCTCCGTGACGTCTTCCGTGCCGAGTGGGCGCACCAGCCGCCGCTGATCGAGGACGCACTGGGCAAGCAGATGCAAGCCCTCCTCGTCCAGCTGGAGGCCGCCTGCACCGCCGCCGACCAACTTGCCGAGGCGGTGGAAGAGGCGTTCCCTCAGCACCCGGACGCCGAGATCCTGCTGAGCTTCCCCGGCCTCGGCACCCAGCTCGCCGCCCGGATCCTCGCTGAGATCGGGGACGACCGCACCCGCTTCGCCGACGCCCGCGGCATGAAGGCATACGCCGGTTCCTCGCCCATCACCAGGGCCTCCGGCAAGAAGTCGTCCATCACCCGCCGGTGGGTGAAGAACGACCGGCTCAATCACGCGGGATACCTCTGGGCCTTCTCAGCCCTTCGACACTCGCCTGGAGCTGGCGCCCATTACCGGCGACGCCGCGAGGTCGGCGACTGGCACGCCGCTGCCCAGCGCAACCTCTTCAACCGCATGATCGGTCAGCTCTACCACTGCCTCCAACACCGCAAGCTGTTCGACGAGCACACCGCGTTCCCCGTCGAGCTCGCCGAAGCGGCCTGATGCGATTACACCCTCCAGGCCGCGGTTACTTCAGCAAGCATCTGCCGAGCTGCCTCGTGGCCGTCGGGGCGTGGTGCCAGCAATCTCGGGCCAGCCAGGTCGCGGCCAGTGAGCGACCGGGCTGGGACGGCAGCCCAGTCGTCTCGGTGGACTACCGCGACGTGCCCCTCCATGCGGGCCTGTTTGTCCTGCCAGTCGTCGGGCGGGGCCATCAGGATCCGCAGGGTGTGTTCGTCAATCCACTCCAGCGCCAGGACCTGCCGGCCGATCTCATGCTCGATGAGCGATCGGGTTTCGCTGGTCTTCAGGTGCAGGAGCAGCAGTTCCCCCTCGAAGAAGTAGCCGCCGTCGTATCGGCCAGTGCCGACTGCCAGCAGCGGGAGCGCAGGATGGAAGGCCATCGCATGCACAGGGAAGCGCGAATGAACGAGAACGCGGCAGCTCAGATCGGACGTGTCATAGACCGCTACCGGGGTCGGGACGCGATATCCGCACCTACCCGCCACGGCCAGCAGCCCACCTCGCTCGTCTCGCACAGCCAAGGCGGGCTCTTCCACCGCGGAGAAGGGATGAGGGTCTGCTGCGGTCACGCTCATGATCTTCGCAGGACTCGAATCAATTGGAAAGCGTCCTGTCCGGGAGCCTTCCGGTACAACCAGGAACCAAGCTCGACAATCGAACGCCACGCTCGCCCCGCTTGACGGCATGGCAACGTGAGGTGTCTACAGCGACCACGACCTGGTCGTGTTCCTCGAAAGCGCCGGCGTCACTGACCCCGATGCGATCCTGGACGACCCGCAGTGGGTGGAGTGGCGCGGTGGCCCCCGCTCACGAGTTCAGCCCTGCCTGACGTGGCCAACGAACGCTCGTGTCTACCGCCTTGTTCCTGGCTCGCAGACGGTGTACCAGGCACCTAGGCATACTGCTGGGCATGATGTCCGGCCTGCCTGTCCGTGTGTACGTGGTCTCTGCGCTGTTGTTGGCGGTGTGGACGGCTGCCGGCGGCTTCGTCGCATTGTCATGGGGCGGCGTGGGGTGGGCCGTGCTCGCAGCAGTCGTTGCCGGTCTGGCCGCAGGGGCCGGTATGGTCCTCTTCATCCGAAGAGAAGCGGCTTGCGCAGGCGGGAGCAGGCCCGGCGCCTGCGCGAGGCGGAGAGCCGGGGAGAGACGGAAGGAACCGCCGACGCCGTGCTGATGGCTGTCGCCCTGTACAAGGTTGCGGTCTTCCCGATTGTCGCCGGGTCGGTCAGTGCAGAGGAACAGCAGGGCCGCCGCATGGTCGCCTACCGGATGTCCGCGTACGACAGCCTTCCCCGCCAGGTGCGCCTGTCGGCGGCCGAGGCGCTGGAGGTCATGGACGACGGCCAGGACGCCGAAGCCGCGCGGACCGCATTGCAGGCCCTGACGATGGCGGTGTCCGACTGCCGGCTCCGCTCACGGTGACCTAACGGCTGGTAGTCGTCGGGGGAGTATCGGCTCCAGGTCCCGCACCCTTCGGTGGGCGCGGCGGAAGCCGGGCAGGAGAGCCCTGCCCGGCTGCTGTGGCTACTTCCAGGGCCGCGGTAGCGCGTGCCACAGGGACTTGAGCCAGTCGGGCGGGTTGGTGAGGAACTTGTCCACCAGCCAGTCTGTGATGGACCTGACGGCACCCTGGGCGGTGCCGTGAGTTATCGCGGCGGGCAGGTGGGCACCCGAGCAATGCTCAATACCTGTGGATCACCCCTGACGGAAGGAGGCGTACCTTCCCGATGGATCGATCGATAGGTCATCGAGCAAGGCCGGTGTTCGCAGCACCGGTCGGGAGGGCACGCCTGTGCTTGCGGTAGTCAACGAGGACGGCACCACACCAAGCGGCGGCTCGCTGTTGGATGAGATCGTCCGGGAGGGGGCGCGGCGGATGCTGGCTGCTGCGCTGGAAGCAGAGGTCAACACTTACATAGCCGAGTTGGCCGACCAGCGTGACGAGCGCGGCCGGCGTCTCGTGATCCGCAACGGCTACCACCAGCCGCGAAAGGTGACCACTGCGGCCGGGACGGTAGGTGAAGGCGCCACGGGTGAACGACAAGCGCGTCGACACCAAGACCGGTGAACGCAAACGGTTCTCGTCGACGATCCTGCCGCCGTGGTGCCGCAAGTCCCCGAAGATCAGCGAGGTGCTTCCGCTGCTCTATCTGCACGGTTTGTCCTCCGGTGACTTCATGCCCGCGCTGGAGCAGTTCCTGGGCAGCTCTGCCGGGCTCTCACCCGCGACGGTCACCCGGCTCACCCAGCAGTGGCAGGCCGACCATGCCACCTTCATGGACCGCGACCTCACGGAGGTCGACTACGTGTACATGTGGGCCGACGGCATTCACCTCAACGTCCGCCTGGAGGAAGCCAAGGCGTGCCTGCTCGTCCTCATCGGCGTGCGTGTGGACGGCAGCAAGGAACTGGTCGCGCTCAAGGACGGCTACCGCGAGTCGGGCGAGTCCTGGGCCGACCTGCTGCGCGACTGCGCACGGCGCGGCATGCGCGCTCCCGTGCTCGCGGTCGGCGACGGCGCCCTGGGCTTTTGGAAAGCGCTGTCCGAAGTCTTCCCGGAAACCCTCGAGCAGAGATGCTGGGTTCACAAGACCGCAAACGTGCTCGACTCCATGCCAAAGTCCGCGCAGCCGGCGGCGAAGAAGGCCATCCAGGACATCTACAACGCCGAGGACCGCGGCCACGCCGAAGCGGCGATCAAAACGTTCGCCCAGCTCTACGGTGCGAAGTTCCCCAAGGCCATCAAGAAGATCACCGACGATCAAGAGGAGCTGCTCGCGTTCTTCGACTTCCCGGCCGAGCACTGGATCCACCTTCGGACCACGAACCCGATCGAATCCACGTTCTCAACCGTCCGCCTACGGACCAAGGTCACTCGCGGAGCCGGCTCCCGCACCGCCGCCCTGGCCATGGTCTTCAAACTCGTCGAGTCCGCCCAGCAACGGTGGCGGGCGGTGAACGGACCTCACCTCGTCGCCCTCGTCCGCGCCGGAGCCCGCTTCGAACGCGGCCGCCTGGTCGAACGCGAGGAGACGAGAGCAGCCTGACCACAGCGCCGATTACCCTGCACCCATGGCCGACCTGCGTGAGCTGCATTCCCTCCATGACGTCCGCAGCGCGGCGAACGGTGATGCGCTGCTGCTGTGGGCCGCGGGCGATCTACCGCACGGCACGCGGGTCTTTTCCCTCGGTGAGGCCACAGCAGTGGCGGCGACAGCGCTGTCCTGCCGCGACCGGCTTGCCGTCACCGGCCCTGCCGACGACGCTGCAGACTTGATCCGCGCGGTTCTGCCACAAGTCGGCCCTACCTTCCGGCCCATCGGCGACGAGGATCTTATCCGCGGCCTCGTGACATGCGTTCCGGAACTGGAGATGGCCGACGCTTTCGGATGGATGCAGACGGAAGCCTCCACCAGCCGTCGCGACGGGGCCGCGTGGCTGACCGCATCGGATCGTTCCGACATCGCCAGGCTGCTGGACGAGGCGTTTCCGAATTCCTACGCCCGACCCGATCGGCCGGGCGTGCGTCGCTGGGCCGGCGCCCGCGATGAATCCGGAACGCTGCTGGCATGTGCCGCCGACGCCTGGAGCGCGCCGAGTGTCGGATTCCTTGCGGGTGTCGCAACCGCTGAACAAGCGCGCGGGCGCGGTATGGGCACGGCCGTGTGCAGTCTCGTCCTGGACAGCCTTGTCGTCGACCACGGCGTGGCCGCGTTGATCGTCGACAGCTGGAACACCGCCGCCGTCGGCCTCTACCGCGGCCTCGGCCTGTCATGGCGTCCTCTCGCAGCCGCCCGCGTCACCGACCATTGAATGCCCCCACGCCGCAGGCCGCCGAGAACCATCGATCCACAAGATTTGACAATTGCTCTAGAACGGCTGGTCTGCCGCTGCACCGTTGGTGCCGGTGGTCACGCGGATGGAGTTGGCCGGGCAGGAGCTGTGGTTGCGGGAGACGCGGACCTCGCTTCCCCAGTCGGCGGAGTTGGAGAGGGTGGCAACCGGTACGGCCTTGGCGGCGTCGATGTCCGAGACCAGCTCGACGCAGTACCGGCCGGTGCCGGTCCTGCTGGTCGAGACGACGGTGTTTGTCCTCTGGACGTTGGTGCCGTCCTTGCCGACCGCGGCCGCCGCCTGGGCGTAGGGGGCCTTGACGTTGTTGGTGGGATCGGCCGCCACCGCGACCCCGCCGAAGACGGCGCCGACGGTAGCTTCTTGGCCTTGAGCATGCAGTCCGTCCCTTCACGAGGGTGTCACCGCCTCCCCGGGCCGTGACACAGGCAACGCTAGGGAACCGTTCGCTCCGTTTGCGGACTATGCGCGGCAAACCACCGCTTAGGCGGGTGCTGCAGCTCACCAGCGGCCACCTGCTCCGACAGCGCACACCGGCGCCATACGCCGGAGCGGGCACGCCGTGTTCGATCTTTCAGTGAGCCCCCTCCAGATCCGCTCACCGCGCGAGACGGCCATGATCGTTTTCACCGATAACCGCCTACCAGTCCCGCGGCCGGTAGCCCCCAACGAGGCTTCTCCCCCTGAGCGCGGCGCTGGCCCTGGCCGTGGTCGTTCCGAGTGCGGCGCCGGCGGCCGCCGACAGCAGCGCGTGCACGCATCACTGGTCGGGTCCGCAGGTGTGCATCCGGCTGGAGGGCCGCAACGAGTGGAACTCGGTGACGGCGATCTGGGTGAACCCACCGGGGCCGGTGAAGAAGCGCTCGGTGCGGCTGTTCCTGGACGGGGATCAGCTCGGCCCCGCACAGACGGCTCGGCGGGTGGGCAAGACTCTCAGCTACCGCTGGTCTCGATTCGATACGGGAACGGGGACCAAGGTCTGCGTGCGGTTCTCGGGAATCGACCGGGTGGCCTGCGACACCACCAAGTACATCGGGAATCGCGCCTCGCTCTAGAATCGAACGTGTGAACGATCAGCCGTCCCGTCTCGATATGCTCCACTTTGCGCGCCGTGTCGTGGTGCAGCAGGCGGAGGCAGCGCTGAGCCAGGTCGATCGGTGGATAGCCGAGGAGGAGCGGCGCGAGGTCGAACGCCGTCAGGGAGAGGAGCGGCGGCCGCCGCCGGCCTGGCTGATCCAGTACGGCCTGAACCGCGTGAACGTCGACTTCGTCCATACCGGCGAGTGTTGGGCGGCGGCCAAGAGCGGCCGGTGCCGGCCGGTCAGTCGGGCGCAGGCTCTCGATGCCCTGCGGCAGAGCGTCCCGCCGTGTACGCATTGCCGCCCGGACACGGAATTGGGCCTGCTCGACTGACGGGGCCGGGGTCGCAGCCCGGCCCGCCAGTTGCCCCGAAGGCTCGTGTGGCGGTCCGGGGTCCCCCGTTGTCAGGCGGAGGCCCCGGACCGTGGCCGCGCGTCAATCGCGGCCCTCTTCGTTTCCCCGGACTGTTGGAGCTAGCAGCAATACAGGGGACGGCGTGAGCGAGATGCCTTTTCAATCACGCTCACTTACAGATGCGAGTGTAGATACCGCATCTCCGCAAATCCGCTTTTTCAAGCTGGACAGACGGTGAGCCAACTCTCGGTGTGATGGTGAACCCCGAGGTCAGGTTGGGGACAGGTTCAGCTCTCCAACATGGACGGAACAGGAGCCAATCCGTAACTCGTCCGCGCGGGGCGCGCGTTGGTGCGAGGCTAGGGCATCGGAGGACCGGTGTCATGCGCGGCCGTGACGTCAAACGGCCCGTGGCCGGTCCCCGCCACGGACTCGCGGCCGCCCCCCGTCACCAACACCGCGGCCGGCGCCTTGAAAGAGGGCATACCGTGCGCGGCGAAGTAGGCCTGGTAAGAGTAGTACGTCTCCGGGGCGCCCTTGGTCACCAGCCAGAACTGATCGACGTTGGCGTACGAGTCGATCGCCTCGCGAGCGTGCGGCGTGAGGCTCCGCACGTAGTGGGCCGAGCCGATCATGCCGGCTCCTCGGTGCCCCACCATGCGAAGCGCGCGTGCCGCTTCACGCTCGGATGGGTGTGTGCGAAGGCCAGCACCGCGGCGGAGCCGGACCCGTTGTCGTTGTGCCCCGGCCCCTCTTCGACGCTGTCTAGGTGGGCGCCGGCCATGACGACGGGTCGCATGTCGCCACCAGGCCAGTCCGCCAGCAGGTTGTACCCATGCGCTCCCACGTACGTGAACGGTTGAACAGTCGTCCGGAATCCGGCCTGCTCCACTACGCTCTTCACGTACACCAGCGAATCCCAGTAACCCTTGGTGCCGTGTGCGCGGTTGCCGCCGTCGCGGTCAGCGATGCCTTGCAGCTCGTCGAGATGGGCCATGACGATGTTCTGCGAGATCGTCGGCGGCCCTGCCGGGCCGGACACGGTCGCCTGGGCGCCGCTCGCCCCGCCCAGACCTGCTGCGCACACGCCAACTGCCGTGGCCAAACACGGGAGATGGCGAATAAATCTCATACGGGTTCTCTTCCTCAACCGGAATCGGGAATGTGCCCGTCAAAGGTGTCGCATCCTGTCAGGTGCTGATGCGGATGGCGTCGGGAAGCTGTGCCGGTGACAGGGCAGGCGCCCGGATCGCCGAGGGTGCCGACCGATGAGTTGGCGGAGAGCGGCGGGCGCCGCGCCCGGGCCTATGAAGGGGGAACGGGGGCGGGCTTCGGCGTAGTCGGGTGACGTCCGGTTCGTCACCTACGGTGTCCCGAGGATCACCGCCGAGCTCCGCGGGACGGGCGTGCGCGTGCACCACAACCGCATCGCGTGCACCAAGCTCCCCATCGGCGCCCTGGGCAGGGTGCCGGTGCGGAGACCGGATGACTACGGCTTTCCGATCGGTTGCTGACATCCCGTCGCGAAACTTGCAGGCATGCTACCCACGAGGCCCGATCCAAAGCGCGTTCCAGAGCCACCTCATGGAAGCCGCAATCGCAGGCGCCGGTGGGCGGACCGTTTGCGGGCCGTCGGCCAAGGCGTCCGCCCGCAGGAAGACTCTTGGAGGTGGCGATGAGCCGACGTACCAAAGCGCGGTCAAAAACTGGCCGAGGCCGCGCTGTCTCAGCGGTGATGATCGGGGCAGTCCTGGCCTGCGGGGCCACGGGAGTCGCGGTGGCGATGTGGCAGGCCCACGGACAGGCCGCCCCACGGCCGACCGCCGCCGCCAAAGTGTCGTTGGCCCATGTCAAGCGAACCGATCTCGCCACCAGCATGACCCTGCCGGGGTCCCTGGGTTTCGGAAGCCCGCAGGTGCTGAAAGGCAGCGGCAGCGGCATCCTGACGAAGCTGCCCGGCGTGGGAACGCTCACGGCGCGGGGTAAGCAGCTCTACCGGGTGGACGACCGGCCGGTGCCGGTGTTCTACGGGGACACGCCACTGTTCCGTGAGCTCGGCAAGACCGGAGTGGTCGGACACGACGTGAGTGTGGTCAAGGACAACCTGGCCGCACTCGGCTACGACGTGGGCTCCGACGGAGCGGTGACGCGCAACACGGACGGTTCGTCCGTGTACAACGGCGACACCTTCACACCGGCGCTCGCCTATGCGGTCAGGAAGTGGCAGAAGTTCCTCGGCCTGCCGGCCACCGGAAAAATCGGGGTGGGGGACGTGGTGGTGCTGCCGAGCGCGCAAAGGGTGAGTGCTGTGTCGGCCCATGTGGGCGATCCCGTCGCCGAGCCCCTGCTCAGCTACACCTCGCCGCAGAAGGTCATCACTGTTCCGGCCGATTCCGGCCAGGCGTCGGCGGTCACAGCCGGCGAATCCGTCACGATCACCCTGCCTTCGGGCAAGGAGATCCCAGGGACCGTCACGTCGATCGCCCCCGCGTCGCAGAACTCCGAGAACGCCTCCGGGGGCGACTCGTCGCCGAAGACAACGCTGGTCGTCAAGGCCAAGCGCGCCGCCGACGTGGCGGCCTACGACGCAACCGACGTACAGGTCCTGTTCGTATCAGAAGTACACAAGAACGTCCTGACCGTACCGGTCGGTGCCCTCCTCGCACTGGCCGGCGGCGGCTTCGCCCTTCAGCATCCCGACGGGAGCCTGGTGAGGGTGAAGACTGGGATGTTCGCGAACGGACTGGTCGAGATCAGCGGGGCCGGCATCGCCGACGGGCTCGCGGTGGAGGTGGCGACCCCATGAGCCTCCGGCCCAGTTCGCCGGAACCGAAAGCCGCGGTGCTGCGGGTGGACCGGGTGAGCCGACACTACCCGGGAGGGGTCGTCGCACTGGACGACGTCTCGCTGTCGATCGCGGAGGGCGAACTCGTCGCCATTGTCGGCAAGTCCGGCTCGGGCAAGTCCACCCTCCTCAACCTCATGGGCGCGCTCGACCTACCCACCAGCGGGACGGTGTGGATCAACCGAACGGACATCGCGCTGCTCAGCGACCGGCGGCTGTCCACGCTCCGCGGCCAGCGGATCGGATTCGTCTTCCAGCAGTTCCACCTCACCGACGGACTGACCGCGGCGCAGAACGTCGCCACCGGGCTGCTCTACGCCGGCGTCCCGCGCCGCCGAAGGCACCCCATGGCCGTGGAAGCTCTGGCACGGGTGGGACTGGCCCACCGTACCGATCACCGGCCGGCTCAACTGTCCGGCGGTGAACGGCAGCGGGTCGCCATCGCCAGGGCGCTGGTGCACGGGCCGGACATCTTACTCGCCGACGAACCCACCGGAGCCCTGGACACCGCGACCGGTGACAACGTGGTGAACCTCCTGATCGATCTCAACAACGAGGGCACCACGATCGCCGTCATCACCCATGACCGGGAGATCGCCGCGCGGCTGCCGCGCCAGGTGGAGATACGCGACGGGCACGTGGTGAGCGACACCCGCAAAGGAGCCTTCGATGCCGCGCGATAGCCAACGCCGCGGGGCCGGACGCGCCGCCGGGCAGGTCGTCAGGCTCGGGCCGCTGGACATACTGAGCTTGGGATGGCTGGGGATCGCCATGCGCAAGTCACGGGCTGCGCTGTCCGCGCTCGGCATCTCGGTCGGGATCGCGACCATGGTGATCGTCATAGCTGTCCCGGCCTCCAGCCGGCAGGCGCTGATCGACAAGTTCACCGCGCTGGGTTCCAACACGCTGCAAGCGCAACCCGATCCGCAGCAGAACAACCCGGTCGAGCTGCCCGAAGAGGCCGCCTCCATGGCGGCACGGATCGGACCCGTCACCGCCGCGAGCCAGGTCGCCAACACCCACGCTTCGGTTCAGCGCACCGAGCACAGTGACCCCGACGACAGTGTCGCGATCACTGTGCTCGCCGCCCGCCCCGATCTGTTGTCAGTGGTCAACGGGACAGTGCACACCGGCCGTTTCCTCACCGCCGGCACGGAACGGTTCCCCACGGTGGTCCTCGGCTACCAGGCCGCCGGAACCCTGGGAATCCGCACCCTGCCCCCGGGCGGCCCCGCACCGCAGGTGTACCTAGGCAACATGTGGTTCACGGTCACCGGAATCCTCAACCCGATGCCGCTCGATCCAGACCTCGAACAGGCGGTGTTCGTCGGCTGGGACGCCGCCGAGCACTACCTCGGCTTCGACGGCCATCCCACCGTCGTCTACGTGAAGGCCCGCGGGGACGCCGTGAACGCGGTGAAGTCCGTCCTCGCCGCGACCGTCTATCCCCAATTGCCCGGTCTCGTCCAGGTGACCAACCCAGCGGATGTACTCAAGGCCAAGGAGGAGACACAGAGCACCTTCTCGACGCTCTTCGTCGGCCTCGCCGGCGTCGCGCTGCTCGTCGGCGGGATCGGCATCGCCAACACCATGGTCATCTCCGTCCTGGAACGCCGACGGGAGATCGGCCTGCGCCGCGCACTGGGCGCCAGCCGCAGACACATCCTGGGCCAGTTCCTCATGGAGTCCATCGCACTGTCGACGCTCGGCGGCCTGGTGGGAGCGGTGGTCGGGACCGGTGGGGCGGCCGGATACGCCGTCTACCAACACTGGCCGGTCGTCATCCCGGCCACCGTCGTCGCCGGTGGGGTGGCCGGCGCCGTACTCGTCGGGGTTCTCGCCGGAATCTACCCCTCGGCCGGCGCCGCCCGCCTCACTCCGACCGAGGCCCTGGCAACCACGTGACCGGCGGTCGGCGCACAAGGAGCACCGGCTCCGCCGACTCCACGGCGCGACGTGTAGGCCTGAAGCCAGAACCCAGGCACCCGGGCGCCCGCGCAACACCACGGACAGTCCACACCCTCTCCCACTCTCGGAAGGTGAAAACCATGCACATCCCTTCAACCGCTCGACGACGCCGCGCCGCGGTGCCCGCGCTGGCCGGCTTTGCCGCCTGCTTGAGCATGCTGCTCGCGGGCTGCTCCGGGGCTGACGGGGCCAAGGCCTCGCCGACGGCTGGCTCGGCCGGCGTAGCCTCCCTGCCCGCGCCCTCCAGCAGTTCCTCATCCGGCTCCGCCGACAGGGCGGCATCGGACGCGGCGAACACGCCCGAGGACAGCACCAGGCCTCAGGAACGACTCGACGACTCCATGGAGAAGCGCCTGCAGTACCGCAAAGTCTGGGCGGAATGCCTCAGCAAGCACGGCATGGGCTCCGGGGCGAATGGCACCGTGAGCCAGTCGGTGGAGGCGAAGGCCCAGGCGGCGTGCAAGAGCAAGGAGCCGCTTGGGCCGCCGGAGCTCGACCCGGCGAAGAACCCGGACTACGCCAAGGGCACCGTCGCCATGGTCAAGTGCTTGAAGAAGCACGGCATCGACGCCTACGTCGTGCCGGCGCACGGGAACACGCCCATGTCCTGGTCGCAGCACTCGGCCAATGTCCCTGACAACTACGACCAGATCAACAGGGATTGCTCGGTTGCCTCCTACAGCCACTGACACGGCAGCAGCCGGAGTTCCGGTCATGGACGAGGAGAAACGGGCCTTGAACCTGGATCTTGAACACGTCTCTGCGTCTGGGCCAGGGTATTGCTGTTGTGGCGGGAAGGTGTTCTCGAAGGCGATGGGGGATCGCTGACCGAGCCGGGAATGCCGACGCCGGGTGGCGCGTCCACCTGATCACCAGCCTGAGCGTCTTCGATGCCATCCCGCGACGAACGCGCCACCTGGATCGAAGGACATTGGGGCGTCGAGAACCTGCTGCACCACGTCCGCGGCCGTACCGTCCCCGACTCCAAGGTCCGCACCGACGTCCTGCCCCACGCCATGGCCTCCAAGGCCAGGTGGTTGCGGTGGTGGCGTTCGTAGCGGTGGTCGGCCGCGACATGGTGCGCTCGATGACCCACCTGCGGCGGCCTGTTCGTCGGCGGACTCGATTCCTTTGCGGGCGATACGGACGCCGATGTGTTTACCCCACAGCCACTTTCGCAGGTGCGAGATGTCGTACGCCTTGTCGGGGGTGAAATCTCACCGGTTTGGATTCAGCTGCTGAGTGATCGAGTCATGACATGCGAGCAGGCTGGTTGATTCGATTTTCAGTAACTTGTCAGGAAGTTTTGGTGATCTGTTGCCGCTCCCCGGCTGCGGGGCCGGGCCGCGGAACCGCTTCCTATACTCGCGACCATGTGTGCAGACATCCTGGTGGCGGAGGACGACGGGAAGCAGGCCGAGCTGGTGCGCCTGTACCTGGAGCATGAGGGCCACAACATCACGGTCGTCCACGACGGGCGCGCCGCCCTGGAGCGGCTGCGCCAAGACCCGCCGCAACTTCTCGTCCTGGACGTGATGATGCCCAAGGTCGACGGACTGGACGTGTGTCGCATCCTGCGCCAGGAGTCCGACCTCCCCGTCCTGATGCTGACCGCGCTCGGCGGCGAGGACGACCTCCTGCTCGGTCTCGACCTCGGGGCAGACGACTACATGACCAAGCCCTACAGCCCACGCGAGCTGACCGCACGGGTACGGACCCTGCTGCGCCGCACTCGACCCGCGCTACGTGCCAGCGAACCCGAGCCCGTACTGGCCGTCGGCGCTCTGGAGGTCGACCCGGTCCGCCACGAGGTGACCTGCGACGGCAGGCTCGTCGACTGCACACCGGGCGAGTTCCGCATCCTCGAAACGCTGGCGGCCCAGCCGGGGCGCGTCTTCACCCGCGAGCAGATACTCGCCCAACTGCATGGAACCGGTCGGTACTTCACCATACGCACAGTGGACACCCACGTCATGAACCTGCGCCGGAAGATCGAGATCGACCCGTCCCGTCCGAAGCGCCTGGTCACCGTCTACGGCGTGGGCTACCGGCTGGCCGAGGCACTGTGAGGCTGCCGCCGGTCCACCGCAGTCTGGTGATGCGGCTGCTGGTCCTCTCCGTCCTCATATCGGTCTGCTCGATCGCCGCGACCGCATGGCTCGCCGTCCGTACCACCGCCCGCGCCATCCAGCAGGAGCAGGGCCAGGCCCTCACGGACGACGCGCACGTCTACGACACCCTCCTCGGCTGGGCCGCCACCCACCCCAGTTGGCAGGGCGCACACCCCCTCGTGGACCGGCTGGCGCAGCAAACCAAGCACCGCATCACCCTGACCGGCCAGAACCGCGAAACCCTCGTCGACTCGGATGGCAGCCAGTCCGGACCGCTCCCGGAACGCGCGTCGGCGACCGTGGACCCGCTTGCCGTGGACGCCGGCTTCGTGCCGGGAACGGACGGCGTCGGCTCCATCGACTCCCGCGCCGTCGGCCCTTTCCGCCTGCCTGCGAACGAGCGCGAACGCCTCGATGTGCTGGCCCTGCGACGGGTCTCGTGCCTGGGACAGCTGTACGGCGTCGACGCGACCATCGTCCACGCGCCCAACGGAAGACCGATCGTCAACCTCGGCACCGGCCCGGGGGACTTGTATGCGGAGCGCTGTGCCGGAAGCGAACTGGCACAGCCGACCCCCACCGAGGCGCACGCACTCCACCAGCTCAACACCCTCGTCGACGCCTGCCTGAAGCGCCGGGGCATAGGACCGGTCACCCTCTCCCTCGACCTGACCTGGACGACGAGGGGATCGCGCGCCGAGGCTGCGCGGCTCGTCCCGCAGTGTCTGGCCACCGCCCGCCGAGAGCAGCTCGCCCCCTACGTAGCCCCGCCCGTGCTGCTCTTCATTGGCTCCTCCCGCACCCTTGCCTCCACCTCGCCCTTCGACCTGTCCCCGTCCAACAGCCGCCGGATCCTGGAAGTGGTGGGCGCCGTCCTGCTGCTCACTGTCGCCGTCACGGTCGGCGCCGGACTCCGCCTCGTGGGCCCGCTGAGGGCTCTGACCCGCGCCGCCCAGCGGATGAAGGATGGCGACCTCTCCGCCCGCGTCGACATCTCGGGCAACGACGAGATCGGCCGGCTCGGCGTGGTCTTCAACGAGATGTCCCTGCGCAGGGAAGAACTGGAGAAGCTGCGCACCGCCATGGTCGCGGACGTCGCCCACGAGCTGCGGACCCCCCTCAGCAACATCCGAGGCTGGCTGGAGGCAGCCGAGGACGGCATCGTGGCCACCGACCGGGTCCTGACCGCTTCCCTGCTCGAGGAGGCGGTGCTGCTTCAACACGTCATCGACGACCTGCGCGACCTCGCCGCCGCCGACGCCGGCGAACTCCGCCTGCACCCGGAACCCATCCACGTCGCGGACTTGCTCGACCAGGTGGTCACGGCGCACCGCGCAGGCGCGGACCGGGCGGGCATCATGCTCACGGCTCGCACGGACCCCCGCCTCGGTCCCGTCCACGCCGACCCCGTACGGCTGCGCCAGGCTGTCGGCAACCTTGTCTCCAACGCGGTGCGCCACACCCCGGAAGGCGGCACGGTGTCACTCCGCGGCACGCTCGTCGAGGGACACGTCGTCATCGAGGTGGCCGACACCGGCACCGGCATCGACCCAGAACTACTCCCCCGGGTCTTCGACCGGTTCTGGCGTGCCGAGAAGTCACGCAGCCGCGCCACCGGCGGCAGCGGTCTCGGGCTCGCCATCGTCCGCAACATCATGCGCGCACACGGCGGCGACGCCACCGCGCGGAGCACCCCGGACAAGGGCTCGGTATTCACCCTGCGACTTCCGCCGACCGCAAGTGCCGCCGCCCTTGGCATTCGTCCTGACCGCGGGCCAGGCCGCGGACAGCCCGCAGTTCATTCCCGTGCTCAACTAGTGCCCGGCAGGCAACGTTTGCCCGTCAGAGGTCGTTTTCTCCCGGTGTTTCATCCCGGAATCTGCGTTGATGTGGCTTTGCGGGGTCGCGCCAAGAGATGGTGGTCTCGCCGGTGAGGCGGCGGGCCATGAGGTCGGTCATGGCGAGGTGGATCATGGCTTCGGAGCGGGCGGGCAGGGTTTCATAGCCGCGGGCCAGGCGGCGGTGGAGCATCAGCCAGCCGTAGGTCCGCTCGACCGTCCAGCGTTTCGGTGTTGGTGTGAAACCCCGGTCCCGGGGGTGCGGGCGACGATTTCCATGTCGATGCCAAGGGTGGCGGCGTGTTCGACGAAGTGCTTGCGGTAGCCGCCGTCGACCCAGACCTTGTGGATGCCGGGGTGGTCGGCGGCGACCTGGTTGAGCAGGTGGGTGCCGGCCACGGAGTCCTGGACACTGGCCGCGGTGACCAGCACCGCGAGCAGGAGGCCGATCGTGTCGGTCACGATGCTCCGCTTCCTGCCCACGATCTTCTTGCCCGCGTCCGTGCCCTGGCTCATGGCGGGGACACTGGTGGAGGTCTTGACGCTCTGGGCGTCGATCACGCAGGCCGACGGGCTCGCGTTCCGGCCCTCCTTCTGCCGCACCAACTCCCTGAGCAGGCCGTTGAGCTGGGCGACACGCCTTCCTTCTGCGACTTCGCGAAATAGCCGTAGACCGTCTCCCAGGGCGGGAAGTCGTGGGGCAGGTAGCGCCACTGCACACCGGTCCGGTCCACGTACAGGATCGCGTTCATGATCTCGCGCAACTCGTGCTCGGGCGGGCGGCCGATGTCCAGGGCATGCCGCCGCCGCTCGGCCCGCCAGGCAGACAGAACGGGCTCGATCAACTCCCAGCGGGCATCGGACAGATCACTCGGATACGGACGTCGCTCACTCATGTCCTGGACGTACCGCCCGGACGCGAATGCGCCCAGGCGTGCGTCTTCGCCCCTGGAAGCACGTCCACAGAATGAGGCGTCCTGGGATGAGACAGGCGCAAGTCTGGTCCCGTCCCAGCCGTCACCCCATCCGATCGTTGAGACACAGCAGCCTCAGTCGCCGCACCGACACCACGGCCTCGCGCCACTCAAATTAGGAGGTACCGGGGCCACAGAGATGAAAACGACCTCTCAGTTCCGTCAGTCCCGCGGTCGCCTGACACCTGCGGTCCGACTTGCTGCTCCGTGCCCCGCCCGGCACGGACCACCAGCAGCAGCCAGCGCACGCCCGGCGCCGGGGGAGCGGCGAAGAGGTCCTCGTGGATCGGCCTGGCCAGCCCGGCGCCGCTCAGCCCCGGCGCAGGCCCACTCAGGACGCCGGGCAGAGTGTGCGGGGGGCGGGGCCCGGCGGCACGTCGTCACGCCACCGGTCAGCGGTGAGGGCGCCCCTGGCCCATCTGCACAATGCCCGCACCGGGTCCACGGTCGCCTCGACGTTCCATACCCGTGCCGTGCCGTCTGTGCCCCAGCTGACCACCGTGCTGCCGCCGGGACCGAAGGCCACACCGGTGACGTCGGCGCTGTGTCCGTCGAGCGGATCGCCGATCTCGCGCCCGGTGGCGACGTCCCAGAGCCTGACCGTGTGGTCCATGCTGCCGGTGGCCAGGGTCGTCCCATTTGGGCTGAACGTCACGGACGTGACGCCGCTGCGGTGGCCGGTCAGCGCATCCCCGATCTGCTTGCGTGTGGCTGCGTCCCACAGTCGGACGGTGTTGTCGCGGCTCGCGGTCGCGAACGTCCGGCCGTTGGGGTTGAACGCTACCGCGGTGATTTGCGCGATGTGACGGGCCGGGGTCTCGCCGACACGGCGGTGCGTGGCGACGTCCCAGAGCGCCACGGTGTCGTTCTCCGTGTTGGTGGCCAGGGTGCGGCCGTCGGGGCTGAACGCGACGCTCGTCGCGCTGACGTCGAGTGCTTTGCCGGTTTGACGATGTGCCGCCAGGTCCCACAGGTGCACGGAGTCCGAGCGGGCACTGGCGAGGGTCCTGCCGTCTGGGCTGAACGCGACTGCGGTGATGTCGTTCGTGACGTCGTGCGGGGCGGGCAGCGGCTCGCCGACGGGGAGGCGGGCCGCCACGTTCCACAGCCGCAGGCCGTGGGAGGCGATGGCGAGCACGGCGTTGTCGGTACTGAAGGACAGCTGGAAGGCTAAGCCATCGTGACCGTGGAGCAGGGGAGCGCCGGTTGGACGACGTGTGGCGACGTTCCAGAAGCGCACGGAACGGAGGCCCACGACGGCCAGGGTCCGGCCGTTCGGGCTGAGTGCTGTCGCCTGCTGGTCCCCGATCCTGAGCGGTGCGCCGACCTGCCGCTGTGTGCGGACGTCCCGGAGACGGACGGTGGTGTCGTCACTCGAACTGGCCAGGACAGCCCCGTCCGGGCTGAAGGCAACAGCCCGGACCTTACCGGTGTGGCCGATGAACGGCGCCCCGGTCTGGGTGTGCCGCACGACGTCCCAGAGCCGCACGCTGCCGTCTTCGTACCCGGTGGCGAGCACCGCACCGTCGGGGCTGAAGGCCACCGACTCGGTCCAGGTGGCGGAGGAGCCCAGCGGCTTCCCGATCGGGCTCCGGGTGCTGGTGTCCCAGAGCTGCACGCCGCCGTGGGTGCTTGCGGAGGCGAGGGTCCTGCCGTCGGGGCTGAAAGCGACCGAGGTGACAAGAGCGTCGTCTCCTCCCAGGGTCCTGCCGATCGGTGCGCGGGTGCCGGTGTTCCAGAGCTGCACGCCGCTGCCGGCTGTGGCGAAAGTCCTGCCGTCGGGGCTGAAGGCGACCGCGGCAGCGCCGGAGGCGTGACCACCGAGCGGCCCGCCGAGCTGGCGGTGGGTCGCCACGTCCCACACCCGCACGCTGTCGTCGGCGGTGACGAGGGTTCTGCCGTCGGGGCTGTAGGCCACCGCGTTGACCATCCCGGCGTGGGCGTTGAGCGGGGCACCGATCTGCCTGCGGCTGGCGACGTTCCAGAGCCGCACCGTGCCGTCGTAGCTCGAACTGGCCAGCGTCTTGCCGCCCGGCCCGAACGCCATGGACGTAACGCCCTGGTGGTGCCCGATGAGCGCATTCCCCGCCTTCTGCTGTGTCGCCGTGTCCCAGAACCGCACCACGCCGTCGCCCCCGCCGGAGGCAACCATCCTGCCGTCGGGGCTGAACGCCACCGAGCCCACTGGCCAGGAGTGGGGGAGCAGGCCGGACTCCGGGTTGACGGTGGCGTCGAGGACCGCGAGACGGGTTTCCGGGGAGGGGTCGATACGCCATGCCGCCAACGCCTTCAGCCGGGCGCCGAACGGGTCCCGGGTGGCGAGTAGGGAGCTCTGGGTGATCAGTTGTTGCGCGACGGCATGGTCACGCTGGCGCCTGGCCTCGGCGCGTTCGACCACTGCGATCACCGACACCGTGCTCGCTACCAGGAGCAGGAAGCCCAGCACGGCCGCAACGATCCTGGCTGTCCGCAGGTTGCGTCTGGTGTCGCGGAGACCTTCCGACCTGAGCTCGTCCTCGGGAAGGCCGCGAACGACGGACGCGATCCCAAACGCGACACCGTCGATGTCGGGCAGGGAACCGGCGCCACTGCCGAGGTGGCGGAGATCCACGGACTTCCAGACCGGTTGCTGCTCGAATCGGCCCGCCAACCGGGCGGGCAGCGCTGTCGACAGCTTCGGCTCCCAGTCACCCCGCCGTTCGTCCCACACCAACTGCCCGGCGGTGACGACGAGCAGGATGGTGTCGACCGACCTGTGCTCCAGCCACCACTCGATTTCCCGGTCCACCCACACCGAGGCTCTGGCCTCCGGCGACGCTAGGACCACGAGCCAGTCCGAGCGGGCAAGACCGGCCTCGATCTTGGCCCACAGCTGTGGCCCGATCGACACACCGCTGTAGTCGAGGAAGACCCTGATGCGCGGTGGCTTGTACCAGGGGCGGGACTGCTTCTCGATCACGCGTTGCAGGCGCGGCAACCACTGCCGGTCGCGGTCACCGCTGTAGGAGAGGAAGACGCCGTAGCCGATCTCGGCTCTGACCCGCCCACGGCGGGCCAGGGAGGACCGCAGCCGCGCCAACGCTGAACCGAGCCCGCACGCCCGCGCCGACACACCCCTCAGCCCTATCCGGCCGAAAGGTACTCGTGGCCGTTCCAACGCAACGTCACCTGCGTGGTGGTGCCTTGGGCGCAGCTGGGCACGCACGAGTTCACGGACCGGACGATTGTGTAGCGACCGTCGTCGCCGGGGCCGGCGAGCCGTGCGTGGTAGTAGGCGAACCGGCCGCCCGAGTAGTGGTCCTTCGTGTCGATCCAGCCAATGTCCTCGAACCCGTCCGCGTCGGGCACGAGCACCAGCACCCCGTCATAGCGGCCAGGGTTGTAAATCACGAAGGTGTTGCCAGTGGCATCGGTCGCGGGGTCGGCGAAGTGCAGTTCGTTCTCGTAGATGTCCACGTCGACGGAGGCCAGTGCGCGCCCGCTGCCGGTGACGGCCGCGACGCACCCCGTGGGGTCGTGGGAGGCGGACCGTCGGATCAGGAACACGCGGACCGCCCCCAGCTCGGGATGACGGATGTCCCGGTGGTCGAGCACCGCGCCGTCACACCGTGCGGCAGCCGGTGGGGTGGGCGGAAACGAGACGGGGGGCGTCGCCCGGGCCGGAGACGGGGCCGACGGGGGTGTCGCCCGGGACGGCCCGCTGGTGTCGGTGCATCCGCCGGCGAACATCCCCGCTAGGGCCGAGACCAGCAGCGCGGTCCGAGCCACAGTCGAGCGGAGCGGGCGCCGGAAGCACCGTCGATGTAAACACAAGGATGTGCTGGAAGCCATGGCATTCCCCCTGTGTCCGAGTAGGACCGATCAGCCGGGTTGAACACCTCCGACTCTACCGAGCGGACGGGCTGCCGGGGGGGACTTGGACGAAGCCCGGTCACCTGCCAGCCGTCGTCACGTGGCTGTGCGTGGCGGCGACCGGTGCGATGGCGCGCACACTCGCCGCAGACGGGCCCACGGAAAGGGGCAGTCGTCCCCGTGCGGGTGCGGGTAGGGTCCGTCACAGGGCCAGGTCCGGGCCGTGGCCGGTGGGAACGGGAACGCAGGATCGCGGGGGGACGCGCATGAGTCGACTCGGCAGGCAGGCCGGTCGTGTGGCACGCATCGGACTGTCCGTGGTCGCGGGGGCGGTGGTCGGGCTCGGCGTCCACGCCGTCGGTCACACCAGTGGCTCCTTGCTCTTTGCAATCACCGGCGCTCTGGCAGGCGCCCTGGTCGCCGTCGGCCTCGATGCCTACCGGCGCTCCGCCCGCCTCGCGGAGGTGAAGGTGACCGTGCCGCAGCTCAGTGAACTCACCTTCGTGGTGAACAACGACTCCCGACAGGTCGCCTGGCAGCTGTTCGTCGAGTCGGTAACGCGCGTGTCGGTGCAGCGACTCGATGACGAGGACGGCCTGCTGCGGGAGGCCCTGACGTCCCTGTACGGTCTGTTCGCGACCACCCGGGAAACGCTGAAGGTTAGTCGCCCCTCCACTCATGTGAGCGTCGGGATGACCGTGGAGTGCCTGGCCGTGAACTTCCTCAACCTCGAATTGCGTCCGTTTCTGTCCCGGTGGCACCCGCGCCTGCGGGCCTTCGAAGAGGCGTCACCGGGGCGCCCCGAGACGGAGTGGCCCCTCGCCGCGGACTGCCGCGCCGAACTGCGGCTGCTCCAGGACAATGCCCGCGACTACCTGCTGGCGTTCGCGCGACTCGCCGGCGTCCGGGACCCTGAAGCGATGATCGACGCACCCCTGGGTCACCGCCCCCGTACCTTGGTGCTGCCCCGTGGACCCGTGGGCAGCTGACAACCGGGGAGCCCGTTCCTGACCGGGCCCGCTGGCCGGGCCGGTACGGTGCTCCTTGTGGAGCAGCGAGGACCGTGGACCCGGTACGGCGGCACGACGCCGTACCGCACCCCCCGTTTCCAGGTACACCGTGACGAGGTCACCGGGCCCGACGGACGGCGCGGCGGCTACGACTGGGTCCAGGCACCCGACCAGGTGCGGGTGGCGGCTCTCGTCGACGGGCAGCTCCTCCTGGTCGAGCAGTACCACTACCTCGCCGGTGCCCTGTGGCAGCTGCCTGGCGGGTCCGTCGACCCGGACGACGACGGCGCGTTGACCGCGGCGCGGCGCGAGCTGGCCGAGGAGACGGGGTACCACGGGGGCACCTGGATCGGGCACGGCTTCCTCCACCCCTTGCCGGGCCTCACCGACTGCCGAGTCCACCTGTGGCGCGTCGACCAGCCGACATCCGGTCCGACCGCTGCGGAGCCGTCCGAGGCGGACCTCAGGGTCCTCCGCGTCCCTCTGTCAGAAGCCGTCGCCGCCGTACGCGAGGGCCAACTCCGCTGTGCTCCCAGCGCCGCACTGGTCCTGTCGCTGACGGGCTGAGCCACGCCTCCGTCCGCCCCCTGGAGCGCTACGAGCGCCCCGGCGTCGACGCGGTCGCCCGGCACGTCGCGTAGCGCGACCGTGCCGCCCGCCGCCGGACCTGAGCCCCCGTGCACCGGCGCGGGGCCGTTGTGTGGGCAGAAGTCTCATGGCATCGGCCTGTCCTGGCGGAACGGTTCGCCATTCCGTTTCCCGCCGATGTGCATTCAGATGAGCGAGTCGGCGCTGGCCAGCTCTCGACGGCGCCGTCGTCCGAGCCGCACTTTTGAACCTCGTCGTCCAGCTCAGCCTCCAGCTGCGCCGTCGCGGCCAGGCCGCCTGGGCGATCCTCCGGGAGCCCCAGCTCGGCCAGCCACGGCCCGTAGGTCTCGGAGTCCTGGCCCATCGACGCGAGCACCAGCTCCTGGCCGCTGGCGCCCCTCTGCGGCCGGAGAGAGGCCAGAATGCGCGGGGTCGCCGTCAGGTAGAGCCGGAAGTCGGCGGGGATGCGAGCGTTGTCATGGATCGCCGCCCACGGCCGTCCAAGATCACCGGCAGTGCCGTGCGCCTCATCCACGATCGCGAGGTCGAAGCCCGCCATCTGCTGCCCGTACAGCCGCTCCCCGCCCGCCAGAGCAGCCTCCAGCGGTCCCCGAACCTTCCGCTGGCCCTCGGCAGCGTCGATGTCCTCGCGGTCCACCAGGGAGGCGTATGTGGCGAACACGACCACCGGCCCGGTCCCGGCCCACAGGGCGAGCTGGATCGGGTTGGTGGTGGTGCGCACCCCCAGCGAGTCGAGCACCGGGTCGTTCTCCAGCGAGCACACCCCAACCATCGCAGCCCGGTGGCCCACCAGCCGCCATGCCTGGGCGGTCTGCACGAGCAGGTCCAGGGTCGGCACGGTGACGAGGATCCGGCCGCCTGGGAAGCATTCCAGCGCGCACGCAGCGGCCGTGATCGTCTTGCCCGACCCGGTCGCGGACACGATCGTGCCCCGCGCCCCTTCCGGGGGCACAGATGACCTTGCAGGAAATCCCACCCACTTGCGGAAAGCCACCTTCTGGTCGACCTGGTGCTCGCGAAGCTGAATACCCGGCATTTCTGTGCATTCTCCCCTGATTCTGTCCACTGCGGGCTCGGGAATCACCGGGACGGCATAGACGGCGAGACGGATACGGTACCGTCCTCACCCACCACGGTCCGCTCGGTGAGCTGCGGCAGAATCCCGCAGGGCTGAGGTCTGCCTGGAGCCGTGGCAGGTCGTAACCGCTGACTCGGCCCGGCGGCCAGCTCCGCATGTAGTACGGCCGTCGCCTCCAGCGGCTGCTCCCCCGAATCCGTGTGGCCTTCTCCGCCGGCCGGATGGCGCAGTTCCTCGCGCCGGACCTGGTGCGGACGCAAGCTGGCTGGAGGCCATCAGCATCCCGGCGCTTTGATGGTGGCACGGCACATACAGGGCTGGTGCGTGTGGCCGGCGTGGTACTCGTATGGTGAGTGCCGCAGGAAGTCGAAAACGGTCCGTTGGACACGTCGCCCATCACGCCGCGAGACGGGGGTCTGAGTGAGCCGGGCCATGCAGGTGTTCCTTGCCGTGGCTGTGGTGATCGGCGTGGCCGGGTACGCCGCGACAGAAGTGCTCAATGCCAGCACGCGGCCCGCACCGGAGCCGATGCCGACGGTGCACCAGGATGATGCGCGTCCCACGCTGCCGTGCGATTGGACACCCACTGCTGCACCGACCGACACCGTGCCGCACACCGTCGTAGCGGTCGCATGTGACCCGTCCCTGAATAAAAAGGGCAGTTAAGTCGTATTGCCTGACTCATGCTGGACGGGAAGTGTTTGTCGGCGAGAGGGGCCCCGTGAACAATCATGAAGCAGATCAGGTGCCCAGCGCTGAGAGGAATCAGTAGGCGGGGACCGTGGCAGACCCAGGGCGCTGAACACGAAGGAATCGGATGAACGCTACGTTGGAACGAGACCGGGTCGACCAGGCGTGGGACCGGATCGAGACATGGCTCGCCGGTCATGCGCCCCGCACCTTGGCAACCCTCAATCCGCCCGCGCAGCCGAGCGAGATCCGTGCGGCCGAAGAGTCCCTCGGCGTCGCCTTTCCGCCTGGTCTCGTCGCGTCCCTGCTCAGGCACAATGGCGTACGCGGCGAGGACGCGCACGGTGATGTCGACCCCGCGGCGTTTTGCCTGCCTTCGGAGCATCGGCTACTGCCAGTGGCAGAGATCCTTTCCATGACCGGGCTCCTGCGATCCGTCCAGGGGGACGGTTCCGAGGCCGGGCAGTGGTGGCAACCTGCATACGTGCAAGTCGCCTCTTACGACATCACGACTGACGGCACGGTGCTCGACTGCCGAAACGGCAGGGTCGGGGAGTTCTCGCGTACGAGCGGCGCCATCTTCACCGGCAGTGAGTCGTTCGGCGAGCACCTGACGGCCACAGCCGACGGTCTGGAGCAGGGTCGAGCCGTCCTCATAGAGAGGGACGAGGAAGAGATCGACGAGGCCGACCCGGACGCCGCGCCCCTGACCGAGCGTGCTGTCATCTGGCCGTAGCCGATCGGTGCCACCATGAGAGAGAGGGGCGGCGCAGAGTGATTCCGCGCCGCCCCTAAGCGCTGTCCCGTAAATGATCCTCTGGTTGTTTCGGGCACGGTGAGCCGCCGTGTGGCCCGCTGACCTATCCGGCGAGAGCGAGGTTGTGCATCCGGGCGATGCCGAGCATGGCGTAGTGAACGCCGTCGCCTTTGAGGCGGCAGTCGCGGAGGATCTTCCAGGTCTTCATACGGGCGAAGACGTGCTCGACGCGGGCGCGGACCTGCTTGTGGGACCGGTTGTGTTCCTCTTTCCAGCCTGGCAGTTCGGTCTGACCGCACTCGCGGCGGTGAGGGATGACAAGTCCGGTGCACGGGTAGCCGCCGTCGGCGAGTGTGAGGGTGCTGCCGACGGCGGCCTTGGCGCCGGACTCCTCCCACGCCTTGCAGTCGTTGCGGTTCCCGGCCAGCGGCCGACCGACCACGACGACCAGCCGGGTGTCGGCGTCGATGACGACCTGGTGGTTGGTGGAGTACCGATAGTTCTTCGACCGCTCGGCCACGGTGTGGTCCCGGGTGGGGACCAGGGTGCCGTCCACGATGAGCACGGTGTCCTTGGCGAACCGCTTGCGGGGCCGGAGAGCGAGCATCGGCCCGAGATGGTCGATGATCCGGTCCGCCGCCGACTTCGACACCCCGAACAGCGGGGCGAGCTGCCGCATCGTAAGGTTCGTTCGCCAGTACGCCGCAACCAGCAAGGCCCGGTCCTCCAGCGGAAGACTCCACGGCCGGCCCCTGCGGACCGCGTCCGCACCCTCGCGTCGCAGCACCGTCACCAGCTTCCCGAACTGCCGAGGGCTGAGCCCAGTGAACGGGGCTATCCAGGAGGGCACCGACGCCGTGATCAAACCAGCCACACCAAGATCATCCCAGGCCGGTTAGGGTGCCTTCTCCGAGCCGACGGACTGGAGACGGATGATGGAGCCGGACGAGGCCCTGCAACTCGCGGTGGCGTTTCTCGCGCACAGCCAACGCGATGACGAGCCGCCTCTCGCCATCGACGCAGAGCGGGTCCGTGAGAGCAACGGGCTCCTCATCGTGCCCTACAACTCTGTGCAGTACCTCGCCTCGCGTGATGCGAGAGAGCAACTGTTGGACTGCTGGCCCATCCTCGTCGACCTTGAACGCGGAGATGTGCGATTCGGGACCCTGGACGAGCGGCACCTCTGGAGGAACCCGAGCGCCTGACGGCTGTCCCTCCACCACAGTTACGGGACAGCCTTTACGCAGGCCAGCTCGTCACCTGGGCCGGGGACTTCCTCCACATCACCCTCAAGACCGTCTCCCGCCCCAAGGGCGCCAAGGGGTTCGTGGTCCTCCCGCGCCGCTGGCGTGTCGAACGCACGCTGGGGTGGATCATGAACGCCCGTCGCAACGCGCGCGACTACGAACGGCTTCCCCAGCACAGCGAAGCGCACCTCAACTGGGCACTCATCACCCTCATGACCAGGCGGTTGACCCGCAAGAAGCCCGCCCCGGGCTGGTCGAAGAAGCCGCAGCCGACGGCTTGAGCCTCGAGACCGTGCTCTGATGCTCTGAATTCACCGATCCCACGGCGGTTCGTCGGGCACACCGAAAGGCGGGCGACTCAGACGAGGTGGCGGTTGATGAAGGCGTGCCAGATGGCGGGTGCGTGTTCCGGGGTGTGACGGTGACCTCCCGCGAAGCCGTGGAGTTCTTTGTCGGAGCTCGCGAAGGCGTCAAACAGCTGGAGTTGACCCGGACGCGGGAAGATCTCGTCGTCCCACTGCAGGTGGAAGAGGACTGGTGCAGTGATGGCGGAGGCGTCTTTCAAGGCGCGGTCCGGGGCGTGAAGTCCGGGATTGATGTCGGTGGTTGATTGCGTGCCGAACTTCCCGAGCACGGCGCATTTCAGCCCCGACCCGAGGGCGAGTGCGGCAGCGAGGCCGAAGCGGGTGCCCATGGACAAACCGAAGTACGCCTGACGTGTCCGGTCGGCCATACCAGCGTCTACCAGGAGGTCGCGAGCGGCGACCCAGTCGTCAGCCATGCGGTCCAGCACCCGGTCGATGCCTTCGGCGGCTATCCGGCCCTGGTACTCCGCCGGCGTGAGAGGTGATGCCACCCGTTCACCGTGGAACGGGCCATCGATCGCTGCGGCCGCGCAGCCAGAGGATGTGATCCGGTCGGCCAGCGACAAGATTCGGTCGCTGTGTCGATGCCCGCTGCCACCGTGTCCCAGCATCACCAAAGGGACTGCCCCTGAGCGACCGCTCGGCGTCCACACGGTGCCAGGAACGGCCGCGAGTGGCCGGTTGATCACGAACGAGCATTGTGTGGAGTGATCCGAGACCTGGTGGCAGTCGGACCAGACCACGTGCTGACTCACATCGCCATCAAAGCACGAGGAAGTCCAAGCTCGCCACGATCGCTCAGACCAGCGAAACGGAGACGTGGCGCCGCACATCACCAGCCGGGGATCAAAAACACTCACTCAGACACCGAACGACAGGCAGCATTCCCCGACTGGCTGGACTGGTACAACTACCACCGACCCCACACCGGCATCGGCAGCCACCCACCAGCCAGCCGCGTCACCAACCTCTCCGAACAGCACATCTAGGCGCTCGATGTACCCCTGGCGTTCCTCGGTGCGCACCGTACTCAGCGCGACGTCCAGGAACGCCCCGTCCGGCCAGTGACGCTCGCCCGGTGCGGCCAGGGCCCACGGGAAGCGTTCCGCTGCCGCCAGGACGTCCTTCGCGTCCAGCGCTGGCGCCGGGCCCGGGTCCTCCTGCGGGGCGGGGGAGGCGGGCTGCTGGAGGTGGGCGAGGAGCATGGCGCTGGAGGCGGCGCGCCCCCGCCCCGTGGTGGCGGTGGTGTCGGCGATGCGTAGCAGGTAGCTGGCGACGTCGCGGACCCCGGCGAACCAGCCGTCCTCGAACCCCGGCTAGGACCCGTGCGGGGGGCTGCTCTCGGAGATCCAGGTGTGGGCGCTGGCCACTGCCCCGGCCTCCAGCTTCGACACGATGTCGTCGGCCTGCTCGTGTCCGATCCCGACGGCGGCCAGGGCCTGGAACACGGTGAACCGCGCCTCGGTGGCCTCGTGCTGGTGGTGGCTGATGCGGGCCAACTGCTGGCCGTACGCGTCGGCGTCGTGCTGCTCGGGGCTCACGCGGTACCTCCCTTGTCTGTCCGAGTGCGGCGGGCGACCCAGCCCGGATCGCGTACGGGCACGGGCGCCCGCGTCTCGCTGACCGGGGCGCGCGTGATGCGCCAGCTGGTGCGTGGCGCGGTGACGGCGTGGGCCAGGACGACGACGGCCTGCCGCCCGGCGCCGCCCCGGCCCCATGCTCCGGTGAAGCGGACCTGATCGGCCGCCCAGTCGCCCAACTGCTGCCACGGGCGCAGCCGCCCGAGCAGATAGCCGGCCGCGAGCGCGACGGCCGCGGTGACGACGACGTCCATAAAAGTCCAGGTCCAGGACGGCGAACCGGCCGCACCCTGTCGAATGCTGCACTACAGGTCTTTAACGGACAGTCCTTTTTCGGACAGCCCTTAGCGAGGCTATTGACTGCCGCCCATCCCCTCACCCAAGATCATTACGCAAACTCCCGCTGGGGGAGTTAGGGAAGGAATACCGTGAGGATATCCGGTAGATCGATCGTTCTCGGCTTTGTGAGCGTGGCACTCGCAGTATTTAGCTTCGCTACGCCGGCCGCCGCAGACCCCTCTCAGGCTGCCACCGTTACGGCGAACGGCACTGTCGTCGCCGCGGATGGTTCCAAGGTCGGCCAGGTCACTCTCCACAAGCGTGGTGACGGGACAAAGCCGCCCGCAGAGCTGGGTAACCCCTCAGAATGGGGTGCGGTGGTGATCAAGATGGAGGATTCGGCCGTTACGCCGCAGGCCTGCATCGGTGCCAGTGGCGGAAATTGGTGCTACGGCTACGACCTGACCACCGACGGTAAGTACTGCTACTCGAACTACTACCACGCCACTAAGGATCACCATTCCACGGTCAAGATTGGCGGGGGCGGGAATGAGGCTTACGCGTTCGCTGGCCAAACCTCCTACGCCCACCGGACGGCGGGCGCTGCCTACACCTGCGAAACCTACTACAGTCTTGATGAGTAGGTTCTGATCCCCGCATCACGCGGTGACCTTTCGGTAGGTGGGGTAGGTTGGTGCGCCACTCGGGTCTGTTCCGTCGCCCGCGCAGTCTCCGAGTGGCGCTACCTCCTACTTTGAGTTAATCACGGAACAGGGAGAAAGAAATCGCACACTTTCCGCGCACTCGTGTTGCGCCGCTCGCAGTGCCCCTCGGGGTCGGTTTTCTACTTGGACTAGCGGGCCCCCTTACCGAAAAATGGGGCAATCCCGTTTGCGCCTCTCTAAATGTTGTTTTTTCCGATGGATGGTCGTGGGTCTGTTATGCGTTCTTGGTGGGCTATTTCGGCCGATCCAAAATTGAGTCAGCCTTGCTATCCTCTTTGGGGTTGGCTATCGGCGTGGTCACATACTATGTATTCAAGGACCTGAGCCCCACCATCCCGGCCGGACTGGAATCTGGCGCCACCGGCGAGGTAAATTACTCTAGTATGCTTGTATGGGGAATAGGAGCTTTCGTCCTTGGGGCACCCGTCGGGCTCTTGGGCAACCTTGCGCGAATTCCAAGTGTTGGCGGTCTCCCATTCCGACTGATTGTTCCGCTCGTAGCACTTTTCGAGACCTCCATGCAGCTGGCTGCAGAGGCGGATGGGCAACGTGCGGTCGTTGGAATTACTTGGAATGTGATTCGGTTCATCGCGGGCGTTGTTGCTTTGGCTCTAGTGATTCACACCATCCGGAGTTGTTGGCATTCTCGGCGTACTCGTTCCGCGGAGTCGGATGAGCGCCGCGCCAGAAGGGACATTTCGCCCTTGTGACCTTCTGAAGTCCAGCCTCGATCCGTCAGCTGGGGCCGGTCGTTGATCGGCCCGGCGGAAGCGGCGTCGTGACGCTGAACGGGAGGCACAGCGCCCTCTGCGCAAGCGCTGCGGAAAGAAGTTCACCGACCAGCGATGGGAGGAGACCACCGCCCACCGAACTGCCTGGAAGGCCGGGGACGTGTCCGTGTGCGGCACCTGCCATGCCGACGACGTCGCCCGCGAGGAAGCCGCCGCCGAAGCCGCCCGCCTCCCGGCCGCCACGCCGCCGGAGCCGGAGGACCACCAAGAGCGGGGCCGGGGCCGCGGCTGGTTCCGCAGGCGGCGCTGACGACACCAAATCGGTGTCCTCTGTCGGTGTGTACTCCTACTGTGACAGCGTGACCTTCACCTACCACGCTGCTGTCCCTGCCCAGCAGGTACGGGAGTTACCGACACGGGACGTCGCCCTGCTCTTGCTCAAGCACCTGGCGAGTGGGAATGGGCGTGCTCCTCAGCTGAACAGCATCGTGGGCTCGACGGCGGCCCGCACATATGAGGAAGAGCCGGACGTCGGCCAGCTTCTCGACAAGCTGGCAGATGCCTGGTCATGGCTTGAGTCCCGGGCGCTGCGATAGCAGGTGCATCGACGCCCCGCAGCCGGTCAGCTTGTGCAGCACGAGAACGTTGAGTCCACAGCAACCCAGGACTTCAGTTGACCCGGCGACAGCGGGGCCGGACAGATCACCCTGCCCGTCCCCGCAGCTCGCCCGCACGCTGTTATGCCCACCGCATTCCGATGGCGGACAGTAGTTCCACCCGCTCCGGGGACAGGGTCGCGGCCCGGCTGCGCTGGTTGCTGACCCACGCACCGAGCCGGAGCTCCCGCTCCTCCTGGTCCTCGCCGGCGACGATGCGTTCGACGTGCTTCCTCGGCACCCGTAGGTGTCCTTCGCGTTCGTAGAACTGCTTGGCGGCGGCGTAGTTCATCGCCCACTTGCCGGCCTGCGTACGGCGCCGGCTTGGGCTTCTCGTCCTCGGCCGCGGGCTCGATCCCGAGGACCTGCTCGCACATCCACTGCTGCACGGTCGTCAGGTTGTCCCAGCCGAGCCGGACTGAGCGCACCCACCGTCCCGGTGAAGCACGGTAGTTGTCACCAGTGAGGACGGCTATCTGTCACCGGGGGCGCGTGACGCATGGCGGGTGTCACCCGCAGTGGGTTTCCGTATC
>NZ_JBVHWM010000062.1:0-60916 GCF_055564375.1 Streptomyces sp. NPDC029138
GGTCCGACACGGAACCGGCCACGAGGAGGGTGGCCAGCAGCGTCACCGCGTACACGGTGAACGCCGTGGTGAGCTGCCAGGCGGGGAAGCCCCATCCGCGCTGGTAGAGCACGAAGAGCGGGCTGCCGGCGCCGGCTCCGAAGGCGACGGCGATCGAGGCGATCACCACGCCCGCGGTGGCCAGGGGGCGACCGCGGCCGGACGGCGTCTCCTCGGGCCGCTTGTCCGGAGGGGCCGGGTGGGAGCCGGCCCACGAGGCCACACCGGCGCTCAGACCGCCGCGGAGAGGGCCCGGCGTCCGGCGCTCATCAAGGCCGCCTGCCGGGCGACGCGCTCGCCCAGGTGCTCGGCCGTGGCGATGTCCGCGTTGTGGACGGTGTCCGTCCCGCCATCCATCGGGGTCTGCGCGCCCGCTCCGCCCCAGAAGCCGAGGCGGTTCAGGTCGTGCTCGGAGGCGGAGGTGGAGTTCCAGCCCGGAGCCAGGCCCAGGCTGACCCAGAGCATCCGGTGCTGGGCGGCGAAGGCGGCGAAGAAAGCGAGGGTGTTGCTCTTGTCGCCGCTCTTGGAGGCCGAGTTGGTGAACCCCGCCGCCAGCTTGTCCGCCCACCGTCCCTCGGCCCAGCGGCCGCTGGTCGCTTCGGCGAAGGTGTGGAAGCCGGCCGAGGCGCCGCCCATGTAGGTGGGCGATCCGAAGACAATCGCGTCGGCATGGTCCAGCCCGTGCCACTGTTCGTCGGTCACGGCGGTCACGTCCACGAAAAGCACATCGGCGCCGGCCTGCGCGGCCCCGCGGCGGACCGCTTCGGCGAGCACGGCCGTGTGCCCGTAGCCGGAGTGGTAGGCGACGGCGACGGACGGGCGGACGGAGGACGGTTCGGACATGGAAGCTCCTGTGGGAGTGAGTGCTCGGGGGAGGCCGCATGCCTCCCGAGCTCTGGGAGGGGCGTCGCGGTCGTTCCGCGGCGACGCTGTGGGAGGGACACGGCCGGTCGGCCGGTCCCGGTGGCAAAGCCGCGCGGCGCGGTCCCGCGGGCGTCGGTTTCGGGTGTGGAGGTCTCAGCCCCGGGCGAAGGGGTCGCCCAGGGCCGCGTGATCGGCCTGCGTCAGCTTCAGTGCGGCAGCCGCCACGTTCTCCTCCAGGTGCTCGACCGAGGACGTGCCGGGGATCGGCAGCACGACCGGCGAGCGGTGCAGCAGCCAGGCCAGCGCCACCTGGGAGGGTGTGGCGTCCAGGTGGGCCGCGACGCGGGCGAGGGGACCGCCCGGCTGGGCCAGCTGCCCGGTGGCCAGCGGGAACCAGGGCAGGAAGGCGATGTCGTTCGCCTCGGCGTACTCCAGAACGTCCTCGGAGTCGCGCTGGGCGATGTTGTAGAGGTTCTGCACGGAGGCGACCGGCACGATGCCGCGGGCCCGCTCCAGCTCGTCGACGCCGACCTGGGAGAGTCCGACGTGGGCGATCTTGCCCTCGTCACGCAGTTCCTTGAGGACGCCGATCTGGTCCTCGAAGGGCACCGCGGGGTCGACGCGGTGCAGCTGGAACAGCGGAATGCGCTCCAGGCCCAGCCGGCGCAGGCTGGACTCCGCCTGCCGCCGCAGGTAGTCGGGCCGGCCGTTCGGCCGCCACTGCCCGGGACCGGGACGGGTGAACCCGGCCTTGGTGGCGATGACCAGGTTCTCCGGGTACGGGTGCAGTGCCTTGCGTAGCAGCTCCTCCGCCGTCTCGGGTCCGTAGGAGTCGGCGGTGTCGAACAGGGTCACGCCCAGTTCCACGGCGCGGCGCAGGACACGCACACCCCTGTCCTGGTCGGGGAAGGGACCCCACACCCCGGGACCCGTCAACTGCATGGTGCCGTAACCGAGTCGGTTGACCGCGAACTCGCCGCCGAGGGTGAACGACCCGGATGACTCCGCTGAGATGGTGCTCATGTCTCGTTGCCTTTCTCGTCCGGGCAGCCCGCGGTCGGGGCGGCCCCGGCACCATGGAGGTGCCGTGTTGTCTGTGCGTGTTCCATCGCAGCGCCGGCGACGGAATCGCCGAGGGGCGTGCACGGCCGCGTTTCACCCTGGTCGCGACACCTTGGTCGCGCCGGGGGAGCGGCCCGGAGTCGTCCACGCGCGGCGTCTGTCCGGCACCGGGCGCCCGGGCCGAGGAGTCACTTGACGACGCTGCCGTCGGTGTCCGCCGTCCTTATCCAGCCTGCCGTCGACGACCCGTTCGCGCGGCGCGAGCGGAACCGGGCCGGCGGGAGGCGTGGTGGACGGCGTCCGCCTCGGCGGACCGCGTGAGGACGGTCCGGTGTGTCACTGAGGCCATCACATCTCCCTGGCGACCGTGTGAAAGGGCGGGACCGGATGACGGCGCGCCGACGGGGCGCGGGCTTGTCCGAGGCGCTCCGCCGGTCCTGTGGCCCGCCGGTCGTCGGGCCACGCGCTTCCGTCCTGACCAGCATGAACGCCGTATGTGGATGCTTTGTGGATTCCTTCTTGGGTGCCCGCAGGGAACGCCCACCGCGACGCCCCTCCGCAGTGATGTGCCGGCCTCCCGGAACAGTGCCGCGAGTCACCGTCGCCACCCTGGGGCTTGGTGACATCACACCGGCCGCGGGGTGGCTTCGCCTGATCTCGCCGCTGGAGGCGCTTGTCGGCTTCGCGCTCCTGACGGCCACGGTCTCCTGGGTGCTCGAGGTGTATCCCGCGCTGACCCGCAGAAGGGTGCTGGCCGTCCGGCTGGCGCTCCTGCGCGACTCGGCTCCGAACGCCGACCAGATCGACAGCGTCACCGGGGCGCTGTTGCTGGAGAGCCTGGCCACCGAGGTGGCAAGGGTCCGTATCGACTTCACCCAGTACGCCGAGGCCTACTACTTCCATGACGGGGAGGATCGTTCCTCGCTGGCGGCCGTCCTTGGCTACGCCTCCGTCCTTGCCCTGCGCGGGCAGGCCGCACAGCGGCCGGACGTCCGACTGGCCGGCGGTCTGCTCGCCGCCGCGTTGAACGATCTCGCCACCGTCCTCGACGAGCGTTTCCTCCACACAGGCGGACCGTCGGCCGAGGTCTTCGCCGCCTACGCCGCCGACCATGGACGCAGCCTCACGCCCTCCTGACACCGCCCGAGTCCGGGTACGGGCTGCCGGGACGATTCGATCGCCCGTGGCTGAGTCGCGCCCCTTCCACACGTGCCAGGCGACCGTTCACTGTGAGGCGCAGCTGCCCGACGGCGTGCGGTCCTCCGCCGGGGGCAGCCCGTCAGGACCTGTCCGGCGGATCTTGGCTGATGGTCGCCAGCAGGCGTGTGACCAGGGGCTTGTGGTCATTGTGGCGCCAGGCGACGCCACTCGTGTGCGGGCGGTGCCCGGTTCGATCCTGCGGAAGGCGACGCCTTGAGGCGGATGCGCCGGATGCTCGCCGGGGCCAGGGAGACGCCCAGACCGGTCTCCACGAGGGCACACACGGTCTGCCACTCCACCGCGTGCTGGACCACCTGCGGTGTGAACCCCGGAGTACCGTCCTGAAGCCGAGCTCTGTCTCCTCGGTGGGGGGTTCGCGCAGCAGACCGATGTCGATGGTCTTGTCATGCAAGGCGGCGATCTGCGGAGCGCTGGTCATCTCGTGGATGTCCAGGTGTACGCCGGGGAACTGGTGACGGAAGGTGCGCAGCAGGCCGGGCAGGATCGTCAGCGCGAGGGAGGCGGCCCGGCCCTGCCACTGCCGACGCCCCGGGCCGCGGCCAGGCCGCCCGCGAGATCGGTGAGTGCCCGCCGGGCGGCGGGCAGCAGTTCGCTGCCGGCGGGGTCAGGGTGACACGCCCCGGGGCGCGGGTGAACAACGCGTGGCCGAAGTGGAGTTCCTCTGCGAGCACGACGAAGGCGTGCAGCTGCGGTAGGGGAAGTTCGGGGCGCTCCATACGCGCAGAGATATCACGTCATGCGGGCGTCCGTATTAGACGTATCACTGCTGGCCATTTAGCGTTCGGCGCATGACAGAGCGACGCGCGGTCCTCACCGGCTCGGCCTTGGAGGAGCGGATCGGCTATGCCCGTGCTGTGGTCGACGGCGACTGGGTGCATGTGTCCGGGACGACCGGGTTCGACTATGCCACCATGACGATCTCCGACGATGTGGTGGAGCAGACCGAGCAGTGTCTGCGCAACATCGAGGCCGCACTGGCCGAGGCTGCACCTTCGCCGACGTGGTACGCGTGCGCTACGTCGTGGCTGTCCGGGGTGTCCCGCATGTACAGGCCCACGATCTGCGGCGCTGCCCATACCGCCAGCGCCGTCCCCACGCCCAGCACGCACACTACGAGCGTGACCAGCCGCTGCTCATAGGCCCGACCGCCATCGGGCTGCGTCGTCCTGGCCCCGCTCGGCGGGAGCGCCGGG
The DNA here is from genome assembly GCF_055564375.1 of Streptomyces sp. NPDC029138. NCBI lineage: Bacteria > Bacillati > Actinomycetota > Actinomycetes > Kitasatosporales > Streptomycetaceae > Streptomyces > Streptomyces sp. NPDC029138. The sequence goes on from NZ_JBVHWM010000062.1 coordinate 4,380, forward strand.
CACGGACGCGCCGACCTCTACCGGGCGGTAGGGGCCGGTGATGTCGACGGCGCGCAGTCCGGCGTCCTGGTTCCTGCCGGTCTCGACGGCCCTCTCCGCAGCGGCCGCGCCCGTCGACCTCTTCTGCGGTCACTACACCTGGGAGGCCGGCCCGGGACAGGTCCTGATGGACATGCTTCCCGACGTCGTCCACGTGTCCCTCGTGAATGGCGCGGACGCCGACCCCGAGCCCGCCGACACCGCCGGGCCCGGCAGCGCGGGGCGCCTCGGCAGGCTGGGGCCGCTCAGCGGTCTCATACGGGACGAGGCCGCCCGTGCTGCCCCCGGCGCCGAGGCGGTCCTCGACGCGCTGTGCGACGTCCTGCTGACGCTGGCCCTGCGAGGCCACCCCCGGACTCGGCCGGACGCTGTGGCTGGCCTCGGCCCAGGACGTGGTGCGCACCGTGACCGAGGCGGTGCTCGGCGACGCCGCCCACGACTGGCGCATCGAGGAGTTCGCCGGACCCGTCTCGATGTCCCGGGCGACCTTCATCCGCCATTTCGTCCGCGAGACCGGCATGAACCCGGGGGACTTCCTGACCCGGCTGCGCATGCTTCTCGCGGCAGACATGCTCACGCGGACCGACCGCTCGGTCCCCGCCGTCGCCGTCGCCGTCGCCGCCGTCGGCTACGCCTCGGAGTCCGCCTTCGGACGGGCCTTCCGGGTGACGACCGGTGACACACCGGCCCGGCTGCGCCGCGCGGCCCGCGCTCTGCGGTGAGCGCCTGGCCTCCCGGCCGCCGGCATGGCCGGGAGGTCCGTCCCCGTTCTCAGACGCGGGTGGACACGCTCGCCGGTGACTCCGGTGACTCCGGTGACTCGGATGGCTCTGGTGACTCGGATGGCTCTGGTGACTTGGATGGCTATGCTGACTCAGGAGACGCCAGGAAAGATTCCAGGGTCTGACTGAGGTTCGTCAGGAACAGGTGGCTGTCCTCAAGTTCGGCCAACTCCGCCCCGGACGGGCCGGCCTGTCGCCGGACGCGGTCCTGCTCCCGCAGGTTGTGCTCCAGATCGCGCGCGACCTCCACGCTGTAACGCACGGCGAGTCCGGAGAGCCGGGAGAGCCCGGACGATTCGAAGAGTTCGGAGAATCCGTCGGGATCGGATGCGGACATGCCTTCTCCTCCTTCTGGGCGGGCCCGTCTCGAGCCGTTCCACTCATGGAGGGCTCCGGTCATAAATGACCAGCCGGTCATTAGTGGGAACGATAGCCGTGCCTGACATGCAGGGCAAGTGCCGTCCATGGGCCCGGGAATGCGCACCCATGTCCTTGCGTTACGCCCCCGCAAGCCGATCAGGAGCGGCCAGGACGGTCGTAGGGGTCGGCCTGGGAGAAGGGCGGAGACGTGAGTGACGTCCGTAACGTGATCATCATCGGTTCAGGGCCCGCCGGTTACACGGCGGCGCTGTACAGCGCGCGTGCGTCGCTGGAGCCGCTGGTGTTCGAGGGCGCGGTCACCGCTGGTGGTGCGCTGATGAACACCACCGAGGTGGAGAACTTCCCCGGCTACCGCGACGGCGTCCTCGGGCCGGAGCTGATGGACAACATGCGGGCTCAGGCGGAGCGTTTCGGCGCCGAGCTAGTCCCGGACGATGTCGTCTCGGTGGACCTGACCGGCGAGATCAAGACCGTCACGGACACCGCGGGTACGGTCCACCGGGCGAAGGCCGTGATCGTCACCACCGGTTCGCAGCACCGCAAGCTGGGACTGCCCAACGAGGACGCCCTGTCCGGGCGAGGTGTGTCGTGGTGTGCCACGTGTGACGGGTTCTTCTTCCGGGAGCAGGACATCGCCGTGACCGGCGGCGGTGACACCGCGCTGGAGGAGGCCACGTTCCTGTCCCGCTTCGCCAGGTCGGTCACGATCGTCCACCGCCGGGCCACCCTGCGTGCCTCGAAGGCGATGCAGGAGCGCGCGTTCGCCGACCCGAAGATCAGGTTCGCGTGGGACAGCGAGGTCGCCGAGATCCAGGGCGGGGAGAAGCTGACCGGGCTGCGGCTGCGCAACGTCAGGACGGGCGAGCTGTCGGACCTGGCGGTGACGGGCCTGTTCGTCGCGATCGGCCACGATCCGCGTACGGCGCTGTTCCAGGGGCAGCTGGACCTCGACGAAGAGGGCTACCTGAAGGTGGCCTCACCGTCCACGCGCACCAGTGTGGCCGGCGTCTTCGGCGCCGGTGACGTGGTCGACCACACCTACCGCCAGGCGATCACCGCGTCCGGCACCGGCGCCTCGGCGGCGCTGGACGCCGAGCGCTTCCTGGCCGCGCTCGCGGACGCCGGGCAGGAGGCCGAGCCCGTCATGGCCGCGGTCTGACATCCACCGGCAGGACGGTGGTCGGCGCCGGGCCGAAGGCCGTGATCGAGCACGACCTCCGGGACTTCCTCACCGACTGACTCGACCGACTGACGCGACGGCGGCGCCAAGGTGTCGCACCGAACCCCCCGGTACGGCACGGCGCGCCGCCCCTGCCGTACCGGAGTCAGTACTCCCCTGTCATGTGTCGTGTCGCCGACGCGGCCGGTTACGAGGGTTGCACGAACTGCTGCTGCCCCCGCTCGGCCGTGTCGGCGCTCTCCCGCAGCGTTCACGCCCCGCCGAACCCGCCTGCCCTTGTCCAGTGGACAACATGCCCTCCCTCTTATCCACTGGGCAAGGAGGCGTCGTGCCCATTCACCCCTCACTCGTTCCCGTCGTGCAGTCCCTTCCCGAGGTCGACTGGATGGCCGACGTATGCGCTTCGCGTGCCGCGCTGGACGAGATGCGGGTGCCGGCGCCGCCGGACCCGCGCATAGAGGTCACCGATCGCCCCGTGACTAGCCCGACGCCAACCGCATGACGGTGCGGATCTACCGACCGAGCTGTTCCGTCGCCCCGTCGCCGCTGCTGCCGTGGTGGTGTCGGTCGATTACCGGCTCGCGCCCGACCATCCGTTCCCGGCCGGATTCGAAGACGCCTACCAAGCGCTGATATGGGCAGTCGAACACGCCGGTGAACTGGGAGCCGACCCCACCCGGGTCGGAGTCGCCGGCCACTTGGCAGGGGCGGCGCTGGCAGCCGCCGTCGCGCTGGCGGCCCGGGACCGCAAGGGCCCGGAACTCAATTACGTCTTCCTGGGCTGACCCGTCCTGGACAACGACCCGCGGACGGCACCGTACGAAGACATCGACGACGCCAGGCTCTGGAACGATTCCCAGGCCCGCGCCATGTGGTCCATGTATCTCGCCGAACCGGCCTCCGATGTGTCTCCGTACGCCGCCCCGGCGCGGGCTGCCAGTCTGGAGGGCCTACCTCCCACCTACGTCAGCGTGCACGGCCACGACCCGCACCGCGACGAGAGCCTGCGGTTCGTCGAGCGCCTCGCGGCGGAAGGCGTCCTCGTCGAAGCGCACCTCGTCCCCGGCGCACCGCACATGGCCGACGTCTACGCACGCGACGCGCCCGTCGTCGCCCGCGCGGTCACCGCCTGGACCCAGGCCCTTGCCCAGGGGCTGCACACTCCCCTCCGCGGCGGGCAGCACTGAGGTGACCGCCGCGAGCCTTCACTGAAGCCGTGAACGGCGTCCGCGGGCGCGTCCGCGCCCTGCGCGAGTTACTCAAGTCCCCCCAGCTGCCCCAGTTTTGGAGGAATCTTGGCAGCACAAAAACACGCACTGTACAGGCAAGTGACCAAAGTATTCAAGTGCTTTACACGGCTCAGCGAAGGGTGGTCGGATTCGATCGATCACTGACCATGGAGGACATGTGTACGTCCCTCTTGCTCGAACATGCGCGGCGTCGGTGGCTTCGCTTCTCGTTGCCGCCCTGGCCGTTCCGACAACAGCCCATGCTGCCGAGTCTCCGCCGCCTCCCCACGTCTCCCCTGCTGAGCACAGCGGTTCCCGGAGCGCGCCGCTCGCGGTGACGTTGATCACCGGTGACAAGGTGACGGTGACGCGCGGGCCGGGGCAAGCCGTGTCCGTGGAAGCGGTCGAGCGTCCGCATGGCGCCGCCGGATCGGTGCGTGTCGCCGTGGAGGACGGTGACACCTACGTGTACCCGGACGAGGCCATGGCCTACGTCGCGACCGGCCGGCTCGACAAGCAGCTCTTCAACGTCACCCAGTTGGTGGCCCAGGGCTACGACGACGCGCACACCGGCGTCCTCCCCCTGATCGTGACTCGCTCGCAGGGTACGTCCACTGCCAGGGCCGAGACCGAGCTGCCCGGTGCCAGGACCACGCTGAAGCTTCCGTCCGTCGGGGCGGAGGCCGTGCACGCCCAGCGCTCGAAGGCCGCAGCCTTCTGGTCGGCTCTCACCGGCACAGCGGGCCAGGGCGCCTCGCGGTCGACGCCGCGCGCCGACGGCGGTCCGGACGCCGCCGTACCGTCGTTCGCCGCCGGCGTCGGCAAGGTGTGGCTCGATGGCAAGGCACGGGCGGACCTGGCCGACACGACGGCGCAGATCGGTGCTCCGCGGGCATGGGGTGCGGGAGGCACCGGCGCGGGCGTGCGCGTCGCCGTGCTGGACTCCGGGGTCGACACCTCCCATCCCGACCTCGCCACCCGCCTTGTGGGATCCCGGAGTTTCATCGCGGGTGAAGACGTCGTCGACCGGTACGGCCACGGCACGCACACCGCCTCCACCGTCGCCGGTACCGGTGCTGCCTCCGGCGGGAAGGAGCGTGGCGTCGCTCCCGGCGCCGATCTGCTGGTGGGCAAGGTTCTGGACGACACCGGGTCCGGCCCGATGTCGGGGATCATCGCGGGTATGGAGTGGGCGGCACGGACCGAGCACGCCAAGGTGATCAACATGAGCCTGGGTACGGCGGTGTGGCACACGCAGGACGATCCCCTCAGCCAGGCGGTCAACCAGTTGAGCGCCGAAACGGGAGCCCTTTTCGTCATCGCCGCGGGCAACGCCGGGAACAGCCCGTACAGCGTGAGCTCGCCGGGAACCGCGGACGCCGCCCTGACCGTCGGCGCGGTGGACACCTCCGACCACCTCGCCGGCTTCTCCAGCACCGGACCGCGGCTGAACGACGACGCCCTCAAACCCGACATCACCGCGCCCGGCGTGGATGTGCTGGCCGCACGCTCGCACTACGCGCAAGGCGGCGAAGGCTACTACGTCACGGAGAGCGGCACCTCCATGGCCGCTCCTCATGTCGCCGGGGCAGCGGTCCTGCTGGCCCAGAAGCATCCGCGGTGGACCGGTCAGGACATCAAGGACGCCCTCATGGGCACCAGCGTGCCGACCCCCGACTACAGCCCCTACCAGGCGGGCGCCGGACGCCTGGACGTCGCCGCCGCCTACCTCCGGGACCAGGTCGTCGCGAGCGGATCGGTGGATGCCGGCCTCGTTCCCTGGTCGCCGGACCAGAAGCGCGAACCGAGCAAGCGGACTATCACCTACCGCAACACCACCGACAGCCCCGTCACGTTGCAGCTCTCGGTCGACCGCGGCACCTCGCCCGCCGGAGTGTTTACACTGGCCGTCTCCCACGTCACCGTACCGGCGCGAGGCACCTCCACGGTCGGCCTCGTCGCCAACCCAGCGGGGCTGGCGCCCGGCCAGTACGCCGCCCAGGTCACCGCGCGCTCCACGGACGGCGCCGTCCACACGGCCGTGGGACTGTCCGTCGAGTCCGAGAAGCACGACCTGACGATCCACCTGAAGGACCGCTCCGGCAGGCCCGTCGGCAACGACGTCGAGATCACCGGCGCCGACGGGAAGACCACCGTGATGTGGGTGCCGGACGGCACACTCACCGTCCGCATGGCCCCCGGCTCGTACACGATCGTCTCCACCCTGGACGTGGAGGGGCGCCACGGCTCCCACTCCCTCGGATACGCGGTACTGACCGCGCCCGAGGTCGAGCTGACGGGCGACCGGGACGTCGTACTCGACGCGTCGCGCATACGCCGGGTCAAGGTGGCGACACCCAAGCCCACGTCCGTCACCACCAGCAGGGTCGATCTCTTCCGCTCCTTCACCTCGAGTGAGCCGACGCCGCGCGATGGACAAGCCCTGCACGAGATCCTCATGCCCTCGGCCGCCTACGACAGCCTGTGGGCCCTCCCCACCAACGACACGGTGAAAAAGGGCAGTTTTGTCTTCACCACCCGGTTCCGGGCCGAGCAGACGCCCCTGAAGATCACTTACGGCGGGCACACCCTTGACGACACTCTGCTGGTGCAGCCGGGAAGCCGCCAGTTCCCGGACGGCACCACCCACGCCGACGCCGTCTTCGCCGGCACCGGCACGGCGGGCGACTACACCGGCCTGGCCGTCGACGGAAAGGCCGTGGTCGTCCGCGGCAGCGCGGAGGTGGCACCCACGGACCAGGCAGCCGCGGCGCGCAGCGCTGGTGCGGCGATGCTCCTGGTGGTCAACGACGGCGACGGCCGCGGGACCAACTGGTACGGCGAGCCGGACGGCAAGACGACCGGGCAGATCCCCGTCGCCTCGCTCACCGAGGACGAGGGCGAAGACCTGATCAAGAGGATCAGGGACGAGAGAGGGAACCGGGTGCGACTGGCGGTCGAAGCGCACCCCTCGCCGGAGTACCTGTACGACCTCGCCGACTACCATCAGGGAGGGGTGCCGGACGACCCTTCCGCGGCGACGGACCCCGGCAGTCTCGCCCGCATCGAGAACGACTTCGCTCCGCCCGCCGGCAAGCAGGTCACAGAAAGCCGGGAGGACAGCCCGCCGTACGAATACTGGCCGGCCGCCTACCCGTACGCCGGGTTCGGGATGACGCGCGTGCCCCCGTTCCCACGCGAGCCGGTCGCCCCGGGACACCGCACCGACTGGGTGTCCGCCGGACACGGCGTCAAGTGGCAGCAGTACGCGGCCGTCGACGGCTGGTCGACCTTCACGGACGTGGTCGGCTACCGGCCGCGCAGCGTGCACAACGAACGCTGGTTCGGCCCCGTCACACGGCCGCGCATGGTCAGCTTCGAGGTCCCGCACCGGGTCGGGAACGCCCTGGGCGGCACGCTCGCGGGCTTCGGCGACGGAGGATCCGCCCACAGCGGTGACACGAACATGATGTCGCGAACCTTCGCGCTCTACCAGGGAGACGAACTGCTGATGCGCAACGGGCCACGGCCCGACTTCGGGGTGGGCGATCTGGCGCCGCGGAAACTGCCGTACCGGCTCGTCGCCGACACGCGGGTGAACAACGGCCTCCTGCCCTACTCCACCACCACGCACACCGAGTGGACCTTCCTCTCCGGCAACGCGGACGATCAGACTATCCCGCTGGTCCAGCTCGACTACGGAGCGGACGTTGACGCCGCGGGGCGGGCCAAGCGCACGTCGGTGTTCTCCGTCACGCCCGTCGTCGTCGGCAGCGACGCCGCCCAGGACGCGGTCTCCTCGGTCAAGCTCGAAGTCTCCTACGACGACGGGGTGTCGTGGCGGCGGCAGGACCTGAAGCGGAAGAACAAGGACGCCTGGCAGACGCCGCTGCACGCCCCGGCCCGGGCCGGCTACGTGTCCTTGCGCGTCACCGCGAAGCAGCGCAACGGCGGCGGCATCACACAAACCATCACCCGGGCCTTCGGCCTCCGATGACCCTCACCGAGCGGCCGGCGCCCGACCCCTCGCGCGGCGTGGGCGCCGGCCGTTCCTCCGCCGTGTTCGTGGCGGTCCTGCGAGAGGGAGGCAACGGGGAGCCCGGAAGGCAGTCCCTGGTGGCGACGACACGGCCGCGACGAGGCTACCGTTCTCGTCGCCGCCATCAACGAGTGGTTGTGACGTACTGGTCCGACGACAACTCGAACACCCGTACTCGCCGACCGCAGGTGGGATTGACGGTCTCACGGACCGGACGTATCCCCAGTTTGGTCATGCACGTCTTGTCCGACGCGAACGGACTTCCCCTACGCGTCGGCCTCTCTGCGGCCACCACCCACGACAGCCTCGGACTGAAGCCGTTGGTGGCCCACTTCCACATAGGACACGAATCCCGCAGCGACCGTTTCAAACCCCAGCGGCTGCATGCCGACAAAGCCTACGACCTTCCTGACTTGCGGCAATGGCTTCACAGTCAGCGCACATCGGCGTCCGTATCGCCCGCAAGGGAATCGACTCAAGCGAACGACTGGGCCGCCGGCGGTGGGGCATCGAGCGCACGATCTCCTGGCTGACCGGCTGCCGACGCCTGTCACCCCGCTACGAGCGCCACCACCGCAACTACCTGGCCTTTCTCGGCCTCGCTGCAACCCTCTGCTGCTACAAACGCTTCCTGAAACTGACCATGCAGGACACGGTGTTGGGCCGCCATAATCGCCATGCCCCGTCGGCCGGCCCGGAAAGGCGCCCCCGACCAGCTCGCCACGACCTAACCTCGGCGTCCGCGTCCGCGCCCGGAATGGCGCCCGCGCGCTCAGGCGTCGCTCGTGGCGGCGTCGGCCCGCTGTGCTTCCGGATCGGTCCCGGTGGACGCCGGGGTGAGTTCCAGGGTGGTCGGCGGGGTGGGTTCGACGGTGGTCGGCGGGGTGGGTTCGACGGTGGCCGGCGGGGCGGGTTCGAGGGCGGCCGGCGGGGTGAGTTCCATGGTGGCCGACGGCGCCGGGCGGTCACGGCGCACGTCCGCCACGATCAGGGCCACCACGGCCGCCGAGCCCGCCAACTCCAGCAAGGACTGCACCGTGTTGAGCGGGGAGTCCAGCAGGGCGGCCGTCCCGGCGAGGCCCCACAGCTTGGTGAAGGCGATCGGCATCATGAACAGGGCCAGCCCGACGGAGAACCCGGTCGCACTGGGCCGGCGCTTGGCGGCCAGCACCATGCCCACTCCGCACAGAACGGTCAGACAGGCCCACTGCCACGGCGACGAGACACCGAGCACCGCGCGGCCGCCCCCCCTGCCGACGAGGAGATCCGCCAGCGCGTGGGGTCCCACCTGTACAGCCGTCAGGACGTTGCGGCAGATGTAGAAGACGTTCAGCACGGCGAGAAGGGTGCACGAGGCCGAGGCGGTGACCTTCACCGGGCGGATTCCGCCGGAGCGGCTCTCCTCGTCCGCGGCCGCGTCACGCTCGAGCCCGCGCACCAGGAACAGGAGGCCCCCCTGGGCGAGGGCCACCAGGATCGCGAGGACGCAGCTGACGCCGGCCGCGGTGAGCGAGGGACCTTCCAGGCCGCCGAACCAGGGGTCGGACTCGGAGTCGAGCAGCATGTACCAGACGACCGGCGCCCGGAACACCACGGTCGTGACGCACGCGGTCACCAGCAGGCCGCCGGCGCCTCGTACCCGCAGCAGAAACCCGCAGGCGGCGCCGAGTTGGAGCGCCGCCAGGCCGAGGTCGAGTGCGGTCGTCGCCGAGAGCCCGGAGAGCGGGCCGTTGGTCCACGCGGACCACATGAGCGGCAAGCCGCGGTCGGCGACGTCGTACAGGAGCCAGAACGCCGTCTGTACGAAGAGCAGCACGCTCAAGGGGCCCACGGCGAGCCGCGCTTGCTTGATCGACACTTCTGGACGGTTCATGGCTCTCCTCGGAGCTGCATGGCGAGGTCGTGACGTGCGGTCGGCGACGCGGCGGGAGCCTGCCAGTCCGAGGAGGCCCCTCGGCCCGCACCGGAGCGGTGAACACGCACGCGTACGTCCGCACAAGGGGAGACGGCGGCATGGCGTCTCAACAACCGGTTCAGGAAGGGCACTTGGGGTGCTCGGCTCGTGCGGCGTGCGGTATGTGGATCAACGCCCGTCGGCGTCGGCGCGTGATCCTAACATGGCAGTTGAAGCTTGAACTTAGTTGAACGGCGTGTCAACCAGGGGCTGGGCTCGCGGTGGTGGCCGGCCGAAGGAGGCACGCTGCCGACACAGTACGGAGATGGCAGCGCGGCGGTTTGACCGGAGGCTGCCTCCGCTTTATGCTCGCACCCAGTGCGGAGACATCCTCCGTTTTGTTGGCCGCAGGGTCGTACGAGGCAGGAGGACGTATGGGGGCCAAGGAGCAGCAAGGGCGCCGACCCCGCGCGGACGTCCAGCGCAACCGTGCGGCCCTCCTGGAAGCGGCCCAGCGTCACTTCCTGAGGTATGGCGTCGGCACGTCGCTGGAGGCGGTGGCCAAGGACGCGGGCGTCGGGCCCGGCACGTTGTACCGGCACTTTCCCACCCGGGAGGCGCTGCTGGCGGCCGTGCTCCAGGCGCGCTCCGAGGAGTTGATGGCCCGCCAGGCGGAGATCGCCCAGCTCGGCGACGCCGCCGAGGCGCTGGTGCGGTGGCTGCGGGCGATGGAGGAGTACTTCAGCGCCTTCAGCGGGCTGCCGGAACCGCTCATGGCCGCGGCGAGGGCGCACGAGCCGGACAATCCGCTCACGGTTCCCTGCGACACTCTCATCGCCACCACCGACGAGTACGTGCGGGCCGCTCAGCTCGCGGGACACGTGCGCCCGTCGGTGAAGGGGTACGACCTCTTCCTCGCGGCCTGTTCCGTCGCCTGGATCAAGGGCACCGGTGCCACCGACGAAGAGTCGCTCGATCGTCTCCGCGTGCTCATCGAAAGCGGATACCGCGAGCGCAACGACGAGGCGTAGTCCACCGGGCGCCAGGCCAGTGGCCTCAGTCGCGCGGCCATCACCATCTTCCACCCTCAGGGGTGGTGCGACCTTCAAAGGGATAAATCATGAGAATTGCTGTCATCGGTGCGGGAGCGATCGGGGGCAATCTGACCCGCAAGCTCAGCGCGGCCGGTCATGACGTTCAGGTGGCGGTCGGCCGGGGCCCCGAGGCCGTCCCGGACCACGTCCTGGAGTTCGGAGCCCGCGCGGTGACTGTTGCGGCCGCCGTCCAGGACAAGGACGTGATCATCCTGTCCATCCCCTTCGGTCGGGTCCCGGAACTGGCCGATGTGCTCGCCTCCGTACCCGGCGAGACGGTGGTCATCGACACCTCCAACTACTACCCCCATCTCAACGGGCGCATCGACGCGGTGGACAGCGGACAGGTGGAGAGCCTGTGGGTCACCGAGCAGCTGGGACGGCCTGTGGTCAAGGCGTGGAACGCCGCCCTGGCCGGCACCCAGCAGACCAAGGGCGTACCGGCGGGGACCCAGGGCCGCATCGCCATCCCGGTCGCGGCCGACTCCGATGAGGCACGGCGCGTGGCCATGCGCCTCGTGGACGACACCGGCTTCGACCCCTTCGACGCCGGTGTGCTGGCCGACTCCTGGCGCCAGCAGCCGGGCACGCCCGCCTACTGCACCGAGCTGAGCATCGAGGACCTGGGACCGGCCCTGGCCGCGGCCGACCGGGCCGAGGCACCGCGCACGCGTGAGCGTCTGATGGAGCGCTTCGCCGCCCTCACGTCCACCCCCACCCTGGACGAGATCGTCGAAATCAACCGCTCCGCCCACCGCTGACATCCCCGCACTGCGCCGAGCCCCTGGAACGCCCGTCGCTGTAGAGGATCGTGGGTACCGGTGTCGATGCTGATGAGTTCATGTGCGGTATCACCTGATGACAGTCAGGTGTCGATCAAGGTCATGCGTCAGCCAGGCCCAGCTGACGCAGCATGCCGAGTTCGTCGCTGCTGCCCCAGCGTTCGACGATCCTGCCGTCGCCGTCGAAGCGGCTGATCTGCATGCCCCGGTAACTCACCTTCTTGCCGGTCGCCGGCCGGCCCATCAGCGGTCCCAGATGTGTCCCGCTGATCACGTAGGCGAAGGCCACCTCGTCGTCGGTCGCCACCAGGTGCTCCACCTCGAGGTGCAGGTCGGGGAAAGCTACTCGTAGGTCCCTGAACATCGCCTTGTACCCTTCGGGCCCCTGGGCCTGCCCTGGAGCGGGGTCATGATCGACGGAATCAGGTGCGACGAGGGCGTCGAGGGCGTCGAGGTCGCCGGTGACGACGGCTTCTCCGAAAGCGGTCTGTGCGGCGATGTTCGCCTGCTGCGCCATGGGCACTCCCGGGCGTGTGCGGGGCACCGGCTCGTTCGTCGGCTGAGAGGTCCGCACCTACGCCGTATGCCGACCGTACATCGGCTGCTCGCCCCCAGCATGTCTACACGGCAGGCGTCCGACGAGGCGGGGCTGCCGGCCGACGTGGCGCACCGAATCTCCTGGCCACCAGTGCGGGCCTCTCCTGGCCACCAGTGCGGGCCGATGTCCTGATACGAGGCTGATGTGGCCCGAAGGACCATCCGTCCCCGTCCTCTCCCGGATCTATCGTCGTCAACGCGACGTGGTCGCACAGGCTGGTCTGTGAAGCGGGCGCCGGATCCGGGGACACAGGACACGTGGGGCAGACGACCGTCAGGACCGCGCCGGAACCGTAGGGCTTCGCACAGGGAAGAAGGCGTTCCACGCCATGGCCTCGCAATCAGACACCGCTCGAACCGTGGTTCACGGGCTGGATTTCGGACTCAACGCATGGGTCGTGGACGAGCAGCGGCAGCGTTACCTGCACGACCCGGGCTCGGTCGAGGCGACGTGGAGGGACTTCTTCGCGACCCCGGCGGCCCCGGCCGTCGCGGCCTCCTCGCCGGTTCCAGCCGCCGCGGGCACGTCAGCCGCCCGGCAGGCTCGCGCCGTCATCTCTCCGGAGTACCAGGACGGCGACGAGGCGGCGCTCAGGGCGGTCCGGGTCGCGGCGCTCATTCACGCCTATCGCGCGCGCGGCCACTTGACGGCCGGCACGGACCCGCTCACCTCGCGGCCCGCTGCCGCCCATCCGGAGCTCGACATCGCCCAGTTCGGACTCGACGACGCGGACCGGGCGCAGAACGTCGCCGTGGACGGATTCGCCGGGCATGCCACGATGACACCCGATGAAGTACTGGGCGCTCTGCGGGAGTTCTACTGCGGCAGTGCCGGGGTCGAGTACATGCACATCCAGGACTCCGGCGAACGCCGCTGGATCCAGCAGCGCGTCGAGAACGCGCGGCGCCGGCCGGACCGTGCCCGGCAGCTGCGAATCCTCTACCGGCTGGGGGCCGCGGAGGTCTTCGAGACGTTCCTCCAGACCAAGTACGTGGGCCTCAAGCGGTACTCGCTCGAAGGCGGCGAATCGGCCATCGTGCTGCTCGACGCCCTATTGCACAGTGCCATCGAGGACGGTGTCGCGGAGGCCGTCATCGGAATGGCACACCGCGGCCGGCTCAACGTCCTGGCCAACATCATCGGCAAGTCCTACGCCCAGATCTTCGGCGAGTTCGAGGACACGGAGGACCTCGGGTCCGTGCAGGGTTCGGGGGACGTGAAGTACCACCTCGGCGCGGAGGGCACCTACCGAACCCTGGACGGCGGTGCGATCGCCGTCTCGGTCGTGGCGAACCCCTCGCACCTGGAGATCGTGGGGCCGGTGGTCCAGGGAGTGGTGCGCGCCAAGCAGGACATGGCCACAGCACACAGCGGACCCGCTCGCGTCCTGCCGGTCGTCGTCCACGGAGACGCGGCGTTCGCCGGCCAGGGCGTGGTCGCCGAGACCCTGAACATGTCGCAGTTGCCCGGCTACCGCACGGGCGGGACGGTTCACGTGGTCGTCAACAACCAGGTCGGCTTCACCACATCGCCCGCCCACGGCCGCTCCAGCACCTACGCCACCGATGTGGCACGGATGGTCCAGGCCCCGGTCTTCCACGTCAACGGCGACGACCCGGAGGCCGTCGACCGCGTCGCGCGGCTGGCCTTCGACTACCGCCAGACGTTCCACAAGGACGTCGTGGTCGATCTGGTCTGCTACCGGCGCCACGGGCACAGCGAGGTCGACGACCCGTCCATCACGCAGCCGGCGATGTACGACCGGATCGAGGCCAAGGCCTCGGTGCGCACGCTGTACGCCGAGGCGCTGGTGGCCCGCGGGGACATCGGCGAGCGGCAGGTGGACGGGGCCCGCCGCACCTACCGCGACCACCTCCAGAGGGCCTTCGCCGAAACCCGGACACGGCCCGCTCCCCATCCCGCCGACCCTCACACCGAGGCGGGCCAGAAAACCGCGCCACGCATGGTCCGCCGGACGGTGACCGCGATCGACGAGGCGACTGTCCGGCAGATCATCGACTCGCAGACCGACCTGCCGCAGGGCTTCACCGTGCACCCGCGCGTCCTGCCGCAGCTGCACCGGCGTGCGGCGGTGCTCGAGACCGGCACGGTCGACTGGGCCACCGCGGAGACACTGGCGATCGGTTCGCTGCTGCTGGAGGGCGTCCCGGTGCGGCTGGCCGGGCAGGACTCGCGGCGCGGTACCTTCGGCCAGCGCCACGCCGTCCTGACCGACCGGCGCACCGGCGCGGAGCACACACCGCTGCACTCCCTCGGCCCCCGGGCCGCAGGTTTCGCCGCGTACGACTCGATGCTGTCCGAGCTGGCGGCGCTGGCCTTCGAGTACGGCTACGCGCTGGCCCGCCCCGAAGCCCTCGTGCTGTGGGAGGCCCAGTTCGGCGACTTCGCCAACGGCGCGCAGACGGTCGTAGACGAGTACATCGCCTCGTCCGAGCAGAAGTGGGGCCAGCGCTCCCCAGTGACCCTCCTGCTGCCCCACGGCCTGGAGGGACAGGGCCCGGACCACTCCTCGGCCCGGATCGAGCGCTTCCTGCAACTGTGCGGGCAGGACAACATGACCGTGGCCATGCCCTCCCTGCCGGGCAACTATTTCCATCTGCTCAGGCAGCAGGCGCTGGGCGGCGGCAGGCGGCCGCTGGTCGTCTTCACCCCGAAGTCGATGCTGGGGTCGAAGGCGGCCACCTCCGCCCCGGCCGAGTTCACCCAGGGCGGCTTCCGACCGGTTCTGCCGGATGACGCGGCGGACCCGGCCCGCGTCAGGCGCGTGCTGCTGTGCTCGGGGAAGGTCTTCTACGACCTTGACGCCCACCGGCACGAGACGGGCTCGACCGATACGGCGATCGTCCGCGTGGAACGTCTCTACCCGTTCCCCGACGAGGAGATCGCGGCGGAACTCGCCCGCTTCCCTGCGGCTGCGGACGTGCGGTGGGTGCAGGAGGAGCCGGAGAACCAGGGTGCGTGGTCCTTCGTCGCGCCGCGTCTGTACCGGATGGCGGGACGCGCGGTGGAATGCGTGAGCCGGCCCGAGGCACCCGCGCCCGCGGTCGGCTCGGCCCGCCGGCACGGCGCGGAGCAGAAGGCTCTTGTGACATCGGCCTTCCAGTGAACACCGGCACGTGCGGTGCGCATCGGCTGCCCACTGCGCATCCGCCGAGACCACGGCGACACCGAGGAGGAGATGGACCTCGCGCTGCACCGGCTCGGCACGCCTCCTCCTCGACCGGTCCGAAGACACCGGTGACGACGGCCCCGGCCACAACGGTCCGCGGTACCCGGCGATGTTCCAAGCCGTCCCCGGCCTGCGTATCGCGGCTCCCCGTGAAATGCTTCTACCGCGAGAGCGGCCGGAGGGCGCGTCATGGCCAAGGAGATCACCTGCCGCAGAATCGACGAGCAGACGCCTTCCGAGGACGGCGAGGTCGGCGAGCGGGTGCTGGTCGACCGGGTCTGGCCGGAGGGCATGCGTCGGCGAGGGGCACCTCTCGACGAGTGGCTGCGGGAGGTCGCGCCGTCCGCCCAGCTGCACCGCTGGTACGGCCACAACCCGCTGCAATTCGGTGAATTCCGTCGCCGCTATCTCACCGAACTGGGTGATCAACGGCACCGACGGGCGGCTGCCCGACTACGGGACCTGGCCGATCACCGCAGCCTCACCCTACTGACCGCCGCCCAGGACATCGGCCACAGCCATGCCGCGGTCCTCGCCGAATGGCTCGCCGACCCGGGTCACCGCGATGCGCGGCATCCCGATGCTGACCGTCCCGAGCCCTCACGGACCGGTCCCGGTCCCCGACCGCCCGGATACCGCGCAGCCGTCTCCACCGCGGTGGCCGACCTCAACGCGGGGGCCCTCGCGTTCGTGATGGGCACCGGCATCGTCTCCACGGCCCTGTACGTCAACGGCGCCGGCACCGCCTCCGTCGCACTGCTGTGGGTGGCCCTGGCCGGCTTCGCGGTACTGGTGCCCGCCTACGGCTGGCGGCTGCTGCGCCGACGCGAGCGGTTCGTCGCGGATCTCGTCGGGCCGCGCGGCTTCGCCTTCCTCACCCTCGCCATCTCCTCCAACGTGCTGGCCGCGCGCCTCGTGCCGGACGGCCACCTCGCGGTCGCAGGGGCGTTCCTGGCCTTCGGGACGCTGGGTTGGGTGGTGCTGGACTACGGCATTCCGCTCGCGCTGATCACGACCTTGAAGCGGGGCCCAACGCTCGACCAGGTGAACGGCACCTGGTTCCTGTGGGCGGTGGGATCGGAGTCGGTGGCGGTCGCGGCGGCCTCGCTGGCCCGGGTGGCCCCGGGATACGGGCTTCCTGCGCTTGCGGTGGTGTGCTGGTCCGTAGGTCTGGTGCAGTACCTGCTGACCGCCGCGATCGTCCTGGCCAGGCTGCTGGCCCGACCGGTGCAGCCGGAAGGCCTCATGACGTCCGTCTGGATCTTCATGGGGGCGGCGGCGATCACTGTGCTCGCCGGCGTGCGGCTGATCGCGCTCCCGGCCGGCGGCACGATGCTCTCGCGCCCGCTCCTCGTCGGGTCGTCTGTCGTCCTGTGGTCGTTCTCCAGCTGGCTGATCCCGCTCCTGCTGGCCCTGGGCGTGTGGCGGCACGCGCTGCGCCGGATTCCGCTGCGCTATGAACTCGGCTGGTGGAACCTCGTCTTCCCGGTCGGCATGTATGCGGTCACCACGCACGAGCTGGGACGCGCGACCGGTACGTCCTGGATGACGAGCCTGGGCCGCTGGGAGGTCTGGATCGCCGCAGCGTTCTGGGCCGTCGTGTTCGCCGCCATGGTGGCCACCAAGCTCCGGCCCCGCCACACGACCGCACATGGGCCCGCCGCCGACACGGGGCAGGCAGCCGGCCCGCAGAGCACGGTCTGAGGGAACGGGGAGCTACGGATCCCGAGTGAGCCCGGGATTGCCTGTGCTCCCCGTCGATCTGGACATGTGGCAGGCCGTGCGGTGGCCCGATGCCTCTTTCCCTGTGTTCCGCCCCGCTGTCGCGACCCGCGTCACGCCGGGCGGCACCCGGGCCCTGTCATCGGCGTGCGTGCTCACGTTGCCGGGCAGCGGCGTGGCGCAGGGAGTGCCAGGTGACCACCACCCAGGCGACGGCAAGCACGGCGTACAGGACAACGGCAAACCAGACGAACAGGAGCGAGCCGGTACGGGCGGCGAGCGCGCTGGTGGCGGTGACGCAGGCGCCGAGGGGGAAGATGAAGGACCACCAGGTGGGTGCGAAGGGCAGCCCCCTGCGGACCTCCCGCACGGTCAGTGCCGTGGCCAGTACCAGCCACAGCAGGGCGAAGCCCCATATCCCGAGCCCGCCCAGCAGCGCCGCGACCGCGCTGCCGCGCGCGTACGGGCCGGGCAGCGCGCTCGGCGCCGCCGTGGCCAGCGCACCCAGCGCCGTCACCGCCTGGTCCAGCGCCCCCACGCCGATCCACACCGTGGGCACCACCGCACCGCTGGGCGCGTCATGGTGCACCAGGCGGCTGTACACCATGGCCAGCACCAGCAGGACCGCGATCAGCCCGAGCCCGAGCATCGCGTAGCAGCCCAGGAGGAGAGCCAGCCGTACCTGCCCGGCCGGCGCCCGCGGGACGAGCAGCGCGCCCGTCGCGGCGGAGACCATCGGCGGCACCACCGGCAGCAGCCAGCCGCCGAACGCCGCGTCCGGTGCGAAACGGTGCCGCGTGACCATCAGGTACGGAACCGTGCAGGCGGTGACGAGGCCCAGCACCGTACCGGCGGACCACAGCACCCAGTCCACATCCACCGCCGCACGCTCTCCGATCAGCCGCCGGCCGAGCAGCAGCGTCCCGGCGCCGACGGTGAGCAGCGCTATCGGCGGCGTTCCGAAGAACTGGGCCAGTACCGGATCACCCGCATGCACCCGCAGCATCCGCTGTCCGGCATAGCTGCCGGCCAGCACGATCAGCAGCAGCGCTGTGCCCGCCCAGACCACCGTGGCGGCCTCGCCGAGACCGGGGAAGCTGCGCGGCAGGGTGGCGGCCGCGACGGCCACGATCCCGCTGCCCATGACGGCCGCGAACCAGCTGGGACCGAGCCGCCCCCGCTCCCTGCCGTTCACCTCGGCCGGCCGGTCACGGGCATGTGGAGACCGTTTCGCGACCGGGCCGCCCTGGGACGGGACCGCTCGACTGGTACGGGAGGGGGGTGCCACGGCGCGTAGTGCCTTCTCTTCTCGTGTCGGATTCGTCACCGCCCACGATCAGCGACGGTGACCGGCCGACCGGCCGGACCGCACCCAGCAGCTGACGGGGCGCGGCCAAGACCGTCGGCCCGTTCGCACCTCCGAAGCTATGGCGCAGCACGGGCCGCGTCACAGAACAGCACGCGCCAAGACGCCCTCACACCAGGACATCGGGGCCCTGTGCGGGGCCGTCACCCCCATCGAGTGGGTTTGGTAATCAAACCCGAAGTGATTACGGTGGAGGAAGTCCGTTCAGCCAGGAGGCGCACGATGAAGGACAAGCCGTCAGGCAGAAGGCCGCTGCTGGTGACCGTGCTGGTCTTCCCTGGCGTACGCCTGCTCGACGTCACCGGCCCGATCGAGGCTTTCGCGACGGCCGACGAATTCGGCGGCCGTTACCGCGTGCGCATGGTCTCTCCGGACGGCGCCGACGTGGTCACCTCGGCCGGCACCGGACTGCACGTCGACCTGGCTGCCGCGCAGGTGCACGATGCCAGCGACGTGGTCATCGTCCCCGGCGGCCCCGAGTGGCCCTCCCTCATCAAGGACGACGCCCTGCTGGACGCCGTAAAGGCGCTCGACGCACGCAGCCGCCGCACCGCGTCCGTCTGTACCGGCGCCTTCCTCCTCGCCGCGGCCGGACTGCTCGACGGACGCAGAGCGACCACGCACTGGCGCTTCGCCGACCAGCTCGCCCTGCGCTACCCGCAGGTGACCGTGGAGGCTGACGCCCTGTTCGTGCGAGACGGCCACATCATGACCTCCGCAGGCGTCAGCTCGGGCATCGACCTCTCGCTCGCCCTGATCGAAGAACACCTCGGCGCGGACGTCGCCCGCGCTGTGGCGAGGGACATGGTCGTGTTCATGCAGCGGCCGGGAGGCCAGTCGCAGTTCAGCGTCCGTACCCACACCCCCCGCGCACGACAGGAGATGCTGCGCCGGGTCCTGGACACAGTCGCCGAAGATCCGTCCGCCCCACACACCCTTGCCACCATGGCGCGCCGGGCGGGTGTGAGCACCCGTCACATGACGCGCCTGTTCCACGACGAGATGACCACGACCCCGGCCCGCTATGTCGAGCAGGTCCGCATGGAAGCCGCTCAGGCGATGCTGGAAGACGGCGACGACCCCATGGCCACGGTGGCCCGGCGCACCGGCTTCGGCTCACCGGAGTCGCTGCGCCGTGCCTTCACCCGCAACCTCGGCATCACACCCGGGACCTACCGGGCACGCTTCCGCACCACGCACACGGCGGCGACGGCCAGCGTGTCTGACGTCCTGGAGGCATCCGGCCGGTAGAGGTAATCGCCGACCCCGGACGGACCCGTCAGCCCGACCGAGCCGGGTGAGGCCAACCAGGTGAGGCCGACCATCAGGCTTCCTCGATGGTCCGCCCGGGCATTGGCGCCGCGAGCGCGGCCTCCATGGGGGCGCGCCGAAAGGGCCTGAGAAGTACTGCGTCTCTACCCCTCGCAAACCAGGCAGTGCCGCCGTACGCGGTCCTGGTCGACTGACCCCGCACCGCACCGCATCCAGCTGAAGTGGCTGAAGTGGCTGAAGTGGCGAGAGCTGCGGCCCGGCGGCAGCCTGGGAGGGTCCATCGAGCGACAGGACGGGAGACACACATGACCTCCGTACTCCGTCACCACTGCCTTCGTACGCTCGGCGCCGGTGCCCTCTCCGTGGCGCTGCTCTCCGGCGGGACGACCGGGGCCCTGGCCGCCAGCCCGATTCCCGGCACCATGGCCTCGATCACCGTGAAGGCCGACAAGACCGAGGCGAAGGCCGGGGACAAGGTGACGTTCACCGGCCGCACCAAGGGCCTGATGACCGGCTCCCCGCTCGTGCTCCAGCACGAGAAGTCCGGCAAGTGGACGTCGCTCAGGGCGACCGCCAAGGTCAAGAAGGGCAGCTCGTACGCCCTGATCGCCAAGCTCGACACCAAGGGTGCCGAGCATCTGCGGATCGCGGGCGCGAGCGAGTCCGGGAAGGTCTACTCGCCCACCGTGACGGTCAAGGTGAAGTGAGCCCGCACATCAGCAGGTCCACGACCGTCCTGTTCGTGTGACTGTGACGGAACGGGGGGCCAGGCATCCGGGCCCCCCTCGCGTTCGTTTCAGGCGGGTTTGGCCTTCTCTGAGGCCGTCCCGGGTGGTGGTGCGTCGGCTTTCGGAGGGGTGGTCGAGGTGGGTGTCTCGGGCGCGAGGGGCGGGGGCGGGGGTAGGTCCGGAGCTGGCGTTCGCAGCGATCGCACGCCGGGAGACAGGAGCGCGGCAAGGGTGGCGGCGACGATCAGGCCCGCGCACACCAGCAGCATCCGGTCGGTGCCGAACGTGTCGGCGGCGGGTCCTGCCAGGGCGAGGCCGAGCGGGGCGAGAGCGAGAGAGCCGAACCAGTCGTAGGAACTGACCCGGGACAGGGTCTCCTCGGGGACTTCACGCTGCATGGTGGTGGCCCACAGCACGCCGAAGAAGTCCAGGCTGACACCGGCGGCGAAGGCACCCGCGGCGACCACCCACACCGGTGCGCCGGCCCCGAGCAGGGCCGGGGGTGCGGCGGTGGGCAGGGTGAACAGGACCGCCGCGAGGATCGGCCGGCTGAAGCGGGTCCGGGCCGCGGCCCCGGCGCCCGCCACGGCTCCCAGGGCCTGGGCTGCGACCACCAGCGACCAGGCACGGGCCCCGCCGAAGTGCGCACGCGCCGCCAGTGGTCCCAGCACTGCGGCGTTGGCGTTCATGGCGGCGACCACGATCGCGTACTGGACGACGACCACCCACAGCCACTGGTGCGAGGTGAACTCCTGCCAGCCCTCGCGCAGGTCGCTCCATCCGGAGCTGGACTTGCGCGGGCGGCGGACCAGTCGTAGCGAGGAGGTGAGTGCGGCGCTGATCAGGAAGGACAGGCCGTTGAGGGCCAGCGCCCAGCCGGCGCCGACCCATGCCACCGTCACGCCTGACAGGGCCAGTCCCAGCAGGAGCGAGGTGTTGGTGCCCACCCGCAGGAGGCCGTTGGCTCGCTGGAGAACATCGGCGGGCACCAACTGCGGGATCACCCCGTCCATCGCGGGAGAGAAGAGGGCGGTCGCGATGCCTGCCGTGGCGGCCAGCGCGCACAGCCCGGCGACAGGGGCGTGCCCGCTGAGCACCATCACGGCGAGTCCGCCGTAGGAAAGGGCACCCAGTACGTCCGAGGCAGCCATCAGCCCGGAACGGGAGACCCGGTCGGCGATCACGCCACCCACCAGGACCAGCGCGAGCTGCGGAACCGCCTGACACGCGACGACAAGCGAGAGTTCTGCCGGGGTGGCGCCGGGCAGAGAGAGCACCGCAAAGGCGAGCGCGACCCGGGCGAACCCGTTGCCCAGGACGGAAATGATCCGGGCAAGCGTAAGACGTACGAAAGCGGCGTTGCGCAGCAAAGAAGGAGCACGCTCAGCGACGGACATGAACGGGCACCCTACGCCGCTGCCGCGTTCACGACGCAGTGATCCGGCCACTCCCGCAGGAACCGTTCAGTTGAGACGTGGGGATGCCGGGAAACTCGGTGATGTGGTCCTGGCTGGGTGGATGCCGGACGCTGCCTCAGTCCACGATGCTCAGGCCCTGACGGACGACCTCACCGCGCTGGGCTGGTCAGTCCGGGAACTATGGCCGGGAACTTCATCGGCATCGCAGAACCGCCGACCACCGCCGGCGGGGGAGACACCGGGTACCCAGAATGCTCGGATGAGTACTAGCAAGCGCCCGCTTCACACACGTTTCCGCGGCTTGGTCGCCTTCCGGGCTCACGTCTTGTCGGAGCCGGGGCGGGCGATGTGGACCATGGCGCGGTAGAGGGCGGTGGGTGTGGGGGCGTCGGGAAGTGGTGGGAGCGGGGTGCCGGGGGTCGCGTAGGAGCGAATCATGTGCGCGACGAGGCGGTGCCAGGTGTCGGGCGCCGCGTCGCCTGCCGCGTTGATGACGCCCGCATTGGCCATGAGCAGGATGACGAGGTCCTCGCTGGTGAAGTCGTCGCGCAGGTGGCCGTCGGCTTTGGCACGGGCGATGACTTCGAAGAATCCGTTGTACGCCTCCGCGCGGCGCTTCTCCAGGGCTTTGGCGGCGGGGAAGGTCATGGTCAGGACGTCGGCGAAGCCGCGGTCGGCGGCCTGCATGGCGCAGACGGCGTGGATGTAGCCGGTGAAGCCGTGCCACGGGTCGTCGTCGTCAAGGGCCTGGTTGACGGCGTCGACGTAGGCGTCCATACGGTCGGCGAAGACGGCGTTGACCAGGTCGTCGCGGGTGGCGAAGCGGCGGGAGAGGGTGGCCTTGCCGACGCCGGCCTCGCGTGCGACGGCGGCCATCGACACGCCGAGCCCTTCGCGGGCGAAGAGGCGGCGCGCGGCGGCGAGGATGCGGTCGCGGTTGCGTTCGGCGTCGGCGCGCAGCCCCGTTTCGGGCGTGCGGCCTGGGGTTTCGTCGGGGGCTGCGGTGCGCGTCATGCCACCACCATATCGAAGTGGAACAGGGGGCCCAGTTCTGTTGTTACCCTGGGCACCGTGGAAGCGGGAAGGTCGTTCCACTTACCGAGAGGTGCCGTCATGCGTGCTGTCGTACTGAACGAGGTTCCCGCCGCCCCGGCCGTGGCCGAGGTCGGGACTCCACGACCGGAGGCGGGGAGCTGCTGGTGAAGGTGGCGGTGTCGTCGGTGAACGGCTTTGATGCCGCGACGGCGGCCGGCTACCTGCAAGGGATGATGGAGCACCGGTTCCCGCTGGTGGTCGGCAAGGACTTCGCGGGCACCGTCGAGGCGCTCGGCGAGGGCGTGGAAGGCGTCGCCGTGGGCGACAAGGTCTTCGGCGTGGTGATGAAGCCCTTCCTCGGCACCGGGTCGCTGGCCGAGTACGTGACCGTGTCCGCCGGCTACGGCGTCGCCCACGTCCCCGAAGGCTTGGACCTTAAAGGACGCGGGTGCGCTCGGGCTGGCCGGGACCGCCGCCTTCGACAGCCTGGCCGCCCGTGCACCTACGGATGGACGACCGTCACCGCCGCCTGTCCATCCACCCGGGTGAGGAGGAGCGCCTGGCCTATGTGGGCTGGGAGCTCGCGGGCAAGGCCGCCTTCACCGAGGCCGTCGCCGAGCTGGACGCCAAGGGCTACGAGCCGCGCCTGGGTGACACAGCGGACTGCGCCGAGCGGCAGGTGCAGGGCCTGGCCCGGTTCGAGGACCCCTTCGGCTTCCCGCACGAGATCTACTACAGCCCGACCTTCACCGCGGGGTCCTTCCTGCCGGGCAAGCCGATGGCGGGGAAGTTCGTCGGCGGCACGGACGGGGTCGGACACGTCGTGTTCGTCGTCCCGGAGATCACGCCCGAGCTGGAGGAGTTCACCACCGGCGTCCTCGGACTGGAGCTGTTCGGCGGCTGGACGGCCACCACCCCTGACGGTCACGTGTCGGGCCCGCAGTTCTACCGCTGCAACCCGCGCACCCACTGCCTGGGCTACGTCGGCGTACCCGGCATGAAGGGCGTGCAGCACATAGCCATCGAGTCCACCCACCTGGACGACGTCGGCCGCGCCTGGGACCTGGTGCAGGAACGCGACGACATCCCCGTCACCGTCACCCTGGGCCGGCACATGTCCGACACCCTCGTCTCCTTCTACGTGCGCTCGCCCACCGGCTTCGACATCGAGTTCGGCGCCGGCGGCGAACTCCTGGACGACACCTTCGTACAGACCAACCCCTCCACCTCCGAAGCCTGGGGCCACAAGTTCGTCGCCGACGGCTGGGCCCCCACCGTCCGCCCCTTCACCCCCACCGCAAGGAACACCTGATGCGCGTCACTGTCTTCGGCGCCACCGGCGGCGTCGGCCGCCTCGCTCTCCGGCAACTGCTGGACGCGGGCCACCACGTCACCGCGCTGACCCGCAGCCCCGGCAAGCTGGACCTCACCCACGCCGACCTCGCCACGATCACCGGGCAGTTGTCCGACCGGGCGGCCGTCCAGCAGGCCGTGGCCGGAGCGGACGCGGTCATCAGCGCACTGGGCCCGTCGTTGAAGCGGTCGGTCAAGGGCACCCAGCTTGCCGACGGCACCCGCACGATCGTCGAGGTGATGGCCGAGCAGCAGGTGAGCAGGTTCATCGGCCTGGCCACCCCGTCGCTGGCGGACCCCCGGGACAAGCCGCACTGGAAGCACAAGGTGCTGCCCGCCATGGCCAAGCTGGCCTTCCCCAACGCGCTCACCGAGCTGACCCGCATGACCGAGGCCGTCACCAGCTCCGACCTCGACTACACCATCGCCCGCATCACCAACCCCACCGACAAGCCCTCGACCGGCCGCATCCGCTCCGGATTCCTGGGCCACGACGAGGTCGGCTCCGCCATGAGCCGGGCGGACATCGCCGCCTTCCTCGTCTCCCAGCTCACCGACACCCGCTACCAGCGGGCCATGCCCGTCCTCTCCAACTGACCCGCCCCGCGGTGCCGCGGGCTGCCACCCGGCCTGCGGAACCCGTTTGCTTCGCGTGAGGAGCGTGCCGTGGAACTCGGCATCCTGTCCCTGTCCGACCTACAGACCGACCCCGCCACCGGCCGGCTCCACGACCCGGCCCGACGCACCCGCGAGATCGTCTCCTACGCGATCGCCGCCGATCAGGCCGGACTCGACGTCTTCGGCCTCGGCGAACACCACAGCCCCGACTTCTCCGTCGCCAACCCCGCCGTCCCGCTGGCCGCCATGGCCCAGGCCACCACCCGCATCCGCCTCACCAGCGCCGTGTCCGTGGTCTCCACCCTCGATCCTGTCCGCCTCCACCAGGACTTCGCCTCCCTGGACCACCTCAGTCAGGGCCGCGCCGAGATCATCGCCGGACGCAGCGCCTTCCTCGAAGCCTTCACCCTCTTCGGCATCGATCCCGCCCACTACGACGACGTCTTCGCCGAGAAGCTCGACCTGCTCCTCGCCATCCGCGAGAACTCCCACGTCACCTGGTCCGGCCGCCACCGCCCCGCACTCCACGGCGTACCCGTGCCGCCCCGCCCCCAGCAGGACACGCTGCCGCTGTGGCTCGGCGTCGGCGGCACCCCGGCCAGCGCGGAACGCGCCGCCCGCCTCGGCCTGCCCATGGTCCTCGGGCTCATCGGCGGCGACATCCGCCGAGCCCGGCCCCTCACCGAGCACTACCGGACCGTGGGCCAGGCCGCCGGCCACAGCCCCGACGCGCTCCGCCTCGGCGTCACCAGCCATTTCTACGTCGGCAAGACCTCCCAGGGCGCCCGCAAGGACCTCTACCCGTACTACCGCGAGTACCTACGGCCCAGGACACCCGGCGGCCGGGGGTGGCTCGTCGATCCCGACCAGTTCGAAGCCGTCGCCAGTCCTGTGGGCGCGCTGATGACCGGCAGCCCGCAGGAAGTCATCGACAAGATCCTCACCGAACGCGAACTCCTCGGCATCGACCGCTTCATGGGCCAGGTCGACTTCGGCGGCATGCCGACCGCCATGGTCAGCGACTCCATCGAACTCCTCGCCACTGAAGTCGCCCCCGTCATCCGCAAAGAGACACACGAAGCCTGACGGCCAGCGCCCGGCGTCACCGGAACGAACCACGGCTGCGGCGCCCTTGCCCTTGCGGTCCACCGACACAGTCCAGCCGATCTCGCCCCCCCCGCGTCGGCTGGCGCCAGGACCGCAGCGAGGTTCCGTTCCCAGGTGCCCGCCCATCAAAGAGACACGCTCAAGGGGGCGGGGCTCCGCGTCAGGTGGGTAGGGGCTGGATGCGGGCGGGGACGTGTTTGTGCCAGGGGGTGCCGGCGATGGGATCGCGCCAGGTGAGGCTGGTGAGGGTGTTCAGGGAGACGCCGGTGCGTTCGGTGCCGCCGTCCTCGGTGGGCAGGTCGAGGCCGAAGCCGTTGGGCAGGGCCGCGTGCCCTGGTTGCAGGCGGTCGTCGACCCCGACGACCGCCTGAGCGGTCCCTTGCGTCGTGGTGATCTGGGCCAGGGCGCCGTCGGACAGGCCCAGCTCTTCGGCGTCGTGCGGGCTGATGCGCAGGGCGCCCTGTTGGTCACGCTTGCGCCAGGTGGTGTCGCGGAAGATGGTGTTCGCGGTGAAGGCCCGGCGCTGTCCGGCGGCCAGGACGACCGGGAAGTCGTCGCTGGTGTGGACGGCGGGGGTGGTGTCCAGGTCGGCGAGGAGGCCGAGGAGTTCAGGGATGGGCAGCGGGATGCGGTGGCCGGGGGTGGTTAATGGTCCAGGCGCAGGGCCTTGTTGCAGGTGTAGCCGGCGGTGGCGACGTGCTCCTTGTCGCCGCGGATCTTCGTGAAGCGGCGGCCGTCGGTCTGGATCTGGATGCCGCAGTTGTTCTCGCACAGGATGCACGCGCTCTTGTGCCAGGCAGCGGTGTCGGTCATCGGCCCTGTCTCCTCGTACGGCGGGCGGCTGGTGCGTCCCGCGCCCAGAGGTCAGCCCGGGGCGCGGGGTGTGCGATCGGTGAGGTGCTGATCAGCCGAGCGGGTTCGCGGTGTCGCGCAGGGTGGCCAGGACCGGGGCGTACATGCGGGACTTGATGGTGCCGAGGGTGTCACCGGCCTTGTTCACCTGTGCCTGGGCGATCTCGATGGCGGTGGAGCGCACCGCGTCCTCGCTGACCGCCTGGTCGACGATGCCGACGGCTGCGGCGTCCACGCCGCCGTAGCGGCGGGCGGTGAGCATGGCCTCGTGCGCGGTCTGCGGCGCCAGCCGGGACTGGATGAGCGCGGCCATGCCAGGGGTGAAGGGGATGTTGATGTCCGCTTCGGGCAGGCACCAGTAGCCGCGATCAGCGCGCATCACGCGGACGTCGTGGGACAGGGAGAACATCGCGCCGGCGGCGAAGGTGTGCCCCTGGAGCGCGGCCACCGTGATGACCGGCAGCGACAGCATCCGTGCGAACAGCTCATGGACAGAGACGACGTAGTCCTGGTGCTGGTCGGCGTGGGCGAACAGCCAGTCCAGGTCCAGGCCGTTGGAGTAGAACTTGCCCGTGGCGGCGGTGACCAGCGCACGGGGGCCTTCCGCCTTCTCCACCTCGTCCAGCGCGGCGCTGACCGCGGTGAGCCAGTCGGGGTGGAAGCGGTTCTCACCGTCTCCGAGGTCGAGGACGAAGACTTTGTCCTGACGGCCGAGCGAGGGCATGGCGACTCCTTCGAGCTGAGCGGACTGGGTCAAGTGGCCGCGGGCTACGGCCGGGGCGCGGATTCGGCACCGGGGCGGTCACGCAGGGCGTGGAGGAGCAGGTCGTGGATCTCGGCGGCGGCTGCCTCGATCGGGGCGGCGCTCTGCTCGGCCCGGCACATGATCACCGCGCCTTCGACCGCCGCGATGATGAAGGCACCGAGTCGGCGGCTGCGTTCCTCGGTCAGACCGTGCCGCAGGAAGAGGGCAGCGAGGGCCTCCTGCCAGCGGGCGAAGACGGCGGCGGCGGAACGGGCCAGCTGGGGCGCGTCGTCGTTGGTCTCCACGGCCACCGCCACGATCGGGCAGCCGGCCCGGAAGCCGCTCTCTGTGAGCCGGTCACGCCACAGCAGGAAGAACGCGTCGATGGCCTCCACCGGATCATCCGCCTGCATGGCGGCATCGATCAGACCCGCGATGAAGTCCCCCGCCAGCGCCACCGCCTCGTCGATGAGCTGCGCCCGCCCGCCGGGGAAGTGGTGATACACCGAGCCCCGAGGGGCTCCGCTGTGGGCGAGCACCCGGTCGATGCTGGTCGCACTCGCACCGTACTCGCGCAGCAGGGCAGCAGCACTGAGGATCATCCGGTCACGGCTGTCACTCTTGCGCGGACTCACCGGCGCACCCGCCCTTCCGACAGCGAGGAGGCACCCCTGCGCGGGCTACCTGTCGGTAACTTATGGGGTATGCCATAGAACATGCAAGAGGGGCGCGTCCGCGCCAAGCCGTCGCCACCACGTACGCCCTCGCCGCGACAGCCTGAAACAGCAGGCCAGGCCACACGCGCGGCAAGCATCGGCTAAGGTCCAGGTAAGCGATCGCTTAACCAATTCCGTCGCGATGCAGTCAGCGCAAGCAGAGGCAGGAGACGCGAATGCCGGTCATCGATGCGTGGATGCAGCACCCCACGCTCCGTCACTCCAACCACGAGATGTTCGAGTCGTTGCGCCGTTGGACGGGGCGGGGGCTGCTGGAGGAGCCGTTGCCGGTCAAGGCGACGCTCGCCGCGATGGCGGCGGCCGACGTCGAAATCGGGCTGTCAGCGGCCTGGTACGGGCCTCAGGGGCCGTTGATCAGCAACGACGAGGTGGCCGAGTTCGTCGCCCAGTCCGGGGGGCGGTTGCGCGGGGTGGCCGGCGCGGATCTGACCCGACCGGTCCAGGCCGTGCGGGAACTGCGCCGCGCGGTGGAGGAACTCGGCTTCGTGGCCCTGCGGATCGTGCCCTGGCTGTGGCAGCTTCCGCCCACCGATCGGCTGTACTACCCGCTGTACGCCGCCTGCGTCGACCTCGGCATCCCCTTCTGCACCCAGGTCGGGCACACCGGCCCCCTGCGCCCGTCCGAGACCGGCCGCCCCATCCCCTACATCGACCAGGTAGCGCTCGACTTTCCCGAACTGACCATCGTGTGCGGTCACATCGGCTACCCATGGACCACGGAGATGATCGCGGTTGCCGACAAGCACGCCAACGTCTACATCGACACCAGCGCCTACACCGCCCGCCGCTACCCACGTGAACTCATCGAGTACGTGCGTGGCCGGGGCCGCAGGAAGGTGCTGTTCGGCACGAACTACCCCATGATCACCCCGGAGCAAGCCCTGGAGCACCTCAGCGAGTTGGACCTGGGCGAGGAAACCACCGAACTGTTCCTGTCCGGCAACGCACGACGGGTCTTCAGCCTCTGACCACGCCGGGTCGGTGCCGGTCCCGCATGAGGATCGCGGCAACCCGGAGTGCGGCCCGATGGGCCAGAGCGATTTTGTCGGTGCAGGAAAGCCCACGGCGGTCCCGTGAAGCCCGCGTTGTCGGTGGTGACTGGAACCCTGGACGGCATGAACAGCGACGACGAGCAGCTGCTGCGCGGCCGGGTCTACGGAGCCGACCCTGACCACCCGGGACCGCGCCCGGGCCGGAGCTACGCCGAACTGGTCGGCGGCCCGCTGGACGGGCTGCTGCTGGACGTCACGGGCTGGACGCCGGATGAGATCGACACGGGCGTATCGCTGCTGACGGACCTCGGGCAGTTCGGACCCGGCGGCCGGGCACTGTACGACCCGCGACCGGGCGACCGCAGCCGCTTCGACTGGTCCGGCGACAGCCCCTGACCCGGTCGCCGGCCTGCCCAGACGCAGTGTTCCATTCCTGCGCCATGCACGAGCGGTGGCCGGCGGGGCGACGCTCGAAGGTACCCCTTGACCGAACCCGACTTCTGTGACTGAGCGCTCCGGTGGCCCGATTGGCCAACCGGAGCGCCCAGAGGAGGTGTTGGCCGGGGCGGCTCCCGGAGGCGGGGTACTACGCCGGCGTCCGGTCAGCGGGTGGCGAGGAACTCCAGCGTGTCGATCACACGATTCGAGAAGCCCCACTCATTGTCGTACCACGCGACCACCTTGATGTGGCGGCCGTCGACGCGGGTGAGGGCCGAGTCGAAGATCGACGAGGCGGGGTTACCCGTGATGTCGGACGACACGAGCGGGTCGTCCGAGTACTCGAGGATGCCGGCCAGCGGCCCCTGCGCCGCGTCCCGGTACGCCGCCAGCACGTCGTCGCGTGTCACGTCGCGGGTGACGGTGGTGTTGAGTTCGACGATCGAGCCCACCGGCACCGGTACGCGGATCGAGTCGCCCGACAGCTTGCCGTCGAGGTTCGGCAGCACCAGGCCGATCGCCTTGGCGGCGCCGGTCGTGGTCGGCACGATGTTGACGCCGGCGGCCCGGGCGCGACGGGCGTCGCGGTGCGGGCCGTCTTGCAGGTTCTGCTCCTGCGTGTAGGCGTGCACCGTCGTCATGAACCCGTGCTCGATACCGGCGAGTTCGTCGAGGACCGCGGCCAGCGGCGCGAGCGCGTTGGTGGTGCAGGAGGCGTTCGAGACGATCGTGTGCGCGGCCGGGTCGTAGGCATCGGTGTTGACCCCGAACGCGAGCGTGACGTCGGCGCCGTCCGACGGCGCGCTGACGAGTACCTTCTTCGCGCCCGCGTCGAGGTGGGCGCGGGCGGCCTTGGCCGAGGTGAAGCGGCCGGTGGCTTCCAGGACGATGTCGACGCCGAGTTCGGCCCACGGCAGCTGCGCCGGTTCCCGCTCGGCCAGCACCGTGATCCGACGGCCGTCGACGACGAGGGCGTCCCCGTCGTCGGTCACCGGGCGCCCGAGCCGGCCGGCCGTGCTGTCGTACGCGAGCAGCCGGGCGAGAGTGGCGGGCTCCGTCAGGTCGTTGACGGCGACGATCTCGAGGGCGCTGTCGCGCTCCAGCAGCGCGCGCAGCACATTGCGTCCGATGCGGCCGAATCCGTTGATGGCGATGCGAGTCATGAGTGATGTCCCTTCCCTTCGCCACCAGGCTCGCCCGCGGGGCGCGCCGCTGACAGTGGCGGGATCGCCACGGTTCAAAAGGATCTCGCCACACGGCGCCGGGTGGGTCACTCGCCCCGGGTGAAGGTGCGCCGGTACTCGCTCGGTGTGGTGCCGAGGATGCGCTGGAAGTGCAGGCGCAGGTTCGCGCCGGTGCCGAGCCCCACGTCGGCGGCGATCTGTTCGACGCTGCGCTCCGAGCGTTCGAGCAGTTCGCGGGCCAGGTCGATGCGGGCGCGCATCACCCACTGCATCGGCGTGTAGCCGGTCTCCTCGACGAAGCGCCGGGAGAACGTGCGCGGCGAGACCCCGGCCTGCCGCGCCAGTATGTCGAGGGTGAGGGGCTCGGCGAGCCGGTGCAGCGCCCACTCGCGGGTGGCGGCGAACCGCTCGCCGAGCGGCTCGGGGACGCTGCGCGGCACGTACTGGGCCTGGCCGCCGCTGCGGTAGGGGGCGGCAACCAGACGCCGGGCCGCGTGGTTGGACGCGGCCACTCCGAGGTCGCCGCGCAGGATGTGCAGACACAGGTCGATGCCGGAGGCGGCGCCGGCCGAGGTGAGCACGCTGCCCTCGTCGACGAACAGCACGTTCTCGTCCACCTGGACGAGCGGATGCCTGGCCCTGAGTGCCCGCGTGTAGTGCCAGTGCGTCGTGGCGCGCCTGCCGTCGAGCAGGCCCGTGGCGGCGAGCGCGAAGGCACCCGTCGAGATGGCGGCGAGTCGCGCGCCCCGGTCGTGGGCGGCGATCAGTGCGTCGACGACGGCCTGCGGCGGGTCGTCGCGGTCCGGGAACCGGTAGCCGGGGACGAAGACGATGTCCGCCCACGCAAGCGCGTCGAGGCCGTCGGCGACGTAGTACGCGAGGCCGTCGCCACCGGCCACGAGACCCGGTGTCGCCCCGCACACCCGCACCTCGTACGGCATGCTCGCGCGGGTGGTGAAAACCTGCGCGGGAATGCCGACATCGAGCGGCTTGGCACCCTCGAGCACAAGGACGGCGACGCGATACAGGCGGGAGGCTGGCACAGGAAAAGGTTACGTGGGGCGTGACTTCGAGACGCCCGGTGCGCGGTCGTCGCAGCCGGACACGCCCTTGGCGCCGAGCAGCACCGGCTGACCGTTCGTGTCTGTCGAGTCGTTCGCCACGGACGGGGTCCAGGGAAACGCCGAGTCTCCGGACCCCTGCCCTTCGGATCTCCGCGGCGGCCGCCTACTGGTAGCAGGGGTCTCCGCACAGCACGGTGGCCGTGCCGCTGGCGCCGGCTGTGATGGAGGTGGTGGCGTGGGTAGTGGCCGTGGGGGTCTTGCTCGTCTCCCAGGGCATGGGGGCGGCCATGGCCTGGGGGGCAAGGGCGGTGAAAGCTGAGGTGGCCACGAACACGGCGGCCACCGCTCGCTTGCGCAGACGCATCTGTACTCCTCGATCGATGGTCGGCCAGTGAGGTTCGCGGCGCCTCGCGCCGGCGGCGCCACTGGACGTCGTACGCGTCAACGGCCGGGCGGACGAGCTTGGCTCGCCCTTCCTCGGCCAGTCGTTCCGGCTCGATCAGCTTATCGGCGACCTCGGCCACGGCACAGGTCCCAAGCGACCCGTTCCGGACGCCGACGATCGGCCACCGTCCGGTAGGGCAGGGCCGCCGCCGGCTGCCCGGCAGGGGAAAGGGCGCGGCCGGCGGCACACCGTTGCCGTAGGCCCGCGCCTTCGCGGGGGACCGGGCACGTCGACGTGACCGAAGCCGAGGCCTTCAGCAGAGCGTTCCATCGAGGGCGGGGGAGCGGGCGGCGGGCCATGAAATGGGCGAAGTCCCCGCAATACGGGCACTGGTGGCGGTCGGTCAGTTCGACGCTTCGCTGTTCCAGCCGTGTGCTGGTGCACTGGAGTTCATCGGTGTCCGCCGCAGAGCCGAGGCCGGACTCGCGCCAGACATGTGCTCACCCATCCCTTCGGAGAGCCGCCGTTCCAACGGATGATCCACCGCCGCGCTCGGCGCGCACAGCCGTGCGTACGTGCCGCTTCGCGTGACCGCCTCTGTGACTTCCAGCGACAGGTGACCAGGTGCCGACCCAGGTCACTGGATTCCGGTGGCTCTGGTCACCATGCGTTGATGACCGGCGCGTCGGGTTCATGCTGCCGCCAGGCCTCGTTGAGACGTGCGAGCCGGTCCGCGGCGGCGATGCCGAGCAGGGACGCGACCTTGCCGCCGCTGATGTCGAACGCCACGGCCCCCACGACCCGGTCGTCGACCACGGCGAGGACGGCCGGGGAGCCGTTGACCAGCACGATGTGCATCGCGGGGGAGCCGCCGGCCAGCCGCCGCTTCGCCGGCGTGGGCTTGAACCCGGCCCGCACGAAGACGGCGACGCGTTCGCGCGACGTGTACCGCAGCAGCCGCCTGGCCAGTCCGGCCCCGTCCGACACCGCGGTCGCGTCGGCGGTGAGCATCGCCACCAGCCGTTCGGTGCGCCCCGACGTGGCCGCGGCGAGGAACTCCTCGACGATCCGGCGCGCGGACGCCGGGTCCACCTCGTGGCCGCCGCGGCGCTCGGCGGCGATCCGGCGTCGGGCCCGGTGGACATGCTGCTGGCTCGCGGACTCGGTGACGTCGAGGATCCCGGCGATCTCGGCGTGGGAGTACGAGAAGGCCTCGCGCAGGACGTAAGCGGCCCGCTCGACCGGCGAGAGGCGCTCCATGAGGGTCAGCACGGCCAAGGACACCGATTCGCGCTGCTCGAAGGTGTCGGCGGGGCCGAGCATCGGGTCGCCCTCGAGGAGCGGCTCGGGCAGCCAGTCTCCGACGGCGCGCTCGTGGCGGGC
The DNA here is from genome assembly GCF_055564375.1 of Streptomyces sp. NPDC029138. Classification (NCBI taxonomy): domain Bacteria; kingdom Bacillati; phylum Actinomycetota; class Actinomycetes; order Kitasatosporales; family Streptomycetaceae; genus Streptomyces; species Streptomyces sp. NPDC029138. The sequence goes on from NZ_JBVHWM010000062.1 coordinate 37,987, forward strand.
CTGTGCCGAGCGGAGCCGGTCGAGGCAGAGATTGGTGACGACCTTGGTCAGCCACGCTTCCGGCACTTCTACCCGTTCGCGGTCTGCGGCCTGCCAGCGCAGGAACGTGTCCTGCACGGCGTCCTCGGCGTCGGCGGCCGAGCCGAGCAGACGGTACGCGAGCGAGGCCAGCCGGCCCCGGCTGGCCTCGAAGCGATCGACGGCTGCACTGTCCATGCGAGGAGCCTATGCGGCGACCCTCACACCGGCCCGGTCGGGCGCGGTGGCCAGGCGGCGCTTGCGCTTCGGCATGCCGAAGGTCGGGTGGGCGATGCTCCACCCGGCCCCCTTGAGCACGCCCGACTTGAGCCACGCGGCGGTCCGGCCGCCCAGGTACCAGGACTTCGACCGGACGTCCCCGTCCACCATCTGGAAGATCGCGTCCCGCCGCCCGAGGCTGATGTGGTTGCCGTGGTACTTCAGCCCGACGATCGGAACCTCACTGCCCGTCAGGCGGGCGATGATCGCGGCGGTCGCCTGCATGGTGGTGTAGCCGGCCGAGGCGCAGGACATCGGTAGCGGCCGGCCGTTGTCGCCGATGGCGTAGGCGCAGTCGCCGGCGGCGTGGACGTCCGGGTGCGAGACCGAGCGCATGGTGCGGTCGACGACGATCTGGCCGGTCTCGGCGACCTCCAACCCGCTGGCGGCAGCGATGGGGTTTACGGCGAACCCGGCCGACCAGACGACCACGTCAGCCGGGATGGACGTGCCGTCCGCGGCGATCGCCCGTGTCGGCTCGACGGCTTCGATGCCGGTGTGCTCGTGGACGGTGATGCCGAGCCGGTCGAAGGCCTGGCGCAGGTGACGGCGGGCCTTCGGGGAGAGCCAGGCGCCCAGCTCGCCGCGGGCGGCCAGCGCGACCGAGAGGTCGGGCCGGCACTCGGCGAACTCGGTGGCGGTCTCGATGCCGGTCAGCCCCTCACCGACGACCAGCACGGTGCCGCCCTCACCCAGATCGCCCAGGCGCTCGCGCAGACGCAGCGCCGAGGACCGGCCGGTCACATCGAAGGCGTACTCGGCCACGCCGGGCACGCCATGGCGGGCCACGGAGCTGCCGAGCGCGTAAAGAAGGGTGTCGTACGGCAGCTTGCCGTCCCCGTCCTCGCCGGTCACGGCGACTGTCCTGCGCTCGGGGTCGACGCCCGTGACGCGCGCCAGGCGCAGCCGCACCCCGGTGCCCGCGAACACCTCGGCGAGCTTGCGGACCGCGAAGTCCTGGCCGATCGCGAGCTGGTGGAGCCGCATCCGCTCGACGAAGTCGGGCACGGCGTTGACGACGGTGACTTCGGTGTCGGCGGGGGACAGCCGACGGGCCAGGTTTCCGGCGGCGAAGGCCCCGGCGTATCCGGCGCCGAGTACGACGATGCGGTGCTTCATGGCGATGCTCCTGTCTCGTTCGCGTGCCCCTTGAACGAGACGGCGCCCCGATTGCTGACAGAAGCCGGGTGTGACCCGGGTCACCGACACCGCGCCACCAAGGCTCCGAACGACCCCGAGCCCGCCCGGCCCGTTCACCCCGACCGGCACCCACCCGACCGGCCCGGCCTGGCACCAGACGCACACCGTCGGCTACGCCTAGGAGCTGTCCGGCCGATCATGTGTCTGTCGCTTGATCTGCTCGTTCTTTCGGGTGTGGGGCAGGGAGAACGCGGTGATCCGTCGGACGCGGAGTGGGAGCGGCTGCGACCGTTCCTGCGGTGAGCAACGGCCGGTGCGGCCGGTGGCGTGATCACCGGCAGGTGATCGACGGGATTCCGCACCGGGTACGGACCGGGGCGCAGTGGCGCGACCTGCCGGAGCGGTTCGGACCATGGAAAACGGTTAACGAGCGCCACCATCCACTTGAGCGCCGACGGCTGCTGCCGCCCACTGTCCCTGGTCGTCACCGCGGGACAGCGGGCGGACTGCACCCAGTCGCCCCTGCCGCGAGTACCTGCGGCGGCGGGATATCCGCCACACGATCCCGGAGAAGGCCGACAGTCAGGCCGGCCGCCTGCGCGACGAGGAGCGGTACAAGAAGCGCAACACCGTCGAACGTGCCGTCAACAAGTCCAAGACTCCCGCGCGGTGGCCACACGGTATGACAAACGCGGCTATGTGTTCTTCGGGACTGCCACGGCGGCAGCTGTCGTCGTCTGGCTCCGTTCATGACCGGCTCACGACACGCCAATCAAGCGCAGGAGCCCGGCCGACTGCGGCAAGCAGCTCGAGTGGCAGTTCCTTGTCCTCCTGGCCGATCGTGAGTGCAAGCCAGCGACCGCTGTCCCGGAGCGGCCACGCCTGCATGCTTACGGCCTGTTGGCTGAGGGAGTTGAGCGGCTCGGGCACTTCCTCGCCCTCACAGCCGGCCCTGAGACATGGCCAGAGGTCCACAACGAGTGGAACGCCCCAGCGTGTCGTGAACGTTGCGATCAGGGCGTCGAGGTAAGCCCGTAGTTCGGCCTCGGCCTCGACCGATGCCTGCCCATCGTCGTCGTCCCAGAAATCCCGGCTGACCCGCAGGACGCGCACCCGGTGCTCGGGGCCGCCGTACCCGGTGACGTCGACGAAGTTCATCTCCGGGAACGGCTGTGCGAGCAGCTCATCAATCATCGAGAGGTACTCCTCAAGAGTCGCACTCGAGAACGCTCCGGACTCAGCGGTGGTCATGAGCGCAGATTATGGGATTGCGCAGACAGCCAACCCCAGATGCGCACACCGGACCGTGATCGACCGGACAGCTCCTGGCAACTCGGCCATGACGTCCACCCGACCGAGGCGTACCTGGACCCGTGGCACGACCGGCTCAAGAACGCCTACGTCGACACCCTCGCGGACCTCGGCGTCACCCGGAACCTGGACGGCCGGGCGTGATGACCGGGCGTTCCTCGCCGGTGATGGAGCGGCACAAGGACGTCGACCCCGCCTTGGCCGCCGTACTCACCGCCATCAAGGCCACCGCGAAGGGCGGCGTCGGCAAGCTGTGTGAACGCCCGCAGGGCAGGCACTACAAGGCGGGGGAGCGGTGGCCGGCCCGGGAGTGGCCGACCTGCTCTCCGACTTCGTGGTCGTGTCCCTCGCCGGGAGATTCGCCGCCGGACTTCCTGCCGTACGCGGCGTCGGGCAAGCCCCAGCCGCGCGGGTTCCGCCTCGGGCCGCCGCCGGGCCTGGCGAAGCTGGCGGGCGTCCGGTCGATGCTGCGGTTCGCGCAACCGCCATGCCGGGAGAGGCGGCGACGTCCCGCCACCGTGCGGAACAGCCGCCCACCCTCCGTCCCAGCCCTTGCTTCACCTATCGAATCTCGATAGATTTCCATCGCTGCTCGATGGAAGGATGGGGTATGGGAAAGCTGACCGTGCGTGCGCTGCGCGCCGTGCTCGTCGTGGTGCTCGCCGGCACCGTTTTCGTGCAGGCATTGATGGTGTGGACATTGGCCAGTGGAAGCGATCCGGAGGACGGGTCGCTCCCGCTGACCGCGCTGCGCGTGATCACGATCCTGGGCATGGTGACGGTCCAGGTCGCCCTGGTCTGCGTATGGCGACTGGTGACGATGGTGCGACGCGGAACCGTGTTCTCCCACGCCGCCTTCCGGTACGTGGACGGCGTGATCGGCGCGATCGTGGCCGCTGCTCTCGTGTGGTTCGCCGTCACGGTCGTCAATGCGCCGGGCCAGCGGGACGACCCGGGCGTCACCGTCATCATGGGCGGGGTTGGCGTGGCCATCCTGGGCGTCGCGCTCATCGTGCTCGTGCTGCGGATGCTGCTCGCCCAGGCCGTTGCGCGGGACGTCGAAGCGGCGCAGATGCAGGCCGAGTTGGAGGAAGTGATCTGATGCCGATCGCCGTCGACATCGACGTGATGCTGGCCAGGCGGAAGATGTCCGTGGGCGAGCTCGCGGACCGCGTGGGGATCACTCCCGCCAACCTGGCGGTACTCAAGAACGGCCGTGCCAAGGCGGTGCGCTTCGCGACGCTCGCCGCGCTCTGCGAGGTGCTCGAGTGCCAGCCGGGCGACCTGCTTCGCTGGGAAGCCGAGGACGCCGCAGGCGAATGACGTGCCCTTCCAAGATCATGGAGTTTTCGACACCCAGTGATCCTGGTGGAAGACCGTGCCAGCCGACGTGTCATCGCCGATCCCGCCTGCCTCTGACCAACTCCGCGAGCACGCCGGGGCCGACCCGAGGAGATCCCGGGCCTGCTGAAGCGACTGGCCGAGGTGCCCGACCCTCGCGATCCGCGCGGCTGTACGGCACGCACTGGTCGTCGTGCTCGCGCTGACCGCGTGCACGGTTCTGGCCGGAGCGACCTCCTACTGGCGGCGGGTGAGTGGATCACCGACGCCCCGCCGTCCGTCCCGCAGCGCCTTGGCGTACGGCCCGCCCCGCTGTCCCCGAAGCGGTGCCTGCCGGCGGAAGTGACGGTACGGCGGCTGCTGGGCCGCATCGACGGCGACGCGTTGGACCGGGCGGCGGGCCGCTCGCTGGCCGACCGCCTCCCGGTCGACGCAGCAGCACGGTCAGTTCCGGCCGAGACCACAGCGGGCTCCCGTTCCTCGGATACCGGCCGGCCTTCGCCCCAGTCGCTACTCGACGGCTGGACGGGCGACGCGGCCATCACCTTCACCTCGGAACGCGTACCGGTGTCGTACGAGTGCCGGTCGGCCTCGGCCGCCGCACTACTGCGCCTCAACGCGTGGTGTGCCGTACCAGCGCCAGGTGGTGAGGCGTGGCCGACCGGGAAGTTCTGCGCGGCCGGTGACCCAGAGGAGGGTGGGCCACCGGTCGGTGTCGGTCGGGGCGTCGGGGAAGAGCCGGGCCAGTACCCGGTCGCACAGGTCGGCGGGCGGCGTCCACTCCATACCCAAGCCCAAAGCGACGTCATGGGTGTGCACCAGGGTCTCGACGACGCCCATCGCGGCGAAGCCTTCGGGGTCGGCTGCGCCGAAGACGTGGTGTGCCCGGACCGTGGGCGGGGCGGTGCGGACCATTGCGGTCAGCAAGCCGCCACTGGCATCCAGCACTTGCAGCAGACCGGCCGTACCGGCCTCGCGGTCCGCGAAGACAGCGTTCGCCGGGCCGCCCGGCCTCTTCCGACTCCACGCGAAGGGGACATCGGTGTCCAGCGGCGGGTTCGCTGGGCTCAGTTGGACCGCGTAGGAGAACAGGTCGTCGGCGAGGTGCTCGACGGTCTCCCAGCAATCCCACTCCAGGGAACCGGCCTTGACACTCCAGTCCCGCGCCTCGGCCCCACGCAGAGTGGCGAGCGCCAACCGGACGGCATGTTCGACATCGGCCGCGGTGACCGGGCCGCTCGCTGATCCCTCTGCTGTAGCCATGGCGGGACCGTACCAACGGTCATCTGCCGTCAGGCGACTGGTTTTCGAGCTGATGATGACCTGGAACACGGGTGGCTCGAATGGGTAGGCCCGGGGAGGGCAAACGATCAAGGGCCAGGGCGCTCCAGCGGCGGTCTGACCACGCAAGTGCACCTCGGCAGCGTCGCCGAGCCCGATTGAAGGCATCCGCCGGGGCAGAAGGGCCGAGCGGCATCGGGGATCAGCTGGGACCGTCCGCCGATGCCGGTGAAACGCCGGCGACGTACCGGAGGGACCAGGTTCAGCAGCCGCTCGCGCATCAGCGCGGCCGTGAGGACGGCAGCGCGCCGATCTCCGTCCTGCGTTCAGTGAGCCGCTATTCGTCGAGCAGGACGCGAGCGGATGAAGGCGGGCGGGTACGACCCATGGTCGGGGCGTCGCCGTCAGACGGTGTGGTCGCGGATGCGCGCCAGCAGCGCCCGCAGTTGTTCGCGGTCGTCCGCGTCCAGGGCGGCGGTCGCCTCGGCCAGGGCGAGGCGGTCGATCTCCTCCGCCTCGCGGTGGCAGCGCAGCCCCTCGTCGGTGAGCCGCACCAGGAAGGCTCGCCGGTCGTGCGGGTGTCGTACCCGCTCCACGAGCCCGTCGCGTTCGAGGCTGTCCACGATCGTGGTGGCGGTACGGGCCGCGATGCCCGCCATCTCACTCAGGTCCCGCATCCGCAGCGGTTTTCGGGCCTGGGCCAGCATGCGCATGGCACGCAGCCGGGCCACGGAGGCCCCCTTCTCCCTCAACCGGGCCTCCACGAACTGCCGTAGCCGGTACGTCGTCTCGTACAGCTCGTCGATCAGGATGTCGCTGCTGCCCTGCACTGCCATGGTGCCCAGTCTCTCCTGTCCCGCAGGATGAAAGCCATATGCTGAGTAAGCACATAGTGCGTATGCTCAGCATATGCGTCGACGTCACTCCGTGCTGTCCGCACTACCCGCCCGCGTCAGCCAGCGTCTGGTCGTCCCCGTCGTATGCGTCAGCGTGACGTTCATCGCGATCGTCGACGGAGCGATCACGACGGTGGCACTGCCCTCGATCGCCCGTCAGTTCCGGCTGACCACCGCCGCGCTGGACGGGGTGGTCGTCGTCTATCCGGTCTGCCTGGCCATGGCCATACCGGCCTCGGCCTGGCTGGTCGAACGATTCGGCGGCAAGCGTGTCCTGCTGACCGCCCTGGCCGGTTTCCTCGGCTCCTCGCTGCTGTGCGGGGCGGCGGCCGGACTCGGCCAGCTCGTCACCTACCGCGCCGTACAGGGCTTGTCAGCCGGCATCCTCTTCCCGGCCTCGACCGCGCTGCTGTTCGGCACCTTCACCTCCGCCGAGCAGGTGCGCATCTCCCGCTACATGATCATTCCGCAGCAGATCGCCCCGGCCGCGGCCCCCGTGCTGGGCGGGCTGCTGGTGGACCACCTCTCCTGGCGGTGGGTCTTCTACGTCAATCTGCCGGTCGGCCTGCCGGCCGTACTGTTCGGCACGCTGTTCCTGGCCGGCGACCGCGGCAGCCGGCCGGGCCGCTTCGACCTGCCCGGCCTGCTGCTGAGCGCGGGGGCCCTGGGCACCGCGATGTTCGGCATCAGCGAGGGACCCAACCGAGGCTGGACCTCCCCTGCCGTCCTCGTCTCCCTCGTCCTCGGCGCGGCGCTGCTGGTCACCGCCGTCGCCGTCGAACTGCGCACCGCTCACCCCCTGCTGCGGCTCAGGCTGTTCACCGACCGGCTCTTCCGGGACACCAACCTGATCAATCTGGTCGGCCTGATCCCCATCATGGGCGCTCTCTACGTCAGTCCGCTCTTCCTCCAGCAGGCCCAGGGCCGCACGGCGCTGGAGTCGGGACTGACCACCTTCCCCGAGGCGTTCGGCGTCCTGCTGACCGTCCAGATCGTCGGCGTCCTGTACGCCAGGGTCGGTCCGCGCCTGATCGTCGGCTGCGGCATGACCGGCGTCAGCGCGGTGCTGCTGCTCCTCGCCACCTGCGACGCGGACACCGGCCTGTGGACCTTCCGCACCTACATGTTCCTCTTCGGCGTCGCGATCGGCTGCTTCTTCATCCCGACCACCGTCGCCTCCCTGGCCACCATCGACCGGACCGACCTCGCGCAGGCCACGATGCTGAACACCGTCGTACGCCAGACCGGCGGCGCGCTCGCGCCGGCAGCGGTGACCACGGCCCTCGTCCTCGGCACACGGCCGGACGCCGGCGCGGCACCACCCGTCACCGCGTACCAGCACGCGTATCTCGCCCTCGCCGCGATCGCGGCGGCGACGGCGGTCTTCACCTTCACCATGCCCGACGGCCCCGCCCGCGCCGCCGCCCGCGTCGGCACCACCGCGTCCGGCCGACCCGCCCTCCGCCGACGCCGGCGGAACCGGGTCGACGCCTGAACCCTGCTGCGGTCACGAGGGCCTGAGCCTGGGCCTCCGGCAAGAAGCCGCCATCACCAGGCGGTGGCCAACAGCGACGAGCCATCAGAGGAAGTGGGCGCCGCCCGCGCGCCACCTGGACCAGTTTGAGGAACCTCCTCAGCTGCCAGGGGCAGTTGGCGCCACGTCACCCACCGCCGTACGGCTCGGACGACTCCCGCTACCGGGGGCATCGACTCCAACTCCAGTGGCGGATCGGGCGATGTGAGTGACCGCATGGCCGCGATCACCGCCGCCGGCGACTGGTATGTGTACGCGGGCGGCGCGGGCGGCGGTGTCTGGCGGTCCGAGCGAGGCGGCGGGCACTGGAAGCCGATCAGCGACAAGTCGCCGTTCCAGTCCACCGGCGCGGTAGCGCTCGACGACGCCGGGGGGCTGTGGCTGGGCATCGGCGAGGCGACCACTGCGGCGATCAGGGCGACTGAAGCGACGGCGGGGATCACCGCTGCCCACAACAGGGGCCGCAGGTGGTGGTCGAGCGCCTCGTACGGAGGCAGGCCCGTCAGCGGACCGGACCACCGCGCCGTCGGTGTCGGCGGCCCGGTGCAGCCCGAACACCTGGCCACGCTGTGCGTTCGGGACGCCTTCGACCAGCGGGGTGTCGCGGGGAGCCCCGCGCATGCCTTTGCCGAGCCGGTCGATGAGGGCGCCCGAGGAGCAGCGGCCAGGCGGTGGCGAGGGCGATGAGCAGCTTGCCGGGTGCGGTCAGCCGGCGCCCACTACCGGCGTCGCCGTGAGACCGGAGACCGGCACGCGGCCGCCCAACGCAACCTCTTCAACCGTATGATCGGCCAGCTCCCGGATCAGCCGTCCACCGGCGTGAGGCAGTCCTCCAGGGCCGTGCGCTGTGAGTCCGGGAGGTGATCACCCAGTGGCGTCTCGCGGGGGCTGTGTTCGCCTTCGCAGATCCAGGCACGCTCGTCCTCGTCGTACGACCAAGTGGCAGCTCCCCACATGGGGTGTCCCCGAAGGAGGTGGCGGGCCAGGGCGTCACAGTCGTCCGAGGCACCCTGGGCGATCAGTGCCTGCTGCACCAGGGTGACGGCTTCGGCCCGGACGTTCGTGTCCCCCAGGACGGGCAGCAACAGGAGAAGCCGGGCGTGCGGATCGGTCACTCCTTCCCCGTCCCCTGTGGCGTCGATCAGCGCGACGAGTTCGGGCCAGCACAGGCCGGGGCCGATGCGGTCCTCGTCCGTGCTGGCGAGGACCAGGTCGTTGGTCCACCAGTCGGGGTGGACCATGAAGTAGTCGGTGGACGTGTACTCCTCGCCGCTGTTGTAGTGCACGAGGATGCTGTGTCCGCCCGCGAGCGGGATCCGGAACATCGGCCAGGCAGCCTTGTCGCACAAGCGCTCCAGCATGCCTTCGACGTCCGCCGGGTCCACGCCGAAGGACTCCACCAGCGTTCCGTCGTGCAGGTCGACCAGATGGGCGGCCCAGAACTCCGGCTCCGCCAGCAACGGCAGACCGTCCACGACGGGAGAAGAGGCATACCAGCGCCTTGCCATGACCATGGCCCGATTCTCGCTCCCGATGCTTCCGACCGTTCGACCACCCTCTCAACGAACCGTGGTCAGCTCAACGCGTTGGCATCGCGACCGTTGCGCGGACAACAACCCTGACGAGCCGCTGTCGCCGTCGCACCGATTCGACTCTGGCCGCATGCGTGAGGCGCAGCCAGAGCGTTGTCGGCTTCATCATGGCTCACCGCATTACCGGACGATTGGCGCAGGTGTACTCATCCGCGATGTCGAAGACGCTGGCACAAGACGGGCATTCCGCGTGTCCGAACAGATGCGCGACTCCGTCGGCGAACACCTCCTGCCCCGCGAGAACGGCCATCTCGAACATCCACCTGCCAGTGCCGGTGAGTTCCTCACCGGCACTCATCGCCTTACCGCCGACTCACCAACCGAAACGACGTCCAACCCGCCCGACGAACTGACCAACTCAGTCGCGAACAGCGCGCGCAGCCTGTTGGGCTGGAAAGCGTTGACAACGATGTCCGTTGGGGGTGTGGACAGTTGGAAAAGCGGCGTGGTCTCATGCCTGGGAACCGCGATGACAACGTTGTAATCACCCGTGCCGGTACGGGCGTCGGCGATGTCCGTCGCGCGTTCCCCGGAGTGCTGCCGTGCCGGAATGGAGCTGTGCTGGATGGAGCGTGTTGTGCGACCAACGCCTTCGAGATTCCTTCGCAAGTGGCGCACGCCTGTGATCGGCCACCTCGTGGCCTGTGCGTCGTTGGTGCTCGGCCTGGCCGCCCCCGGTGTCGCGGCCGCGAACACCCCGAGCCCGCCGGTCGGCACCGCGACGGTGAGCCCGCCGGTCCGCACCGCGACGGTGTCCGTGTCGGACGCCCGGTTCGAGATCCTTTCACCGACCCTGATCCGTACCGAGTACGCCGGGGACGGCCGTTTCGAGGACCGGCCCACCTTCAACGCGATCGGCCGGGGTGCCTTCACACCACCCCGCTACACCTCGTCGGTCCGCGACGGCGTCCTGACCATCACCACCAGCGCGATGACCCTGCGCTACCGCGTCGGCTCCGGCCCCTTCACCGCGGACAACCTGACCGTGCGGCTGAAGGCGGGACAGCAGCCGGTGCTGGCGGCCCCCTGGCAGCACCCGGTCTGCGCCCCCGGCGTCCTGTGCGAGACAGAGGACCAGATGTACGACGGCCCCGGACTCGCCACGGACCACGGCGGGTTCACCGGCAAGGGCTTCCTGGCCGGGTTCGAGGTCGACAACAACTCCCTCTCCACGGACGTCCAGGCCAAGACGACCGGCACGTACGACTTCGCCGTGCGCTACGCCAACTCCGTCGGAGGTGACGGCCGCCACGAGACCCGGACCCTCAGCCTCAGCGTGGACGGCGGCACCGACCGCACGTTCAGCCTCCCCGAGACGGGCGACTGGAACACCTGGGGTGTGGCCCGGCTGCCGCTGTCTCTCGGCGCCGGCCACCACACGGTCACACTGCGCCGCACCGCCGCCGACTCCGGGAACGTCAATATCGACAGCGTCGCCCTCCTCACACCCGGAGCCGCCTATCCCTCCAGAGCCGACAGCGCGGTCCCGGGCTGCCGGTTCGGTACGAGCTGCGAGGCCGAGGACGCGCTCCTGTCGGGTTCCGCGGTCGTCGCCACCGACCACAAGGGCCATGCGGGCTACGGTTTCACCGGCGAGCTGAACCAGGGAGCCCGCATAACCGACCGGATCGTAGGCGTACCCGAGGACGGCACCTACCTGCTGCATCTCCGCTACGCCAACGGCTCGGGCGGCGACGGCCTGCACCAGACGCGGAGCGTGCGGGTCAGCACCGAGGGCGGCACCGACAGCACCCTGTCCCTGCCTCCGACGGCCAACTGGGACACCTGGGCGTCGGCGTCCATCCCGGTCAGCCTGAAGGCCGGCGCGGACGAGATCACCCTGGGCTGCCCCGACGCCACCAGCTGCCACGTCAACGTGGACACCGTAGCCCTGGCCCCCCGGCAGGACCCGGCCCCCGCGCCGCACCTCGCCCTGGGCGGCTACCGGCGTAGCCTCGACGGACTCAACGGCGACAACGACCCCACCCCCTGGACCACACCCGGCCTGCTGCACCGCGACGGCTGGTACCTGCTCGACGACACGCCTTCAGCGGTCTACGACCCCGGCACCAGGAAGGCGTCCGCTCGTCCCGCCCACCACGGTCGGCCCTACCAGGACGGCTACCTCTTCGGCTTCGGCCACGACTACCAGCAGGGCCTGTCCGATCTCGCCACACTGACCGGCCCACCGCAGCTGCTGCCCCGCTGGGCCTACGGCGTGTGGTACTCGGAGTACATCGACCGTACGGCGAGCGACTACGAGAACACCGTCCTGCCCGCGTTCCGCGCCGCCGACGTGCCGCTCGACGTACTCGTCACCGACACCGACTTCAAATCCCCGAACGCGTGGAGCGGTTGGAACTTCGACCCGGCCAAGTTCCCCGATCCCGAGGCGTTCTTCGACTGGTCAGCGGGCCAGGGACTGCACAACACCCTGAACGTGCACCCGAGCATCCTCGGATCCGACCCGCAGTTCACCAAGGCGCAGGCCACGGCCGACGGCAAGCTGCGCAAGGGCGGATGCGCGCCCGCGGGCGGCGCGGACTGCTACACCTTCGACTTCGGCGATCCCGACCAGCTCAAGGCCTACCTGGACCTCCACCGGCCGATGGACCGGGCCGGCAACGACTTCTGGTGGCTGGACTGGTGCTGCGACACCTCACGCTCCTCGCAGGCCGGTGTCACCCCGGACGCGTGGATCAACCAGCAGTACGCCGACCTCACCGCCGAAACCAGCGAGCGGGGCTTCGTCCTCTCCCGCGCCTACGGCTCCCTCCAGGCCGGCGGCTACAGCGGGGGAGTGGGCCTGCCCACCGGGCCCTGGGCCGACAAGCGGACCACGCTCCACTTCTCGGGTGACACGACGTCCAACTGGGGCACCCTCCGCGCCGAGATCGGCTACACGCCAGGAGAGTCCGCCGCCACCGGCATGGCCGCCGTCAGCCATGACATCGGCGGCCACAACGACGGCTACGGCATTCCCGGAGCGGAGACGTACACCTCCGACGGCCAGACCCACCGCACCACCAAGCTGCCCGACGACCTGTACGCGCGATGGGTGCAGTTCGGGACGTTCCAGCCGATCGACCGCCTGCACAGCAACCACAGTGACCGGCTCCCCTGGCAGTACGGCCCCGAAGCGAGGAAGTCCGCCGAGAAGTTCCTCAGGCTGCGTGAGGCGCTGGTGCCCTACACCTACACTCTGGCTCGGGAGGCCGCTGCCACCGGAGTCCCGATCGTCCGGCCGCTGTACCTGCGGTACCCGGAGGAGGAGACCGCCTACACCAGGGCGGGCACCGAGTACCTGTACGGGCCCGACATGCTGGTCGCGCCGGTCACCACGCCCGGCACCAGCACCACGACATCGGTCTGGTTCCCGCCGGGACAGTGGACGGACTACTTCACCGGACGCACCTACACCGCGCCCGCCGGCGGCGCCACCTACGACGTCACGACGACCCTGGACACCATGCCGGTCTTCGTCCGCGCGGGCGGCATCGTCACCACGCGCTCCGAGAACGTGGCCAACGACGCGCAGCACCCGCTGAACAAGGTCGGCGTCACCGTCGCCACGGGGGCCTCCGGCTCCTTCTCCCTCTACGAGGACGACGGCGTCGGCCCCGTGTCGAAGCGGGCGGCGACCACACAACTGCGGTTCACCGAGCACAACGGCTCCCACCTGCTGAAGATCGCACCTGCCAAGGGCTCCTTCAGAAGCCAGGTGAGCCGGCGCGAGTGGACGGTGTCCTTCCTCGGGGTGGAACACGCGCCGACCCGCGTGGCCCTGAACGGCACCGGGACGGACACATCGACCTGGCAGTGGGACGCCGACACGCACACCCTCCGCGTCACGGTGCCCTCACAAGGCATCCGGAAGGCAGCGACCGTCATGTACCGCTAGTCAGCCCCCTGCTCGGCGGGGCGCCCCCGTCCGGTGTGTCCGGACGGGGGCGCCCCTCGCATTTCCTCACGCGGTGGTGTCGGTGACTTCCGAGTGCAGCAGGCCGACGACGACAAAGTGAGCCGGCCGCTCGCAGACGAGCCGGGGCGGCACCGGCCACGCGGCCCCGCAGACGGTCCTGGCGGCGCTCGAACGCCGGCCGCCAGGACCGCCCCCTCGCGACCCGCGTCATCCTGCCCACGTCGAATCAGTTGCTGCCCTGGCCGGTGGGCCGGCCACGGCGGCGAGCTGGAGCTTGGTTTCGTCCTCGCTACCGGGCTCGGCGCTCATAATGACGATCTTGAGCTCGGAGTCGCCGTCGGTCAGGACGTCGCAGTCCACCGTGACCGGGCCCACCGACGGGTGGTCGATCGTCTTGTGGTCCTCGCGGTGCGCGGCCACCTCTCCTGTCGCCCAGAGCTCGGCGAACCTCTTGTTACCCGCGTTCAGTTCACGGATCAGCGTGGCCAGTCGGCTGTCCTGGGGGAATCGGCCGGTGGCGCGGCGCAGGTCGGAGACGACGGCGGCGTCGGTGGCGTCGCGGTCCGCCTCGGTTACCGGCCACAGCGCGAGGCGGGCGGGGCCGACGTCCACGGGGAACCTGTCACGGGCGAAGTTGCGCAGATGCGGCGGCGAGGCGGAGGGGTCGCCCAGCAGGGCGGCCCACACACGGTTCCACCACACCAGTCGCCAGTCCGCCGCGAACACGGCGACCGCCACGTCCCCGAGGCGGGCGAGCACCCGCTGTAGGCCGGGCGGAAGATGGTCAGGGATCGCGCCGCCCGCCGGTGGCACGAGCTGGGCCAGCCGGTACAGGTGGTCCCGCTCGGCGCCGGACAGTTGCAGGGCGCGCGCCAGGGACGCCACCACCGACGCCGAGGGCGTCGTGGCCCGCCCCTGCTCCAGGCGCACGATGTAGTCGACCGACACCCCGGCCAGGTCGGCCAGTTCCTCCCGCCGCAGCCCGGCCGCCCGGCGCCCACGCGCCACCGGCAGCCCGGCGGCCGTCGGGGGCAGCCGGTCCCGCCACGTGCGGATCATCGCGCCCAGTCCGGTTCCGGGTGTCGTCGACATGATCTCCATCCTCGTGCATCCCCGGTCGTGCGTGCGGGCGCGAGGGTGGTACTGGTCTTCCTACCGTCGAAGCGTCCCTGTTCCGCCTCCCTGGCCGAGGCGAGCATCGAACGCATGACGATCACCTTCATCACCGGGGCCAACAAGGGGCTCGGCCGCGAGACCGCCCGCCGCCTGATCGAGTGCGGTCACACCGTGCTCGTCGGAGCCCGCGACCGCGAGCAGGGCGAGGAGACCGCCGCCGCGCTCGGCGCACGCCACGTCCCCATCGACGTGACCGACGACGCGTCCGTGGCCGCCGCGGCAGCGAACGTCGCCGCACACGAGGGCAGGATCGACGTCCTGATCAACAACGCCGGTGTGCACGGCCCCGTCGGCGACCCCAGTGACCTCACCGCCGCCGACGCCCTCGCCGTCCTAGACGTCAACGTCATCGGCGTCGTCCGTACCACCACCGCGTTCTTGCCGCTGTTGCGGCGATCGGACGACCCCGTGATCGTGAACGTCAGCAGCGGCATGGGCTCCCTCGCCCTCACCCACGACCCCGACCGGCCCGAGTCGCACGTCGTCGCGCCGCTGTACACGTCCTCGAAGGCAGCGCTGACGATGTTGACCACGCAGTACGCCAAGGGGCTCAAGGGCATCCGCGTCAACGCCGCCGACCCCGGCTACACCGCGACCGACCTCAACGGTCACAGCGGCCCCCAAACCGTCACCGAGGGCACGGACGCGATCGTCGCCCTCGCCACCGAGGAGCCCGGCGCCGGCACCGGACGCTTCCTCTCCCGCCATGGCGAGATCCCCTGGTCCTGAAACCGGCCGTGCCGGTCCAGCCGACGCCGCCGGTCCCCTGCCGACTGCCGGCTGCCGAAGCGACCCACCTGGCTCGATCCGGCCGACCACCGTCTGTTCGCCGGCAGGCACCCCTGCTCAGTCGCCCGCCGCGTCGGGGGAGGCCGTCGTCTTCCGCGGTTCTGCGCCGCCTCAGCCCAGGCCGGGGCGCAGATGCGCGGGAAGAAACGCAGATCGTCATGCCACGGCTGGCGCACTGCCGACAAGAGGTCGCCGATCCGCCGGCCCCACCGAAACCACGGCGCAGGAGCCGCGCCGGCCCACCGTGCCGGACACAGCCCGCGGCGGCTCAGCGGGGCCCGGTGATGCTGCCGCGGACGACAAGGCGAGGGGTGAGAACGACCTCGCGGGGCTCGACACGCTCCTGGTCGAGGCGTTCGACGGCGGCGGCCACGGCATGGTGGGCCTGCCCCTTCGCCGCCTGGCTGACCGTGGTCAGGTCGAAGGAGCTCAACCGGGAGAGGGGGTCGTCGCCGTAGCCGGCCACGGACACCTCGTCGGGAACGGTGATGCCGGCGCGGGCGAGGGCGGCGAGGAGACCGATGGCGCAGCGGTCGTAGAAGGTGACGACGGCGGTGGGCAGGTCACCGGAGTCGATCAGCAGGCGGGCGGCGCGTTCGCCGGCCGCTTCGGCCGTGTCTCCGTGCACGACCCGGATGTCCGCGTCCAGCCGTGGCCGCGCATGGCAAGACGGCAGAACACCTGCGCTCCGGCCTCCGCCCGGAACACCGCCGCCCCTTCCGCCCCCTCCGCCGCTGCGAAATTCCGTTCGGGGCCGGCCGGTGGCAGCACCCGCTCCGCCCCTCCCTCGTACCGTTGGTCTCACGGATTCACGCGATGTCACGGCCTGGTTCGCGCTGCCAGTATGTGCCTCGAAAGTGCAGTGAAAGAACGGGGGACTCCATGTCGCAGGACTCATCAACCACCCTCCACGCCACGGACTCGGTGCCGGCCCACCGCAGACGGGCCTACTGGCGCGATGCGCTGTCGCGGACCTTCGGGGCCGTTGACATCAGCGTTCCCGGGGAGGTGTATTCCGGCACGGTCCGTACGTCACCGCTGGGCCCCATCCGGGGCGTCACTGTGGAGGGCGACCCGATGCAGACCCTGCGCACGCGACGACTCATCGCCGGGAGCGCCAACGACCACCACGTCGTCGTGATGCTGCTCAGCGGGGGGAACGCCCGGATCGAGCAGGACACGCGCGACGTACACGTGCGGTCAGGGGCGCTCTTCGTCTATGACAGGGCACGCCCCCTACGGCTGACCTTCCCCGAGCGGTTCCAGACGAAGTCCCTCGTCCTGCCACGGGACCTCCTGGGACTGGGCGAGTCGGACCTGCGGCAGATCACGGCCGCGCCGCTCGGCCGCGAGTCGGTGCTCGGCACGCTGCTGACGCCGCTGCTGTCCCGGCTCGTGGAGAGCGCGGCGACGTATCCGCAGCGGACGGGCGAGTCGATCGCCCGCAATGTCGTGGACCTGGTGCACACTCTGGCCGAGGAGCGACTCGGCAGGGCCACCGCGGACACCCCGACCGCCGCCCGGATGTCGCTGCTGCGCATCCGGGCGTACATCGACCGGCACCTGACGGATCCGGACCTGACGCCGGACGCCATCGCCCGGGCCCACCACATCTCGGTCCGCTATCTGCACAAGCTGTTCGAGGGGGAGGACATCACCGTCAGCCGGTGGATACAGCAGCGCAGACTGGAACAGTGCCGACGTGACCTGGCCCGCCGGGGCGCAGCGGGGCTCACGATCGCCGCGGTGGCCCACCGATGGGGGTTCACCAGCGCCTCGCACTTCAGCCGGGTGTTCCGCGCGGCGTACGGCGTCTCCCCCGTCGAGTGGCGGAACTCCGCCGTGCTCGGGGACACCGCTTCCGCAGTGCCCCAGGCCTGAGCCGCCCAGGCCCCACCTCCGCTACCTCGCTGCCCCAGCGGCCCACGGCGCTCTGCCGGTACGCCGCTCAACCCACCCGGGACCGCCCCGACGGGACGAGCACCGCCGAAAACGGCACCGGACCGGCGGATCGGCGAGCCGGCCCGCGTACCGCAGGTCGGGGCAGGCTTCACCGACCGGGTCGCCGCCGGGGCCCTCCGCCAGGCCTCGCGTCTCCTTTGTCGAGGCGCTCCCGGGGACACCTACGTCAATCGCCGGCCGTGACGGGAAGGGGAGCACCCACATCGGACCTCACGGGTTCGAGGACGAGTACCGGTATCACCCGTTCCGTGTTGCGCTGGTATTCCGCGTAGTCGGGAAAGGCCTCGACCGCGCGCTTCCACCATTCTTCCCGCTCCCGCCCCGTGGCCTCGTGAGCGAGGTACTCCCGCCGCACGGCCCCGTCCTGAAGCTCCACCCGTGGGTCGCTCATGACGTTGTGGTACCAGGCCGGATGCTGGGGCGCGCCGCCCTGGGAGGCGACCAGCGCATAGCGTCCCGCGTCCTCGACCCGCATCACCGGGGTCTTGCGTATCTTCCCCGTCTTCTTTCCCCGCATCGTCAGGACGACCACAGGACGGCCAACTATCGTATTTCCCTCGGTACCGTTGCTGCTCTCGAAGAGCGCAACCTGGTCCCGGGCAACGTCCAGGGCACTCGGTTCGTATTCGCCGTTCAGCGGCATTCTCTTTCCTTCCAGTATCGAAAGTAACTGCCGGGGCAGAGGCAACGGTTGCCCGTTCGACGGCGCGGCCAGCCGATCGTCTGGGCGATGACCTTACGGAGGGGGGCGGACATCCGTGGTCGGCTCCGGCAGCCGCTGGTACGCAGCAGAACGGTCAACTCGTGCAACTGTGGGCGGGCGTCTCGAGCGTCGAGTCGAGCGCCAGGGCCGTCGCCCGTCCGATACCGGATCCGCCTCCGGTGACCAGAGCCGTCTTGCCCAGGAACTGCTGTGACATGTGGCCCCTTCCGCTTTCGTGTCGGGGTATGGCGGTTTTCGTTCCCGGGTGTCGTGCTCAGTAGCGGTTGCTGCTGGCCTGCAACAGCGGGGACACCATCGATGGGCGGCCGTCCACGGTGGCTCCGCCGAACTGGATCATCGGCGCCAACGTCCTGTTGTTTTCGGCCGGGAAGTTCAGCGTGGGACGAGACACGTCGTCCAGCACACCGCGTTGGGCCTCGGTGAGGGTGATGTCCAGGGCATGCAGGTTGGCCTCGAACTGGTCCATGCGGCGCGCGCCGATCAGGGTGGAGGTGATTCCGGGACGGCCATGCACCCAGGCCAGGGCCACTGCTGCGGGACTGGCGCCCACTTCGCCGGCGACGGCGTTGAGGGCGTCGATCACGACGTAGTCGGCCTCGCTCGGGGCGCCGACCAGCTGCGTGCGCGTGGTGTCGACCGGGCTGTCGGCCGCACTGGAGTACTTGCCCGACAAGAACCCGCTCTTCAGCGGTCCCCACGGCATGACCCCCATGCCCATGGCCTGGGCCATGGGGATCAGCTCTCCTTCCGAGGTGCGTTCGAGCAGGGAGTACTCGACCTGAAGCGCGATGATCGGGGCCCATCCGCGGAAGCGCGCGATGGTGGCTGCCTCGGCCGTCGCCCACGCCGGCACGTCGGAGAACCCGACGTAGCGGACCTTGCCGTCGCTGACGAGGTCGTCCAGCGCGCGGAGGGTCTCCTCGACCGGTGTGGACGGGTCGAAATTGTGCAACCAGTAGATGTCGGCATAGTCGGTCCGGAGGCGCCGTAGCGAGTTCTCCAGCTGTTGCACGATCGCCTTCCGGCTGGGTCCGCCGCCGTTGGGGTCGTTCTCGTACAGGTTGCCGAAGAACTTCGTACCGATCACGACCCGCTCACGCAGCGCGGACCGGCCGGCGAAATAGTCGCCGATGATCTTCTCGGAGTGACCGTTCGTGTAGATGTTGGCCGTGTCGATCGAGTTGCCACCCCGATCCAGGTAGGCCGCAAGAATGTCTTTGGACTCCTCCGGACCGCTTCCCCAACCGTGATCCTCACCAAAGGTCATCGTGCCCAGCGTGAACGGGCTGACCCGCAGTCCCGAGCGGCCGAGCGTGACGTAGGAATCGAGCGACATGACAGAAAGCTCCTAGCCGGAGGATGTTCGGGGACGCCGTGGCGGCTGTCTCCCAGTGCTCCTCCATTCGACCCCGCCGCGTGGTGATCTCCTAGACCAATCCGCCCGGATCGTTGCACGATCCGCTCAACCTTGCCCGGATCATGTTCGCTGCGTTGAAACCCGTGGTCCACTGGTGTGGTGGATCACCTGGACGAACTTCGCGATCGGATCGCGCGACTGGCCGCGGGCAGCCCACGCCCGGTGTGGATCGAGGGAATGTCGGTGTTCTCGACCGAGCACGTGACCGAACCGCTGGGTACGGTCACCGAACCCATGATCGCTCTCATAGCCCAGGGAGCGAAGCGCACTGTCCTCAACGACCACATCTTCGACTACCACGCGGGCCAGTACCTCGTAGCGACCGTCGACCTTCCCCTGACCTCACAGATCACCTGCGCCACGCCCGCCGAGGCCTTTCTCGCGTTCGGGCTTCCTTTGCAACCCGCGATCATCGCCCAACTGCTGGTGGAAGCCGGTCCCACCGGTTTCCGCCCTCATGATGGACCGGGCATCGCGACCAGTGACGCCGACGACAAGCTGCTCGACGCCGTCGTCCGACTGCTGCGCCTGCTGGACGAGCCACGTGACATCCCGGTACTGGGACCCAGCGTGCGACGCGAGATCCATTGGCGGCTGCTGAACGGCCCCCAGGCGGCCCTGGTCAGACAGATCGGTCTTGCCGACAGCCGCATCACACTCGTCGCCCGCGCGATCGAATGGATCAAGACCCATTATGACCGGGTGATTCGCATCGACGACCTCGCGGACGAAGTCGGCATGAGCGTCTCCTCACTCAACCGGCACTTCCGTGCGGTGACCGCGATGAGCCCACTGCAATACCAGAAACAACTCCGGCTCCAAAAGGCCCGCATGCAGCTCATCGCAGCTCCCCACGACGTCGCCGCGATCGGATACGCCGTCGGGTACGACAGCCCCTCGCAGTTCAGCCGCGAATACCGACGCATGTTCGGAGCCCCGCCGGGCCAAGACGCAGCACGCCTCCAAACCGCAGTGATCGTCCAGGAGTAGACGCTCGGCACACGCTTACCGGTGCCCGCTTGAGCGCCGACGTCGTGGCAGGGGAACCGACCTTGGCTCGCCGTGTCGGGAGCGCGGCCGGGTCAGCCACGCGACGGTCAGGTGCCCGGTGGACCTGCACGGCCGACCGGCCGATCCCGATACTGAGTTCGACGATCCAGTGCGGCGGTGCCGGATTCGTGCGCCGGCGCGCCCCTGCTCGGCCTGCCGCCGCACCAGCTGCGCGATCTTGCGGTCGACGCGCGCCACACACAGCGCGCGCCATCCACATCACGTGCCGCCCACATCGCGCGCCAATTCAGTCTGAACGCTCAAGCGGCAGGGTTAGAAGTGCGCTTTCCCGCCTGCGGTCGTGGAGACGATCTGAACCGCCGCCGAGTCCCCGGCCGTCGTCGGCCGAGCGCTCCGGGAGGCCCGCTCAGGCTGCGCCGGCGGCATCTCCTGCATGTGCCGGGCGGCCTCGGTCGCGGTGTAGGAGGAGGCGAAGGTGAACGCGCGCGGGGACGGCCCGTGCGCCCGCAGGTCCGCCAGCCGCTCCAGGGCCTCGCTGACGGTCGGGAGGTGACCGGCGGGGATCCACCAGAGCACCAGGTGCGCCTCGACGTGCCGGTTGAACCATTCGCGGCGCCGCCGCATCACCTCCAGGTGCCCGCTGCGGTAGGTGAAGTCCCACAGGGCCTCCTGGGTCTCCCACACGGACAGGTTGACGATGACGTCCTCGCCCGCCGGGCGCAGGCCGGTGGCGTCGGCCGCCCCCTCCTCCACGAGTCGCCACACGAAGCCGGGCGCGCCGTCGGCGGCGGCGTTGACCGGGTCGAGCATCTCGACGAACGGGGTCATGCGCGGGTCGTCGAAGGGGTGGCGGAGCGTGGCGACGTTGAGCTGGGCGAGGTGGGCGCCATGCGCGGATGCGGTCATGGCCTCATCCCAGCATGCCCCTCTTTTCTATGTCAATCACCATTGTTTTTAGAAGCCTCGACCACTACGCAGCACTCCCCTGGACGAGCGTCCATGCGAGCGCGGACGGAACCGTCCGTGCCGAGCAACCCCTCGAGCAGCGCGAGATTCATGCCGCAGACGAGTGGCGGGAAGCGTTCGGCGACGGCGTGGAAGGGGCAGTTGCGCATACGAACGACGCGTGCCGCCGCCCCGGTCGTCCCCTCAGCGCCCTCAGTGCCTTCGGCCCCCTCGGCGTCTTCGGCGGCCTGGACGCCCTCCGCGCTCTCGGCGCCTTCCAGGTGCGGCTCGTAGCCGCGGGCGGCCAGCATCTTCATGGCTTCTTCGAGGCTGCCACAGGGCGCCGCAGAGCCACGCAAGGCCTCGCCCCGGCGGCGCGCGGCCGCGCAGAGCCCGGCATCCAGCCCGGCCTGCTCGGCGGCCTCGGCGAGCAGCTCGGCGGCGGTGCGGTAATCACGGGCGGGAAGAGACACCGACCGTTCGACCCGCGCCCGCGTGTACACCTTGGCGGGACGGCCCGCCCCCGGCCCCGAGCGGCCCGTCAGGCGCCGGCTACCGCACTCCAGCAACCCGGCATCAGTCAGCTTGTCCAGATGATGCGCGGCGAGCGTGCGCGCCACCCCGGCCGCCTCGGCGGCCTCGTTGCGGCCGACCTCACGGCCCTGCGCCGCAACGTACTCATACAGGCGGCGCCGCACCGGATCCTGCAACACCGCGATCGCTTCGATGTCCTCCACCTGGCCATTCTAGAAACAATCCAGGTTGGAGATAGAAAAGGCGGACTTACTCCGGCTGGTGCCGCCCGAAGAAAGATCACCCACCCCGGCGGCGTCCTCACCACCGCCTCCGACCAGGTCCCCGACTGGCTCGCTCCGCTGCCGGTAGAGGCCCTGCACGGGATCGGCTCCGCGAGGCCGCCGCGCTGCGTGACTGCGGCATCCACCTCGGTCGGACTGCTCGCCGCCGTCTCCCCGGCCACCGTGCAGCGTCTGCTGGGCAAGAAGGCCGGCCGGCTCGCCGCCGACCGCGCCCGCGGCGTCGACCCCCGCCCGGTCGTCCCCCGGACCCTGCCGGGCCTCAGCCGCCGTACGCCACCGCTTCACGAGCCACACCCTGGACGGCGCCGTCGTCCGGGCCGCCCTGCCCGACCTCGTCGTCCGGCCTGGCGGACGATCTCGCGCGGGCAGACGAGTTTCTCGAGTGCGTGTGGTGCGACCACGCACCTCTACCTGGGCGGCCCGCGCTGCGACGAGTCCACCCGGTGGCCCGAGCAGCAGCGCGAGCAGATCCGTACCGGCTGAGACCTGGTCGACGGCATCCATCGGATCCGGGACCGCTGCAATGCAGCGTCCCGGTGGTACGGGGGAGACCACCGGGACGGCGACACCCACCCTACTCAGCACTGTTGTCCCGCGGGCGGGGATCGCGGGGAATGTCCGGATGTGGTCGGCGCGACGGCTGCCTGGGTCGGCCGCTGACCGGGCCGACGTCGTCCACCGGACCAGCTCGTATCCGACTCGTGGGCGGATGATCGTATGACGGAGCGCTGGTCGGGGTAGAACGGATGCCGGGCGTCTTCACAGGGTGGAAGA
>NZ_JBVHWM010000063.1:0-59993 GCF_055564375.1 Streptomyces sp. NPDC029138
CATCATCCTCACCGGCGACGTGCCGTCCCCGACGAACATCCCCTCCGGCTGCCGCTTCCGCACCCGCTGCTGGAAAGCACAGGACCGCTGCGCCCGGGAGGTCCCCGCCCTCGCCGTGCCCGCCGCCTTCCGTGACGCGCCCGGTCCCGCCGCGCACCCCTCGGCCTGTCACTTCGCGGAGGAGAAGCAAGTGGTGCCGCCGGAGGAGTCCCGGCTGAACGGCAACGGGCCGGGGTGACATGGTGCACCCCGGCCCGTTTACGGCACCCGCACGGCCGTACGCTCTTCAGGCTCCCGTGTCCGTATATCGGTGCCGCTTCCGTCAAGTTGCCTGCGTGTTAACGCGGTTCACGGGCGCCCGTCCGGCTGTGGGAGTGAGCGCCGGAGGAAGTCCAGCTGGAGCAGGAGCAGGTTCTCCGCGACCGTCTCCTGCGGGGTCATGTGGGTCACCCCGGACAGCGGCAGCACCTCGTGCGGGCGGCCGGCGGCCAGCAGGGCGGAGGAGAGGCGCAGGGAGTGCGCGACGACCACGTTGTCGTCCGCCAGCCCGTGGATGACCAGCATCGGGCGGTGCGGCTCGGCCGGGTCGACCAGGCCGGCGTCGTCGATCACCGAGTTGCGCCGGTAGACCTCCGGCTGCTCGTTCGGGTCGCCGAGATAGCGCTCCTGGTAGTGGCTGTCGTACAGCCGCAGGTCGGTGACCGGCGCGCCGACCACCGCCGCGTGGAAGACGTCCGGGCGGCGCAGCACCGCCAGCGCCGCCAGATAGCCGCCGAAGGACCAGCCCCGGATCGCCACCCGGCTGAGGTCCAGCGGGTACCGCTCGGCGAGCGCGTGCAGGGCGTCGACCTGGTCCTGGAGGACGACGGCCGCCACGTCGTCCCGGATCGACTTCTCCCAGGCCGGCGAGCGGCCCGGGGTGCCCCGGCCGTCGGCGACGACCACCGCGAAGCCCTGGTCGGCGAACCACTGGGAGGTCAGGTGGGCGTTCTGCGCGGCGACCACCCGCTGGCCGTGCGGACCGCCGTAGGGGTCGAGGAGAACCGGCAGGGGAGTGTCACCGGGGTAGTCCCGTGGCATAAGCACGGCGCACGGAATTCGGCGTGCGCCCCCCTGTGTGAGGGACACCCGGGGGGACAAACCGGGATCTTCCGCGTACGACCGGACAGTAGCCGTCGGTTTTCCGTCACACAGCACCTGGACCCGGGCGCCCGGCCGGTCCAGCGCGGCGGACACGAGGACGGTCACGCTCCCGGAGCGCACCGCCGAGTGCACACCGGGCTCCTGCGACAGGCGCTCCACGCCCAGTTCGTTCACCCGGTACACATGAACTTCGCCAATTTCCGGCGCCTCGGCCTCCGGGCCGGAAGAGGCGGAAACGAGTACGTCGTCCGCGCCCACGTCCAGAACCGCGCGCACATGCAACTGACCGCTGGTCAACGGCCGTTCGCCGACCGCCAGCACCCGTGCGCCCCCCTCGTCCGCGATCCGGACAAGCTGCCCGGACGGGCTCCAGCAGGGCACACCAGCGAACAGTTCCAGCCAAGTTGGATCTTCGTCGGCGTGCACCATCCGAGTCGCCCCGGAATCCGGGTCCACCGCCAGGTACAGCTGGCTGCGCTGATCCCGCGCCTGCACCAGCAGCAGCGGCGCACCCGCCTCTGACCAGTGCACACGCGCCAGATACGGATAGCGCGTCCGGTCCCAGACCACCTCCGTGCGCACCCCGTCCAGCCCGCACACGAACAGCCGGACCTCCGCGTTGGGGGTGCCCGCCGCCGGGTACCGGATGCCGAGCGGCTCACGTTCCGGACGGGCCGGATCCGAGATCCACCACCGCCGTACCGGCGTGTCGTCCACGCGCGCCACGAGCAGCCGGTCCGACCCCGGCGCCCACCAGAAACCCCGCGAACGCGCCATCTCCTCCGCCGCGATGAACTCCGCGAGGCCGTAGGAGACGTCCGCGGACTCCGCCTCGGCCAGCGCCCGGTCGCCGTCCCCCTCGGCGCCCACCACCCGCAGCGCGCCCCGCGCGACGTACGCGATGTGCCGGCCGTCGGGGGCCGGACGCGGGTCGATCACCGGCCCGGGGACGGGGAGTTCACGCGCCGTGCCGGCCCGCAGATCCGCCGTGAAAAGCCGCCCTGACAAGGCGAAAGACGCCAACTCCAGGGCACTGTCGGTGGCATAGCCGATGATGCCGGCGCCGCCCTCGCGGCTGCGCTCGCGGCGCGCCCGCTCCTCGGCCGACAGTTCCTCGGCGGCGCCCTGGAGGAGCGCGCGCGGATCGGCCGCCAGGCGCTCCGCACCCCCCGGAAGATCCAGTACCCACAGGGAGTTGGCCCGGTCGGTGCCCGAGCCGGAACGCAGGAACGCGACACGCGAACCGTCGGGTGCCACGGTGAACGCACGCGGCGCGCCGAGCGTGAACCGCTGGGTCCGGGCGTGCCGACGGGGGAAGGAGTCAGCCTCGGTCGTCATACCCCGACCATATTGGCCATGCGCCCCCTTGTGCGGCTGTGCGCCGACCGATGCGCGAGTACGGATAGTTATGATCACTACCGCAGAGTGGGTATGAACCTGCTGGTGTCTGCATGGATTTGCTCTACTGATCTAGAACCCGCGTCCCTGGGATCTTTGGAGGTGAGCCGCCGTGGCACTCTCGATTTCGGCGGTGGTGCTGCTGGCGATCATCGTCTTCCTGCTGATCAAGAAGTCAGGGCTGAAGGGCGGCCACGCCGTCGTCTGCATCCTGCTCGGCTTCTATCTCGCCTCCTCGACCGTCGCTCCCACGATCAGCGAGCTGACGACCAACGTCGCCAGCATGATCGGCAGCATCAAGTTCTGACGGCCGGCGTCGCGGGGACGGGCACGGGGACCTCGTAGGGTGGTGGCCATGACGGAACTGCCCTCCCGGCGTCTCCTCCTGGTGCACGCGCACCCGGACGACGAGTCGATCAACAACGGCGCGACCATGGCCAGGTACGCGGCCGAGGGCGCCCATGTGACCCTGGTCACCTGCACCCTGGGGGAGCGTGGCGAGGTCATCCCGCCGGAGCTGCGGCATCTGACGGGCGCCGCGCTGGGCGCGCACCGGCGCGGCGAGCTGGGCGCGGCCGTGTCCGCGCTCGGCGTCACGGACGCCCGGCTGCTCGGCGGCGCCGGGCGGTACGGCGACTCCGGGATGATGGGCCTCGCCGACAACGACGACCCGGGCTGCTTCTGGCAGGCCGACCTCGACGAGGCCGCCGGCCGGCTCGCCGAGGTGATCCTGGAGGTCCGCCCCCAGGTCCTCGTGACGTACGACGACCACGGCGGCTACGGCCACCCGGACCACATCCAGGCCCACCGCGTCGCCATGCGCGCGGCCGACCTCGCGGCCGAGCGCGGCCACCGGATCGCCAAGGTGTACTGGAACCGCGTCCCGCGCTCCGTCGCGGAAGCCGCCTTCGCCCGCCTCCAGGACGAGCTGTCCGCGCTGCCGTTCGACAAGAGCGCCGCCGTGGACGACGTACCCGGCGTGGTGGCCGACGAGCGGATCACCACCACGATCGACGGCACCGCGTACGCCGCCGCCAAGGCCGCCGCGATGCGCGCCCACGCCACCCAGATCGAGGTGGCCGAGCCGTACTTCGCGCTCTCCAACGAACTCGCCCAGCCGCTGTTCACCACCGAGTACTACGAGTTGGTGCGCGGGCCGGGCCAGCGCGGGGAGACCGACCTGTTCGCCGGCCTCGACCTCGGGGAGGCGTCATGAGCGACGGCGGAAACGGCTCCCTGCTCGCCCAGCCGCTGCGCCCGCCCTCCGCCGGACGGGCCGCCGCCCTCGTCGGCCTGTTCCTGCTCGGCGCGGTCACGGGCCTCGCCGGGGCCCTCCTCCAGGCCGCCTGGTTCCCCGGTGGGCTGCTGCTCGCCCTCGCGGGCGCCGCCGGGCTCTTCCTCGGCGGCGCGTACGCCACCGCGGGCCGGGGCGGGGCGGTCGCGCCGGCGGCGGGCTGGGTCGTCACCGTCATCCTGCTCACCACCACGCGCCCGGAGGGCGACTACCTCTTCGGCGCGGGCGGCAGTTCCTATCTCTACCTGCTCGGCGGCATGGCCCTCGCTGTGATCTGCGCCACCGTCGGCACAGGGCGGCAACCTCGCGGCGGCTCCGCCCGACTTGGCAAGTGACGTACCACTTCGCCGTGCCGCGCGCGTGCGAGTCCGGTGTGGGTTTCCTCGGCGGTCATGGGATACACGCCAGAAGTGGCCAGTATGGTGGTGCGCGCCGCCGAGCCTCCCCCAAGTTCTCGACTGCGCTCGAACAGGGGGTACCCCCAGCTGAGGTCGAAACGGGCGGCGGAGCCAACCGGGAGAACCTGCCTTGAGTCGTGAAACTGACACTCCGTCCTCCGGGCCCAACGGGCGCGGCGGAGCCGCATACCCCTCCGGCACGCCGCCGTACGGGACCCCCATGGCTTCCGACGACGGTACGGGCGTGGGCCGTTCGGGCACGCGGCCGGAGGAGAAGAAGACCGAGACCACGCTGACGACCCGGATCCGGATCAACATCCCCGGGTCCCGGCCCATCCCGCCGGTCGTCGTGCGCAAGCCCGTCGGGGACGGCGAGGGCGCCGGGGAGGAGGCGCCGGCCGCCGAGCCGCGGCCCGCGGCCGACCGGCCGTCCGCCGGTCCCACCGGCACCGCCGAGGCCCCGGCCGAGCCCTCCGCCCAGGCGGAGGAGAAGACCAGCGACTGGTTCGCGCCCCGCAAGTCCGGCGCCCCCAAGGGCGGTCCGGCGGGCGGCGGCACGAACGGCGCCGGGGTGTCCGGCGGTTCTGCCGCCACCGCCGCCGCCTCCGGCGTGTCGGGCGCCCGTTCGAGTGGTCCGGGAGCGTCCGGTGCGGCCGGTACCACCGGCGCGCGCTCCGGCGGCGGCCGTCCCGGCGGTGTGGTCGGCTCCATGAGCGTGCCGGGCGGCCCCCGCTCCGGCGGCACGAACGGCAAGGGCCTGCCCGGCGCCACCGGCGGCCCGGTCGCCCCAGGGCACGGCGGCGGCACCGGCGCCTTCGACGTGACCGAGGCCCTGACCGCGGGCCCCCTCGGCGGCGGCTCCCGCCCCGGCTCCGACGAGCCCCGCCGCGACGACCTGCCGTACTTCGCGGAGCACGGCGGCCAGGACGACTTCGGCACGGGCGCGACGGCGGGCGGCGGCCGGGACGGCTATGGTTCCGGTGCGGCGGGCGTCGGTGGCCAGGACGGCTTCGGCGCCGGTGCGGCCGGGGCGAACGGACATGACGGCTTCGGTGGCGGTGCGGCGGGTGCCGGCGGCCACGACGGCTACGGCGGTGCCGCGGGCGGTGCCCATGGACGCGGTGGCGCCGGCGGTCCCGGCGGTGCCAGCGGCTTCAACGGGCCCGGTGGGCACGGCGGCCCCGGCGGCCCGCAGGGCGGTCCGGCCGGCCCCACCAGCGGTCCGGTCACCGGCGACGGCACCCTCGTCCCGCCGGCCGCCGGCGGCGGCCTCGGCATGGGGCCGGGCGAGCCCTTCGACGGCCCCACGGGCGCCGGCTTCGGCGGCCAGGGCACGTCGCCCGGGCGCAGCGCCCTGGCCGACATCGCCGATCTCGACGCGCCCGGCGCTGCGGGCGGCCTCGGCGGCCCCGGCGGCTCTGCCGGTGCCGGCGGCTCTGCCGGTGCCGGCGGCTTCAACGGACCCGGCGGTCCCGGCGCCCCTGGGGGCAACCCCGGTGGCGGGCCGGCGGGCCGTGGTCCCGGTGGCGGGCTCAGCGACGACACCGCGATCCTCACCCCGCAGAAGCCGGCCCCCGAGCCCGGCACGCCCGGCTACCGCTCCCCGTCCGCCGACAACGTCTCCGGACACACGGTCACCAGCGGCATCCCGGTCGTCCCGAACGGGGGCAAGCCCCCGTTCGGCACCCACCCCGACGGCCCGGCGCCGGCCACGGCACCCAAGCCCGAGCAGGCCGCCGCGCCCAAGGCGGCGAGCAAGCCGAAGAAGAAGGGCCGCAGCAAGCTGATGCTGCTCGTCGTCGGCGTGTTCGTCGTGGCGGGCGGTGCCTACGGCGCCGGACTGCTGATGAACCGCACCGACGTGCCCAAGGGCACCACCGTGCTCGGTGTCGACATCGGCGGCGGCACCCGCGACGACGCCGTCAAGAAGCTGGACGACGCCTTCGGCAGCCGGGTGAACAAGCCGCTGAAGCTGGCCGTGGGCGGCAAGACGGTCACCCTCACGCCGGAGAACGCCGGTCTCCAGTTCGACTACCAGGACACGGTGAGCGAGGCCGCGAAGAGCGACTACAACCCGGTCCACGTCGTCGGCTCGCTCTTCGGGCAGAAGCGCGTGGTCCAGCCGGCGATGCCGGTGGACGAGGAGAAGCTCCAGGCCGCGCTCCAGCAGGCCGGCGGCGGTTCGGGCTCGGCCACGGACGGCACCATCAAGTTCGAGTCCGGCAAGGCCGTGGCCGTGTACGGCAAGGCGGGCAAGGCCATCGACGCGGGCCGCTCGACCACGGCGGTCGAACAGGCCTACCGCACGCTGGTGGAGAAGGGCAGCACGCCCCCGGTCACCGTGCCGACCACCATCAAGCAGCCGACCGTGTCGAACGCCGAGGTCGACCGGGTGATGAACGACTTCGCGAAGCCCGCGATGTCCGGCCTCGTCCACGTGCAGACCGACGCGGTGCACAGCATCCCGTTCGGCCCCGTGTCGCTGCCGAAGATCCTCAGCTTCAAGGCCGTGGACGGCAAGCTCGTGGACACGTACGACCTCAAGGCGCTCAAGGACGCCTACGGCAGCACCTTCGACGGCGTACAGATCCAGACCGCGACCGGGAAGCGTGGTGTCCTGCCGCAGGACGTGGTCGCCGCGCTGCGCAAGGCCCTGCGGGGCAAGACGGCGGCGGAGCGGATCGGGGTCATCGACACCGACCCGAGCTAGCCCGGCCGCTTCCAGGGGCGCTCCCGCCAAGGGGGCGCCCCTCGCCGTGTCCGTCACCCGATCCGCATGACATCTGTCATCCGGTACTCAGGACCCCCGGCACTGCCCCGCCCCAGGCCTTCGCCGCCAGCATGGACGGCATGACGACGACAGCGGCACCGGCCACCACCACCCCGGTGGTCGGGTTCGACCAGGTGACCAAGACGTACGGGAGCGTGCGGGCCGTCGACGGTCTCTCGCTCCGGCTGTACCCGGGCGAGACCGTCGCCCTCCTCGGCCCGAACGGGGCCGGCAAGTCCACCACCCTGGACCTGCTCCTCGGGCTCAAGCACGCCGACAGCGGCACGGTGAGCCTGTTCGGCACCAGCCCGCGCGAAGCGATCGTCGCCGGCCGGGTCGGGGCCATGTTGCAGAGCGGCGGCCTGATGGACGGGGTCACCGTCGCCGAGCTGGTGAAGCTGGCCTGCTCCCTGCACCCGCGGCCGTACCCGGTCTCCGACGTGCTGGCCCGCGCGGGCATCGCCCAGATCGCCGGCCGCAAGGTGGACAAGCTGTCCGGGGGCCAGGCCCAGCGGGTCCGGTTCGCCCTCGCCACCGCCGGCGACAGCGATCTGATCATCCTCGACGAGCCGACCACCGGCATGGACGTCGCCGCCCGCCAGGCCTTCTGGGCCACCATGCGCGAACAGGCCGACCAGGGCCGTACGGTCCTCTTCGCCACCCACTACCTGGAAGAGGCCGACGCCATCGCCGACCGGGTGCTGGTGCTGCACCGGGGCCGGCTCCTCGCCGACGGCACGGCCGCCGAGATCAAGGCCAGGGCGGGCGCGCGGCGGATCTCCTTCGACCTGGCCGGTGAGATCGACGAGAGCGCCCTGCGCGCGCTGCCCTGCCTCACCTCGCTCGACGTGTCCGGGCAGACCGTCCGCATCCAGTCCGCCGACGCCGACGCGACCGTGCACGCCCTGTACGGCCTCGGTCTCCACCCCCGCAATCTCGAAGTCGCCGGGCTCGGTCTGGAGCAGGCCTTCGTCGCCATCACGGAGGCCGAGGAGGCCAAGCAGTCGTGAACGCCCTCATCAAGCTCGAACTGGCCCGCGCGCTGCGCAACAGGAAGTTTCTGTTCTTCTCGGTGCTCTACCCCTCGATCATCTACCTGATCTTCTCCAGCAGCGCCGGCTCGGCCGACAGGGTCGACGGCAGCGGCCTGACCGTCGCCACCTACCTGATGGTCTCCATGGCCTCCTTCGGCGCCCTGACCGCCGTCCTGATGGGCAACAGCGAGCGCATCGCCAAGGAACGCGAGAGCGGCTGGGTACGGCAGCTGCGGCTGACCCCGCTGCCCGGGCGCGGCTACGTCCTCGCCAAGACCGCGAGCGCCGCCGTGGTGAGCCTGCCGGCCATCGTCGTCGTGTTCGCCGTCGCCGCCGGCATCAAGCACGTACGCCTGGACGTCTGGCAGTGGCTCGCGCTCACCGGGGTCATCTGGGCCGGCAGCCTCGTCTTCGCCGCGCTCGGCGTCGCCATCGGCTACCTCGCCTCCGGGGACGTGGTCCGCCCGATCACGATGATCGTCTACTTCGGTCTGTCGATCCTCGGCGGCCTGTGGATGCCGTCCACGACCTTCCCGCAGGCCCTCCAGGACATCGCCAAGTGGCTGCCCACGCACGCGTACGCTGCCCTCGGACGGGCGATCGAGCAGAGCCAGGCCCCGCACGCGGCGGACATCGCCGTCCTCGCCGTCTACTTCGTCCTCTTCGCGGGCGGCGCGGCCTGGCTGTACCGGAAGGACACGCTGAAGGCGTGAGCACGATGACGGAAGACCCCCTGACCCGCGAGAAGCGGCCGGAACACCAGGTGCGGCTGGGCCAGGGCCCCCGCACCCGGCGTGACGTGCTGGCCAAGGTGCTGTGGATCGGCGTGTGGCTGGTCTTCCTCAGCTCACCGGTCGACGACCTCGTCAGCGGCCACCACACCGCGCGCGCCACCCTCGCCGGCTCCCTCGGCCTGGCCGCGTTCGTCGGGGCCTATCTGGCGCTGGTCTTCCGCAACATGGGCCGGCCCTTCGCGCCCCGGACCGTCGTCGGCCTGATCGCGGTCCTGGCCGTCCTGGCCCCCGTCCTCGCCTCCACCCTCGGCAGCGCCTGGCTCGGCCTCTTCGTCTACCTCTCGGTGGCCTGCGGGGCCACCCTGCCGGTCCGGGTGTCGTACTGGGCGATCCCGGCGACGGCCGCGCTGATGTACCTCGTCGGGCTGCACTCGAACGAGAAGGAGGCCCGTGGCCTGCTGCTCCTCGTCGTGCTCATCGGATTCGCCATGGCCGGCGTCGGGCAACTGGTGCGCACCACCATCGAGTTGCGCAAGGCGCGGGCCACCGTCGCCCAGCTCGCCGCCAACGAGGAGCGGCTCCGCCTCGCCCGCGACCTGCACGACCTGCTCGGCCACTCGCTGTCGCTGATCACGCTGAAGAGCGAGCTGGCCGGCCGGATGCTGCCCGACCACCCCGACAAGGCGGCCCAGCAGGTCGCCGACATCGAACAGGTCAGCCGGCAGGCCCTGGTGGACGTCCGGGAGGCCGTCACCGGCTACCGGCGGCCCCGGCTCGCCGCCGAACTCGCCGGCGCGCAGGTCGCCCTGACGGCCGCCGGGGTCGTCGCCGAGGTGCCCGCCGAACCCGACCTCGCCGGCGTTCCCGAGGAGGCCGAGTCCGCGCTCGCCTGGGCGTTGCGCGAGGCGGTCACCAACGTGGTCCGGCACAGCGGCGCCGACCGCTGCGTCGTACAGCTGCTGCGCCGTCAGACCCTGGACGGGCCGGTGCTCGAACTCTCCGTCGAGGACGACGGGAGCGGGGGCTCCGGGAAGGGACCCGGCAACGGGCTCACCGGGCTGACCGAGCGCCTGGAGAAGGCCGGCGGCACCCTGGAGGCGGGGCGGGTCAAGCACGGGTTCCGGCTCGTCGCCCGTGTGCCTACGGCCGCCGGGGCGGACGTAGGATCCCGGGCATGACGAGCATGATCAAGGTCCTCCTCGCCGAGGACCAGTCGATGGTCCGCGAGGCGCTGGCCGCGCTGCTCGGCCTGGAGGACGACATCGAGGTCGTCGCCCAGGTCGCGCGCGGCGACGAGGTGCTCGCGGCCGTCGGCGCGCACGGCGTGGACGTGGCGCTGCTCGACATCGAGATGCCCGGCTGCACCGGCATCGAGGCCGCGGCCCGGGTGCACCAGGAGTATCCGCAGGTCAAGCTGGTCGTCCTCACCACGTTCGGGCGCCCCGGCTATCTGCGCGGTGCCATGGAGGCGGGCGCCGACGCCTTCCTCGTCAAGGACGCCCCGGCCGCGCAGCTCGCCGAGGCGATCCGCAAGGTGCTGGCCGGGGAGCGGGTCATCGACCCCACGCTGGCCGCCGCCGCGCTCGCCGAGGGCGCGAACCCGCTCACCGAGCGCGAACGCGAGGTGCTGCGCGCGGCGGCCGACGGCTCCACCAACGCCGAACTGGCCCGGGCCCTGCACCTCTCCCAGGGCACGGTCCGCAACTACCTGTCGACCGCGATCCAGAAGCTGGCCGTACGGAACAGGGCGGAGGCGGTACGGATCGCCCGGGACAAGGGGTGGCTGTGAGGGATGCGGGGGTGGCTGTGAGGGGCCGCCTCAGTTGAGCCTGGACCTCGCCGTGCGGGCCTCCTGCCGGACCTTCCGGGCCGCCGCCTCGTCCACCACCTCGATCAGGTCGGCGTAGTGCTGTAGCTCCTCGGCGCCCGCGACGAACTGCCCGCGCTGCACCAGCAGCTGCCCGCGCTCATAGCGCAGCCGCGCCGGATGCGAGGGGATGAGCAGCGCCAGCTCCACGGCCCGCAGGGCGACGTCCGACCGCTCCGGCCGGGCCGCCGCCCAGGCCCGTATGTTGTTCAGGATGCGCTGGACGACCTCCAGGGGCGGGGCCGGCTCCAGCATCGAGGCGTCCAGCGGTGTGCCCGTGGCGCCCACCACCAGCAGGTCGGCGTCCGTCCCGGTCAGCACCCGGCCGCCGTCGAACGGATCGGCCAGCACCTGCTCCGCCGCCGCCCCGAACCCCACCACGAAGTGCCCCGGCAGCGCGACCCCGTACACCGGGGCGCCCGCCCGGCGCGCGACCTCCAGCCACACCACCGACAGCAGGATCGGCAGCCCGCGCCGCCGCCGCAGCACCTCGTGCAGCAGGGAGGACTCCAGCCGCTGGTAGTCGCCCGGCGTCCCGTGGAACGCGTAGCGGGTGCCGAGCAGCCGTCGTACGGCCTCCGCCCACGCCTGAGGGTCGCCCGGCCGGTACGGCAGCTCGCCCGCCAGCCGGTCCAGCTCCGCCTGCGCGGCGTCGATGCCGGCCTCGTCCAGCGAGCCGTCCGTCTCCGCGCCGATCAGCAGACACAGCGCCGACAGATCCGGCCGCTCGGACCGGGCCTCCTCGGCGAACCGCCGCCGCAACTCGGCGGAGCGGTCCGGCGGGGGCGGATACGGGGGCGGCAGATACGGATGACTCATGGCAGCCTCATGCCCTTCCACGGCGAGTTCTACGGCCGCCCGAAGCGGGATACCTGCGGCGCTTGGAGCGACGGATACGCAGCCCTGGCGTGACCGACGGCCTCATACGAGCGGCTCGGCGCGCCGGCCGCCCGGCACCGGTCACCGACACCGTCCCACGCCTGGGTCCGGCTGCCGACCTTGTCGGCCGACTGGGAGTGGGCGCTGAGCGCGCGGTCTGCCTGAGCTGTGACGCCGGCTGCTTCGCCGACTCGGGCCAGGCCGCCGGGTGCGGCGCTGGTCCGGGCCCGGCGGCTGGGCCTGTCACCTGCCTGGGGCCGGGGCTGGGTGCGGGGTGTGGCGCCAGTCTGGGCTTTGGCGCTGGGTGGGCTGCCTGCTTGGGGCCGGCTGCCGGGCATCCGGGCGCTGGGTGTGGCGTCAGCCCGGGCTCGGGTGCATGGCGTGTCGGCTGCCTGGGGCTGGGCGCTGGGCGCGTCACTCGTCTGGACTCGGGCGCTGGGTGCGGTGTCGGCCGGGGCTTGGGCGCTGGGTGGGCTGTCTGCCTGGGGCGGGCTGCCGGGCGCGTCACTCGCCTCGATCCGGGTGCTGGGTGTGGCGTCAGCCTGGGCTCGGGTGCACGGCGTGTCGGCTGCCTGGGGCTGGGCGCTGGGCGCGTCACTCGCCTGGGCCAGGCCGTCGGGAGCGCTGTCCGCCGGGGTCTGGTCGCCGGGCGCGTCACTCGTCTGGACACGGGCGCTGGGTGCGGCGTCGGCCGGGGCTTGGGCGCTGGGTGGGCTGTCTGCCTGGGGCGGGCTGCCGGGCGCGTCACTCGCCTTGACCCGGGTGCTGGGTGTGGCGTCAGCCTGGGCTCGGGTGCATGGCGTGTCGGCTGCCTGGGGCTGGGCGCTGGGCGCGTCACTCGTCTGGGCCAGGCCGTCGGGAGCGCTGTCCGCCGGGGTCTGGTCGCCGGGCGCGTCACTCGTCTGGACACGGGCGCTGGGTGCGGCGTCGGCCGGGGCTTGGGCGCTGGGCGCGCTGTCTGCCTGGGGCGGGCCGGCGGGCGCGTCACTCGTGTGGGTCAGGCCGTCGGGAGCGCTTCCTGACTGGGGTCGGTCGTTGGGCTGGTCGGGCGCCTCGGAGTGCGTGTCGGGTGTGGCCTCCGGCAGGGGCCGGGTGTCGGTGGTGTTCTGCGATGAGGGGCGGTCGGCGGAGTCGGAGTCGGGCTCCTGGGCGCTCGGCTCTTCCGGTGCCCGGTAGTGGTGGTACGCGTGGTGGGGCGTGAAGCCCAGGGTGCGGTAGAGGGCTCGGGCGGGCTCGTTGTCCGTTTCCACCTGGAGCCAGGCCGCCGAGGCGCCCTCCTCCAGCGCGCGCCGGGCCAGCGCGGCCATGACCTCGACGGCCAGCCCCTGCCGCCGCCGGCCGGGGTCCACCTCGACGGCGGCGAACCCGGCCCACCGCCCGTCCACGACACACCGCCCGATCGCCGCCGGCGGCTCGCCGTCCCCGGCGCCGGGCACGGAGGCGAACCACACCGACGGCCCGGAGCCGAGCACCCGCAGGGCCACCTCGCTCACCCCCTTGCGCTGGTACCGCCCGAGCCACGCCTCGTCCGCCGCCCGGGACAGGACCACCCCCGCGCCCTCGGCCCGGTCCGCGACCGGCGCCAGGGCCCCGGTCCACAGCTCGGCGGTCACCTCCCGCACCCACCCGCGCCGCTCCAGCTCCGCGCACAGCAGCTCCTGCGTGCCCTCGGCGCCGGTCGCGGTCTGCACGTAGGCGGGCAGGCCACGCTCGCCGTACCAGCGTCGTACGGCCTCCAGGGCCGCGTCGAGCGGCACCCCGGGGTCACCGAGCGGCAGCACACTGTTGGCCCGCCGCGTGAACCCGTCGGCCGCCCGCAGTTCCCACTCGCCGAGCCGCTCACTCTCCACCGGCCGCCACGCCCGCGCGGCGATGCGCGCGAGTTCCGGGTACGTGGCGGCGGGCCCCCTGCGCCGCGCCGGGGCGGCCGGCACGACCTTGCCCGCCACCAGCGCGGATTCCGGAATTCCGACCCTTTCGCCGTCCCGGCGTGTGATCATGAGCACGCCACCGTCCCATGATGTGAGAACACCCACCGTGTCAGTGAACTTCTCCGGTCCGGCACCGGGTTCGCCCAACCGCCGTACAGAGACCCGTTTCCCCACGTCAGCAGGGGTGATTCGGACCTCCAGGCGTCCTTTCGCCGAGATTTCCACTGGTCGGTTCACCCCTCCTGTTCGGATCACGCTCCGAAACGGAGATACTAGGGGCGGGCATCGACGACGCCGCGCTCCCGCGCGCCAGGCGGCGGAGCCTGAGGAGGCCCGCCAGCGCCCTATCGAGGAGGAACGACAGCGTGACCTACGTCATCGCGCAGCCTTGTGTCGACGTCAAGGACAAGGCGTGCATCGAGGAGTGCCCGGTCGACTGCATCTACGAGGGCCAGCGGTCCTTGTACATCCACCCGGACGAATGCGTCGACTGTGGTGCCTGTGAGCCGGTCTGCCCGGTCGAGGCGATCTTCTACGAGGACGACGTCCCGGAGGAGTGGAAGGACTACTACAAGGCGAACGTCGAGTTCTTCGACGAGCTGGGCTCGCCCGGCGGCGCCAGCAAGCTGGGGCTGATCGAGCGCGACCACCCCTTCGTCGCCGCGCTGCCGCCGCAGGGCGAGTGACCGTCTAAGCGCCAAGCGGCCGCCCGCAAGCGCGCCGCCTCGGTCCCGTACGGCCCCGATCACCCTGATCACCGCCGTACGGGACCGAGGCGTTTGCCGCACCGTACGAAAGTGAGCCTGATTCCCGTGTCCGCAGTCTCCGACCGGCTACCCACCTTCCCCTGGGACAAGCTGGAGCCGTACAAGAAGACGGCCGCGGCCCACCCGGACGGCATCGTCGACCTCTCCGTCGGCACCCCGGTCGACCCGGTCCCCGAGCTGGTCCAGAAGGCCCTGATCGACGCGGCCGACTCCCCGGGTTACCCGACCGTCTGGGGCACCCCCGCCCTGCGGGACGCGATCACCGGCTGGCTGGAGCGCCGCCTGGGCGCCCGCGGCGTCACCCACCGGCACGTCCTGCCGGTCGTCGGCTCCAAGGAGCTGGTGGCCTGGCTGCCGACCCAGCTCGGCCTCGGCCCCGGCGACAAGGTCGCCTACCCGCGCCTGGCCTACCCCACCTACGAGGTGGGCGCCCGCCTGGCCCGCGCCGAGTACGAGGCCTACGACGACCCGCGCGACCTGGACCCGGCCAACCTGAAGCTCCTCTGGCTGAACTCCCCGTCCAACCCGACGGGCAAGGTCCTGTCCCGGCAGGAGCTGACGGACATCGTCGCCTGGGCCCGCGCCCACGACGTCCTCGTCTTCTCCGACGAGTGCTACCTGGAGCTGGGCTGGGAGGCCGACCCGGTCTCGGTCCTGCACCCGGACGTCAACGGCGGCTCCTACGACGGCATCGTCGCCGTCCACTCCCTCTCCAAGCGCTCCAACCTGGCGGGCTACCGCGCGGCCTTCGTCGCCGGCGACCCGGCCGTCCTGGGCCCCCTCCTGGAGATCCGCAAGCACGGCGGCATGATGACCTCCGCGCCGACGCAGGCGGCGGTCGTGGCCGCGCTCGGCGACGACGCCCACGTCCACGAGCAGCGCGAGCGCTATGCCGCCCGCCGCGAGGCGCTCCGGGCGGCCCTCCTCGCGGACGGCTTCCGCATCGAACACAGCGAGGCGAGCCTCTACCTCTGGGCCACCCGAGGCGAGTCCTGCTGGACCACGGTCGCCCACCTGGCCGACCGGGGCATCCTGGTGGCCCCGGGCGACTTCTACGGCGAGGCGGGCGAGAACCACGTACGCGTGGCTTTCACGGCGACGGACGAACGAGTACAGGCAGCGGTGACCCGCCTGACCGCATAGCCCGGCCCGCACCCGTTCCGCCGGCCGCTGCCGCCACCGCCGTGGACGCGAAAGCCGACGGGGCCCAGGAAGGAGACCTGGGCCCCGTCGGCGTTCAATGCCGACCGCTCAGCCGCCCAGCGGCAGACCCTTGGCCGGCAGGGAGGACGTCGGCAGGGAGGACGTCGGCAGGGACGAGGTCGGCAGCCCGCCCTTGGTGAGGGAGTCCGTCGGCAGCCCACCCTTCGTCGCGCCGGAGGCCGCGTCCCCCAGGACACCCCCCGCCGTCCCGGCCGCGTAGCCCGCGGCCTTCTGCGCCGCCGGCGCCGCCTTCTTCACGGCACCGCCGCCGGTCTTGACCGCGGCCGAGGTGACGCTCTGCGCGGCACCGTCGACGGTGTTGCCGACCTGCGCGCCGTCCAGGGCGGTCAGACCGCCAAGGTTCGGGGTGGCCGCCGGCAGATTCGTGGCCGCTCCGGCGGAGCCGGCCGCACCGACCCCGGCAGCCGCTCCCGCTGCGACGAGCAGCGCGGCACGGGCGATCCGGCGGGTCAGAGGGAGGGACATGATGCTCCATTCGACGGGAGAGAACGGTGTCAGTGTCCAAGCCCGTCTCCGGCTCGGACGCCGTGACTACCGCTTGAAGCCCGCGAAGGTTGCGGACGCCCCAGGTAAAGAATGGATAACGCGTCGCATTATCAGGTGTGGATAAAAACGGGCAAAGAGCGTCCGCGAGAAATCGTGCAGAATCCTTCCCGCCCTTGATTTCCAGGGGTTCCCGCGCCGGTCGCGCCACCCGCCCGGACCGCCGGACGGCCCGGCGCCGCACAACCCGCCCGGGTGATCGTCCGTACTACTGTCCGGCCACGATCCGCACCGAGCCCACGGACGTCTCCCCGGACGTCTTCCCGGACCTCCCCGCGGACCTCTCCGCGCCCCCGGCGCCGTCCGACCCGGCCGGCCGCCACTCGCCGCCGCTCCCCGCGGTCCACACCCGGCCCGCGTACGACACCCGTTCGATGTGCAGCGCCGAGGAGTTGGCGACCGCCCACTGCGCCAGCTGCCAGCCCCGCTCCCGCTCGCCGCGCCCGGTCGCGTCCGTCTTCGCGCCCTCCGGCACCGGAACCGTCACCGTCCGCCCGTGCGCGGTCGCGGTCACGCTCGGCGACGGGGACGGCGACGGCACGGGCGTCCCGCCCACCACCGCGCCGGTCTCCTGGAGCGCGTCCCGCCCGAAGTCCCGCACCAGCGCGGCCCGTACCGCGTCCGGACCGGTCGCCGAGGTGGTGCGCGCCGGGCGACCGTCGCAGGTCAGCGTGGCCGCCGCCCGCCCGGTCAGGGCCGCCGCCAGCAGCGTGGCGTCCGGCTCGTGCTTGGCGTACGCCTCCGGGTAGCCGCTGCGCTGCACCCGCTGCGCGGCCACCGTCAGCGGCAGGCCGGTGTAGTCCGGCACCCTGGCCAGATGGGCGTAGAAGATGCCCGCCGCGTAGGTCGGGTCCATGATCTGCCGCTCGGTGCCCCAGCCCTGCGAGGGCCGCTGCTGGAACAGGCCCAGCGAGTCCCGGTCGCCGTGCTCGATGTTCCGCAGCCCCGACTCCTGGAGGGCGGTCGCCAGCGCGATCGTCACGGCCCGCTCGGGCATCCCGCGCCCGGTGCCGACGGCGGCGATCGTCGCCGCGTTCGCCGCCTGCTCGGGCGTGAACTCGTACGACGGCCCGTCGCCCGAGGCCGAGACCACCTTGCAGCCGCGCGTGCCGCCTCCGGTGACGTACTGCACCACGAGGTACGCGGCGACACCGCACAGGACCAACAGGGCCGCGGAGAAACGGAAGAGGCGACCGCGGCGCTTGGGACGGGTGGGGGACGGCTCTGACACGCGTACAAGGTACTGGAGCCCCCCGGGACCCTCACGTGGGGTCGCGGGTCCGCGCCGGACTTCGCGCACCGGGCCCCGGCGGGCGGCGCGCTAGGGTCGTGGCCATGGCCGACACCTCGCTTGACCTCACGCTGGACGCCGCCGCGCTCACCGCGCAGCTCGTGGACTTCCCCTCCGAGAGCGGCACCGAGAAGCCGCTCGCGGACGCCATCGAGACCGCGCTGCGCGCCCTGCCGCACCTGACGGTGGACCGCTACGGCAACAACGTGATCGCGCGGACGGACCTGGGCCGCGCCGAGCGCGTCATCCTGGCCGGGCACATCGACACCGTGCCGATCGCGGACAACGTGCCCTCGCGGCTCGACGCGGACGGCGTGCTGTGGGGCTGCGGCACGTGCGACATGAAGTCGGGCGTGGCGGTGCAGCTGCGCATCGCCGCCACGGTCCCCGCGCCCAACCGCGACCTGACCTTCGTCTTCTACGACAACGAGGAGGTCGCCGCCGACCTCAACGGCCTGAAGCACGTCGCCGAGGCCCACCCGGAGTGGCTGACGGGCGACTTCGCGGTCCTGCTGGAGCCCTCCGACGGCGAGGTGGAGGGCGGCTGCCAGGGCACGCTGCGGGTGCTGCTGAGGACGAAGGGGGAGCGGGCCCACTCGGCGCGCGGCTGGATGGGCGCCAACGCCGTCCACGCGGCGGCCCCGATCCTGGCCCGCCTGGCCTCCTACGAGGCGCGCCGGCCGGTCATCGACGGGCTGGAGTACCGCGAGGGCCTGAACGCGGTGGGAATCAGCGGGGGAGTGGCCGGGAACGTCATCCCGGACGAGTGCGTGGTCACGGTCAACTTCCGGTACGCCCCCGACCGCACCGAGCAGGAGGCCATCGCGCACGTCCACGAGGTGTTCGCGGACTGCGGCGTCGAGGAGTTCGTGGTGGACGACCACAGCCCCGGCGCGCTGCCCGGCCTCTCCCAGCCGGCCGCCGCCGCCTTCATCGAGGCGGTGGGCGGCACCCCGCGGCCCAAGTACGGCTGGACGGACGTGTCCCGTTTCTCCGCGCTCGGCATCCCCGCGGTCAACTACGGCCCCGGCAACCCGCACCTGGCGCACAAGCGGGACGAGCGCGTGGAGACCGCGAAGATCCTGGCGGGCGAGGAGCGGCTGCGGGACTGGCTCACCGCGTAGGCCCGTGCGGGGCGCGCCGCTGCACGCCGGACACGCTCAGGTCCCCCCGCCGTAACCCGCGTAGATCTAGTCTGAGATCGAACTACCGGCAAGCGGAGGGAGCTCACATGCCTACCGGCAATCCCGAGGGGAAGAAGCAGCCGCCGGACGAGCAGCGGCTCGGACCGGTCCTCCGACGGCGGGGCCAGGTGACGGCCAGCACGACCGACCAGCGGCTGCTGGACGAGCGCGCCCCCACGGACTGGGTGCACACCGACCCCTGGCGGGTGCTGCGGATCCAGTCGGAGTTCATCGAGGGCTTCGGCACGCTCGCCGAACTCCCGCCCGCCATCAGCGTGTTCGGCTCGGCGCGGACCCCGGTGGACTCCGCGGAGTACGACGCGGGCGTGCGGCTCGGCCGGGGGCTGGTGGAGGCCGGCTGGGCGGTCATCACGGGCGGTGGCCCCGGGGCGATGGAGGCGGCCAACAAGGGGGCGTGCGAGGCGGGCGGCGTCTCGGTCGGCCTCGGAATCGAACTTCCCTTCGAGCAGGGGCTCAACCCCTACGTCGACATCGGTCTGAACTTCCGCTACTTCTTCGTCCGCAAGATGATGTTCGTGAAGTACGCGCAGGGGTTCGTGGTCCTTCCCGGCGGCCTCGGCACCCTCGACGAACTCTTCGAGGCCCTGACCCTGGTCCAGACCCAGAAGGTCACCCGCTTCCCGATCGTCCTGTTCGGCAGCGAGTACTGGGGCGGCCTGGTGGACTGGCTGAGGAACACCCTGGTGGTCCAGGGCAAGGCGTCGGAGAAGGACCTCCTCCTGTTCCACGTGACGGACGAGGTGGACGAGGCGGTGGCCCTGGTGTCCAAGGAGGCGGCCCGCTAGGCGCCCGCACGGGGGGCTGAGAGGAATGTCCGCCCACCTCAGCCCCCTGGTCGGTCAGGCCAGACCCCGGCGAGCCACGGCAGGGACCCGGTGGCCGGCGATGGACGCCACCATCTCCAGCACCTGACGGGTCTCGGCCACCTCGTGCACCCGGTACACCTGCGCCCCGAGCCACGCGGAAACGGCGGTCGTCGCCAGCGTGCCGATCAGCCGTTCCTTCACCGGCCGGTCCAGCGTCTCCCCGACGAAGTCCTTGTTGGACAGCGACACCAGCACCGGCCACCCCGTGGCCACCATCTCGTCCAGCCGCCGGGTCGCCTCCAGGCTGTGCCGCGTGTTCT
The DNA here is from genome assembly GCF_055564375.1 of Streptomyces sp. NPDC029138. Taxonomy (NCBI): domain Bacteria; kingdom Bacillati; phylum Actinomycetota; class Actinomycetes; order Kitasatosporales; family Streptomycetaceae; genus Streptomyces; species Streptomyces sp. NPDC029138. Next base: position 19,605 of record NZ_JBVHWM010000063.1, read on the forward strand.
TCCCGAAGTCGTGCCCGGGATCGATCAGCACCGACTCGCGCGGCACGCCGAGGGCGACCGCGCGCTCGGCCAGCCCCACGGTCACGTCCAGGATGTCGGCCATGACGTCGTCGTACGTCACCCGGTGCGGACGCGTCCGCGGCTGCACACCCCCGGCGTGCGTGCACACCAGCCCCACCCCGTACCGCGCCGCGACCTCCGCGAGCCCCGGGTCGACCCCGCCCCACGCGTCGTTCAGCAGGTCCGCGCCCGCCTCGCACACGGCCTCGCCGACCTCGGCCCGCCAGGTGTCCACGCTGATGATCACATCGGGGAACCGGCGCCGTACCTCCGCGACGAAACCGACCGTCCGGCGCGCCTCCTCCTCCGCCGTGACCTCTTCACCGGGCCCGGCCTTGACCCCGCCGATGTCGATGATCGCGGCGCCCTCGGCCACCGCCTGCTCCACACGCGCCAGGGCCGGCTCGTCGCGGAAGGTGGCTCCTCGGTCGTAGAAGGAATCCGGCGTCCGGTTCACGATCGCCATGATCACCGGCTCGTGCGGCCCGAATTCCCGCCTGCCCAGCCTGAGCATCCGCTGTGACCTCTCCTAGTACGTTCCGCAGTACGGCCGCCTGTGACCCTAACTGTCAGACTCGCATGGCACGATCGGACCCTGACAGATTCGGCTTCCGGCACAGCGTCCGGTAACGAGCGTGGGGACCCTAAGGCGATGGTGATGTTCTTGTTCCTGGTCGTCGCGCTGGCCGTCGTGGTCGCCGCGGTGACCCTGGCCGTGGTGGGCGGCGGGGAGAGTGCCCCGCTGCCCGAGGCGGCGCCGGAGCGGCTCCAGGACCCGCTGCCCGCGGACCGCCCGGTGAGCGGCGCGGACGTGGAGAGCCTGCGCTTCCCGCTCGCCCCGCGCGGCTACCGCATGGCCGACGTCGACGACGCGCTCGGCCGGCTCGCCGCGGAACTGGCGGAGCGGGACGCCCGGATCGCCGACCTGGAGTCGGCGCTGGCCGGTGCGAGAGCCGCCGCCGCGCACGTCCAGCACGCGCACCCGGACAAGAGCGAGGGCCCGGAGGAGCAGCGATGACCACCGGAGCAGCCATCCCCGGGCCGGACGGCGCCCTGCGCTGCCCGTGGGCCCTGTCCACCGTCGACTACGTGTCGTACCACGACGAGGAGTGGGGCCGCCCGGTCCACGGCGACGACGCCCTCTTCGAGCGGCTCAGCCTGGAGGCCTTCCAGTCGGGCCTGTCCTGGATCACGATCCTGCGCCGCCGCCCGGGTTTCCGCGCGGCCTTCGCCGGCTTCCGCATCGAGAAGGTCGCGGCCTTCACCGACACCGACCGCGACCGCCTGCTCACCGACCCGGGCATCATCCGCAACCGAGCGAAGATCGACGCCACCCTCGCCAACGCGCGCGTCCTCGCCGACTGGGCCGAGGGCGACCTGGACGAGCTGATCTGGTCCCACGCCCCCGACGCGGCCACCCGTCCGGCCCCCCGGACCCTGGCCGACGTCCCGGCGGTCACCCCGGAGTCCACGGCACTGTCGAAGGCGCTGAAGAAACGGGGCCTGAGATTCGTCGGCCCGACGACGGCGTACGCGCTGATGCAGGCGTGCGGCCTGGTCGACGACCACCTGGAGACGTGCGTGGCGAGAAGCGCCCCCTGAGGGGCGCGGGGCTGTGCCGATACGCGGCTCCGCCGCCTGCGCGCGAGGAACCCACCACAAGCCCGCGGCCCCCCACGGCGGGCTACCGCCCCAGGTACTTCGGCTTCTCCTTGTTCACGAACGCCTGCACGGCGATGGCGTGGTCCTCGGACTGCCCGGCCCGCGTCTGCAACTCGTCCTCCTTCTCCAGCGTCTCCTCGAGCGAGTGCGTCAGCCCGAAGGCCACCGCCTCCTTGATCGCCGCATACGCCACCGTCGGCCCCGAGGCCAGCGCCCGAGCGACCTTCTCGCCCTCGGCGCGCAGCCCGGCGGAGGGCACGACCCGGTTGGCGATCCCCAGCTCCAACGCGTCCTGCGCGCTGATGCTGCGCGGGAAGAGCAGCAGGTCGGCGGCGCGGCTCGGGCCGATCACCCGGGGCAGCGTCCAGGAGATCCCTGAGTCGGCGGTCAGGGCCACCCCGGCGAACGAGGTGTTGAAGGAGGCGCTGTCGGCCACCAGCCGGTAGTCCGCGGCGAGCGCGAAGCCGAACCCGGCCCCGGCCGCCACACCGTTCACCGCCGCGACCACCGGCTTCGGCGCCCCGGCCAGCGCCCGCACGATCGGGTTGTAGTGCTCCCTGACGGTGCTCATCGTCTGCCCGGACCCGGTCTCCCGGTCACTGGCCAGCAGCCCGATGTGCTCCTTGAGGTCCTGGCCCACGCAGAACGCCCGGTCCCCGGCGGCGGTCAGCAGGATCGCCCGTACGGCCGTGTCGCCGGCCGCCGATTCCGCCGCCTCCCGGAGGGCGACCTTGGTCGCGATGTTCAGCGCGTTCATCGCCTCGGGGCGGTTCAGCGTGATCGTCGCGAGTCCGTCGCTCACCTCGTAGAGCACGGTGTCGGCCATGGCGCATCCCCTCCGGTTCGCGGCTGGTGACGTACCGCTCAGTACGTCCATGTCTGAGGACAGCATGGCGGAGATCGCCGCCCAAGGGCCGGACCGGACGTGTGACCTGCGTCAAAGAAAACCGGAGCGGAAAAGGTCGGCGGATCTTCGTGCGGTGGCGCAGTATCGCAGCCACATCGCCGAATTGGGTGGTTTTGCTCGCGCGCGTTGCCCAAGCGATGCCGACTGATGTTGGTCATCGGGTCCTGCGATGCGGGATAATGGCTTGGAAGCAATGTGTTCGATGCCGGTGTCGCGTGTCCGTTTCGGATGGCGGGTGCCCCCGTGGGGCCGTCGGCAGACGATGAGCTGGTTTCAGGAAGGGGAACGAGCATGGCGGCCATGAAGCCGCGGACGGGTGATGGCCCGCTCGAGGTGACCAAGGAGGGGCGGGGCATCGTCATGCGCGTTCCGCTCGAAGGCGGCGGTCGACTCGTCGTCGAGCTGACCCCTGACGAGGCCGAGGCGCTCGGCGACGCCCTCAAGAAGGTCGTCGTCTGACGTCCCAGCGATCAGTCCTTCCGGCTGCCCCGGCATCGCAAGCGGTGCCGGGGCAGCCGCGTTCAGCCGCCCTCACCTGCGGGTTCAGCGCTTGACGGCGCACAGCAGGCCGTCGCCCACCGGCAGCAGCGAGGGGACCAGCTCCTGGCTCTCGCGCACGGTGCGCAGCAGCTCGCGCAGCCGCAGCACCTCGGTCGGCTGCGGCCCGGAATCGACCGTACGACCGTTGGCGAACACGCCCTCGAAGACCACCAGGCCGCCCGGCCGCAGCAGACGCAACGATTCAGCGAGGTAGTCCGGGTACTCCAGCCGGTCCCCGTCGCAGAAGACGAGGTCGTAGCCGGCGTCCGCCAGACGCGGCAGCACGTCCAGCGCGCGGCCGGGGATGAACCGGGCCCGGTTGCTGGCGAAGCCGCAGACGCGGAAGGCCTGCCGGGCGAACTGCTGGTGCTCCGGCTCCGGATCCACCGTGGTGAGCACCCCGTCCGGCCGCATCCCGTGCAGCAGATGAATGCCGGACACCCCGCAGCCCGTGCCGATCTCCGCGACCGCCTTCGCGTCCACGGAGGCGGCGAGCAGTCGCAGCGCGGCGCCCGTGCTGGGCGACACCGAGCGCAGCCCTGCCTCGCGGGCCCGGTCGCGGGCCCAGCGCAGCGCTTCGTCCTCGGCGACAAAGGCGTCGGCGAACGCCCAGCTCGTCTGCCGGTTGCCGGTAATGACCCTCTCCTGTCCCCGTGGTTGCCTGGGCGTGACTGTATCCGTTGGCGTCGGGAACCCGCAGATGGGACCGGGCGTTTATAGGGATGAGCCGGTGGCCGGGGACGCGACGGGGGGCGAGAGGTGGAGCAGGACGCCGAGCAACTGCTGACGCAGGCGCATGAGCCGTATCAGCGTGTATCAAATTCTCGTAAAACCGCTTATCCGGAGCTAACGGGCGAGGTGGCTATGGTAGGGGCTCCACTGGACACCACCAGAGCCGACAGGGGAGGTGCGGCTGCGCCCGGGGATCGGGGCGGAGTGCTGCGGCGCTTCCTCGGGTCGGCGGGCAGGCCGAAATCCGTGACCGACACCGCTGCCGACAGCCACGCCGCCGGTCTCGCCGCAGGCGAGACCCAGACCGCGACCTTCGCCACCGACGCGGACGGGCAGGCGTGGACTCCGCCCGCGTGGGAGGAGATCGTCAGCACGCACAGCGGCCGGGTCTACCGACTCGCCTACCGCCTGACGGGCAACCAGCACGACGCCGAGGACCTCACGCAGGAGGTCTTCGTCCGCGTCTTCCGTTCCCTGTCGACGTACTCGCCGGGCACCTTCGAGGGCTGGCTGCACCGCATCACCACGAACCTCTTCCTGGACATGGTCCGGCGCAAGCAGCGCATCCGCTTCGACGCCCTCGGCGAGGACGCGGCCGAGCGCCTGGCCAGCCGCGAGCCCACCCCGCAGCAGCTGTTCAACGACGCGCACTTCGACGCCGACGTCCAGCAGGCCCTCGACACCCTCGCGCCCGAGTTCCGCGCCGCCGTCGTCCTGTGCGACATCGAAGGACTGTCGTACGAGGAGATCGCCGCGACCCTCGGCGTGAAGCTCGGCACGGTCCGCTCCCGCATCCACCGCGGCCGGTCCCAGCTCCGCAAGGCCCTCGCGCACCGCTCCCCGGAGGCCCGCGCGGCCGAGCGGCGCTCCTTCCTGACCCGTGTCCCCGCTCTGGGGGGAGGGGGCGCGACCGCGTGAGTGGATCTCGGCCGAAACCTGTCGAGGAGGCGCGCCTCGCAGAGCAGCACCTGGGAGACCGGCTCTCCGCCCTCGTGGACGGAGAGCTGGGTCATGAGACGCGTGAGCGCGTCCTCGCGCACCTGGCCACCTGCGCCCGGTGCAAGGCGGAGGCGGACGCCCAGCGCGCGCTGAAGAACGTGTTCGCGGAGGCGGCCCCGCCCCCGCCCTCGGCGAGCTTCCTGGCCCGCCTCCAGGGGCTTCCCGGGGGAGGTGACCTGGACGGCGGCGGCACGCCGTCGCCCGGGGGCGGATTCCTCGGCGGCGGCCCCGCCATCGGACCGTCCGACGCCTCCGACGCCTCCGGGCCGTTCGGAGTGAGACGCGGCGAGCGCCTCCCCTTCGGGTACGTCCCGGCTCGCGCCCCCGGCTTTCTGCCGGCCCGCGCGGACCGCGCCGCCACGCCCGAGGACCGCGGCTTCCGCATCCATCCCGTCGGCCGCCCGGACGACGGCCGCTCGGCCTCACGCGGACTGCGGTTCGCGTTCGCGGCCGCCGGTGCGGTGTCGTTGGCCGCGGTCGCCCTAGGCGGCGTGACCACCACCCTCCCCGGCGACCTGACCACGGACGCCCGCGGCGGCTCGGGCACCGGCAGCAATGTGATCCCGGCCCGCTCGGCCGGCACCGGCGCGGGCTCAGGCGCGGCCACGCCGGACAGTCAGCGCCGCCGCCCGGTGGGGCCGCTGCTCGCCCAGGGCGGTGCGCTGCTCGCCCCGGCCCCGGCCGCGCCGACGACCCTGTCCGCACCGCTGCTGCCCGGAGTGCCGCCCCCCGCCGCCGGGCAGGACCGGACCGGGCCGGTGCGCGCCGTGGCCGCGCCCATGCTGGCCGGTGTCGCCGCCGTCTCCCCACTGATACGCCCGCTCGACGAGACCGTGGCCCTGCCGCTCGCCGACTGGCCCTCGACCTCCGGAGTCGTCGGCTCCGGCCTGCTGTCCGCCCCCGTCCCCGACACCACCCCCGCTCCCTCCACTCCCTCGACTCCCTCAGCCTCTCCGGCTTCTCCGGCCGCTCCCGCCGTGCCCCACCGGTCGCGCTGACCGGCCACTGCGCCCCGGCCCGCGAACCTGGTTGAATCCTGTGAGACCGCCCCCGCGGCGACGACCCGGGGGCGGTGGACGACGTTCCATGGCCGCGGCAGCCCGCGGTCGCGGCCCAGCCGTGGGGAGAGCATGAACGAGGGGAACCGTGTTCCGCCGGTGGACGGACCGAAGGGGGCGGCGGGGGTGACACCGGCCGACCGGATCGAGCCCGTCGAGGGCGCCGTACCGGAAGCCACCGGGGCCGACGGCGACTTCGAACTGGCCAAGCCGACGCGGCTGCCTGCCGACGCGGACGGAGGGGAGATCCTCGGGGCGGACGCGGGCGGACACACCGGTCGAGACGTCCGGGGAGGTGCCGGAGGAGGAGGTACCTCGGAAGACGCCGTGGCGTCGACCGGGGAGACCGCCTGGGCTGCGCCCGCCGAGCGGCCCAGGCCGCTGCACGACCCCGACCCGTACAGCACCCCGCCGTACGGCGAACCCGGCCCCTGGGCACCCGCGCCGCCGGTGCAGCATCCGGCGGCGACCCCGGCGCACGGGACGGCCGTAGCCGCGCCGACGGCTCCGCCGATGGCCGTGCCCACGGCGCCCATGCGGGCAGCCACGGCCCCCGGAACGGCGCCCGCGCCCTCCGCGCCCGGACGTTCCACATCCGCGCCCCACGTACCCGCTCCGGCACCGGCACCGCCGGCCGCGCCCGTACCGGCACCGGCACCCACCGCCCCCGCACCTCCCGGCACCGCCCTTGGCAGCGCCCCCGGCACCGCCCCCGCCCCCGTCGACCCCACCCCACAGGTCGCCGACCCCTGGAGCCGCTACGACCCCTGGGCCGCCGGTTCCGCCAAGGAGCAGGTGCTCGCCCCGGGGCCGTTGCAGCAGACCGGTGCCAAGGTGCTGACGGAGGAGCAGCGCACCAAGCGCGGGAGGCGGCTGCTGTTCGTGTGGACCCTGGTCGTCGCCCTGCTCTCCGCGGGCGTCGGCGGAGCCGCCGGCGCCTATGTCCAGCGCGAGGGCCTCGGCGACGACGTACGGCTGCCGCAGGCCGGGAGCGTGCCGGCGGGCCGGGCGCCGGACAGCGTGGCCGGGATCGCCGCCCGCGCCCTGCCCAGCGTGGTCACGCTGCACGTCCGAGGGGCCGACCAGGCGGGCACCGGCACCGGCTTCGTACTCGACACCGAGGGGCACATCCTCACCAACAACCACGTGGTCGAGCCCGCCGGGACGGGCGGCGAGATATCCGTGACGTTCAGCAGCGGCGACACCGTCAAGGCCAAGGTCGTCGGCCGGGACAGCGGCTACGACCTCGCCGTGGTCCAGGTGCGCGGCGTCCACGGACTCACCCCGCTGCCCCTCGGCGACTCCGACGACGTCAAGGTCGGCGACCCGGTCGTCGCCATCGGCGCCCCCTTCGACCTCGCCAACACGGTCACCTCCGGGATCATCAGCGCCAAGGAACGGCCCATCACGGCCGGCGGGGAGAAGAGCGACGGCAGCGATGTGTCGTACGTCGACGCGCTCCAGACCGACGCCCCCATCAACCCGGGCAACTCCGGCGGTCCCCTGCTCGACTCGCGGGCGCAGGTCATCGGCATCAACTCCGCCATCCGCTCCGCCGACGGCGGTTCCGACTCCGACGGGGGCCAGGCCGGCTCCATCGGCCTCGGCTTCGCCATACCCGTCAACCAGGCCAAGCGCGTCGCCGAGGAACTGATCAACGACGGCCGCGCCACGCACCCCGTGATCGGCGTCACCCTCGACATGGGGTACGCCGGCGACGGCGCCCGTATCGACAGCAAGAGCGCGAGCGGCGGTCCCGCCGTCACCCGGGGCGGCCCCGGCGAGCGGGCCGGGCTCAGGGCGGGCGACGTCATCACCGAGGCCGGCGGTGAGCGCGTCCACAACGGTGAGGAGCTGATCGTCAAGATCCGCGCGCACCGGCCGGGGGACCGGCTGCGGCTGACGGTCGACCGCGACGGCACCGAGCGGGAGGTGTCACTCGTGCTGGGCGCGTCGGAGCAGGACTGACAGAAGTCTCACCTCGGGACGGTACCGGTCGGACAGGAACGCCGGGTACCGTTGAGCGACCGAGGACATCGCAAGGAGCGTCAGGTGTTCAATGACATAGGACCACTGGAGCTGGTGACGATCATCGTGCTCGCCGTGCTCGTCTTCGGTCCGGACAAGCTCCCGAAGGTCATCCAGGACGTGATGCGCACGATCCGGAAGATCCGCGAGTTCTCGGAGAGCGCGAAGGAGGACATCCGTAACGAACTGGGTCCCGAGTTCAAGGACTTCGAGTTCGAGGATCTCAACCCCAAGACGTTCATCCGCAAGCAGCTGGACAACGACGAGCTGGGGCTGAAGGAGATCCGCAACGGGTTCGATCTGAAGAAGGAGATGGCGGAGGTCACGGACGCGGTCCACAGCCGCGACGTTTCGCCCTCCTCGTCCTCTTCGTCGTCCTCTTCCTCGTCGCCCTCGTCGTCCTCCGGTGGGCGCGTCGACATGACCAAGAAGCCCGAGACGCCCGGGGACGACGAGCGCCCGCCCTTCGACGCGGACGCCACGTAAGCGCCCCCGCCGGCGCTTCTTCATACCGACACGCGCACGCGGGCGTACGCCGCTCACGTGACGCGTTTCATAGCGGGCACCCGTCGCACACGGCCGAACAGGCCGTTCGTGCGACCCACGCATCCAGCGCCTGCCCTGCCGCCTTCAGCGGTGTGGATATGCTGCCGAGTTGTTGTGCGGACCGGCCGCGTACGCCCGAAGGGGGGCGGGCCACCCCGGTCCGACGAGAGCGAGGAGGCGTCCGGGCAGATGGAGACGACGAGTCGGGTGGGCGCGCAGGTGCCGGCCGCGGAGGGCGGACAGCAACTCCCCTCCGCCCGGCGTACGGTCGACGGTTACCTGAGGGCGCCCTTCCCGTGGTACGGGCTCGACGAGGCGTTCACGGGGCCGCGCTGGCTGATGCAGGTCGGCACGGCCGCCGACGGCGCCGTGGAGCACGGTTCGATCGGGCACGGCGACGAGCCCTCGGTGCGGAGCGAGACCGGCTCCGCCGGGGAGCCGCGGGAGAAGTTCGCGGTCGTCGTCACCGTCGCCGCGCAGCCGTCCCGGCGGAGCGCCGACGGCACGGGGCTGCTGGAGGCGACGTCGGTGTCCTCGGCGGCGTGGCTGGCCGGGGTGGGGCTGCTGTCGTTCACCTGGCCCGGGCAGATGGACCACAGCCTGCGGGACGACTGGCTGGACCAGCAGACGGAGACGGCGTGGGCCCTGGCCGACGACCTCGACGGCCCGGAGTGGTCCAAGCTGTCCCTTCCGGTGGACGGCGTGGCGGCCTCGTTCCACTACCGCGAGTCCGAGTACGGCTGGGTACTGGCCGGCACCACGGAGACGGGCGTCCACCTGGGCGCGTACGGACGGGGGATGAGCGCGTACGGCCTCGGGTTCGCGGTGATCAAGGACGTCGCCGCGTACGCGTGAGGAGCGGGGCCCGGATGTGGTGGCCGCCCGGGCCCGGCCGGCCGTCGGTTCAATGTGTCAGGTTGGTGAAGATCGTTACGATGGCCGCGACCTGAGCCACGAGCCAGGTGATCCCTACGGACAAGCCGCGCAGCTGGTAGACGGACAGCAGCAGGGCGAAACCGCTGGGCCAGTACTGCCGTTCCTCCCGGAACGTCGCCAGGTCCATCCAGATGCTGGTGAGTGTCAGGACGACGAGAAGGAGTGCGGCGTACAGGAGGAGTTGGCGCGCGTCTGTGTCCATGACGTGGATGAGCAAAGCGGCCAGCACCGCGGGAAAGCCGTAGGCGGCGGTGAGGAGCCAGGCCCGCACCTGGCTACGGCGTCCGGGCAGCAGACGCCACAGTGCCCCGAGCGTGAAACCGGCGACCGTCCATGCCATCTGGTAGAGGACCAGGTCCGCGACGAACTCCGGAAGGCCGATGGGGGAGGACAGGATCTGCTGCCGCCCATACGGATCCTGTGCCTCGTAGTAGAGAAGCAGCGCGGTGGCCGGCGCTCCGAACCAGAAGGCCAGCCGCCCCGCGCGAACCGCATTGGACCACCAGCGTCCCTCCGGTCCCCAGGCAAGGGCGATGTCCAGCACCGAAATGTGCTGCGGTGGGGCTCCTTCGCATGCGGTTACCAGCCACTGACGCAGTTGGCGCAGTTTTTCCTCCAACTGCTCGCAGGTCACCCCGTTGGCACGCCCGCGATCCAACAAGTGCATCTGATGGTTCAGATTACGGTACTGGTGGGCTTTCTCCAGCAATTTGCTCTGGTCCTGCTCGGTGCCTAGCCTCACTGCGCAGAAGCGCTTCCCCATCCGGTTCAGCACGGACCACCGACGCCCCAGGGCGAGAACGGCGTAGAGGGCGACGATGTTCAACCCCAGCCAGATGCCGTACAGGGCGCTGGCGCCTGCGAACTTGGCGGCCCGAATGCCGACGAAGAAGGCGAACAAGGAGACGGTCAGCAGGCGGTCCGGCTTGCTCGGCCCCAGGGAGAATCGCTCGTGCCTACGGCGGCCATGTGCTCGGGGCGGTCTGTTGCGAAAGCGCAGCAGGGACAGCAGGGCAACCCCTGTCAATACCCAACTGTAGGCGAAAATCCATCTCAGGTCGGTGTAGAAGAAATTCTCCAGCGTATTACTCAGGGATGCGTTGTAAGCAGAAGGGTCTTTTTGCTCGACGAGCCAGTTGACGCGCTCCCACCGTCGTTTGTTCATCCACCAGGCGCAGGTGAGCAGTGCCGAGGCGACGGCGAGCAGCAGGCTTCCGACGATGGCCACGCATGGGAGCGGGGCCTCGTCCCACTGCTTGGTCCAGCGCTCGCGGAGCAATCCTCCTTCGCGCGCGAAGCGCCAGCCCCAGGCAACCATGGCGGTCAACCACAGCCACACAGTCATCAGTCCCAGCAGGGAAAGCCCGGTGCGACTGAGGCCGGTCGTCATCCTCGGCCTCAGATTCTCCGGTAGCCCGAAGGCATTGTGGGCCAGGATCACCAGCAGGCCGATGCCCGCGGCCGCACACGCGGTCACCATGACAGCGCATGCCTGCCGGCGTCGGATGCCTCCGGGCCGGGCCGGTTCATCCGGTGCGGCGCCAGGTGAGGTGCGTGACGTGCTCAGGATCCAGGGGCGGGCGGCGAAGATCAGGATCAGGCCCGCAGGGATGCAGAGAAGGGCGTTCGACCGGGGGGAAAGATCCTGCTGCGGGAGGATCAGGAGAAGTGCCAAGGCGACCCCCGCGCTGAGCCCGGCCCACTCCAGCAGCATGCGCGTGGGGCTCACCTCGTGCTCGGCGTCGGCTTTCGCGACGTCCGCCGTCGATCGCTGAGCCGTCTCCCCCTCCGCGGGTTGCCGTGCCGTCTCGCGCGCAGCGGCTGTTTCGGCGCGCTTGGCACGAATTGCGGCCCAGGCGATCAGGGCCGAGGCGCAAACCCACCATGAGGCGATGCCCGCGGTGATCCAGAGTGACTGACTGAATCTCACCGGCACCCAGCGCTGCCAGGGCGGATCGACCTCCACCTGTACTTCTTCGGGCAGCTTGTTCCTCCACACCAGGCCGTTACCGGTGGAGGACGACGCCCGTTCCGCGAGGTCGTTGAAATTGAGGCCACCTAGATCGGCCTCGATCTCCTGCCACCGGATGGTCTGAAGCGTCGGCGGCCACAGATAGACCATCCATGTCCTCCCGGTGGGGATGATCTCCCAAGGGCCCACGAGGACGGGGTTTTCCGAGGTGATCCAGTTCTGTGCGGCGTAGTGCACCTTGACCGAGGTATCGGTGGCGGTCACCTCGGGGTCATGTGGGCGCCATTCGTTCCGTGCACCGGGGGCCTCGTCCCCGAGCAGCAGGCATCGCATCGCCTGGCGGTACTGCTGAGACTTCTCACCGAATGTCAGATGTCTGGCGAGTGGCCACTGTCTCGGCACCCACACCGTCATGTCGGAGGTGATCCAGGGAGTTGAGCGCTTGTGATGCTCCAACCGCAATGTGGCCTTGACCGTACTTCCCTTGAGGCCGTCCGACAGACAGTCAGTACCGGCATCCCGCTGTCGTGCCTGAGCCGGACCGCATCCCCATACACATGCCACCAGCACCAGGAGTGGCAGCAGCCGCCACCACCGAGTCATCGCCATAGGACCGACACCTCTCCACGTCCCCGGCGAATGTAGACAAAGCGTTGTACATGCCATGCTCGGACACACGGCGGATCGCTGACACGCACCTGCTTGGGGGTGCCAGCGGCATTTGCGGGGGCGGGTTCGGCGTCCGACAATGGGAGTTGGTGACCGTCAGTCGATTGACGGAGGACCCATGACCGACACCGAAACGGGCGTCCCGCGGAATCCGCTTCCCCCATTCGAGGAAGCCGAAGGACTGGGGCCCCAGGACGCCGAGTTCGTCCGGGATGTGGTGGCGGTGCTGGCCAAGCACGGGAATCTCAACCGTTTCGGCCTCTGCCTGTTGCACGACCACTTCCCGGTCCGCGCCGGCGAAGTGCTGGTGGAGACGAACGACCCCGTGGCTCGCACGCTGCACGCCCACGTCGAGAAGGCGGACAGGACCCAGCACGCCAAGGCATCGCAATGGCGGTTCGTGCCGCATGCAGGCCGCGAGCCGGGCGCGGGGCCCGAGGGCGGCTCCTGTCAGGAGATCATGCTGTGCACCACGCTCGATCTCTGCCCGGGGCGCGCGGACGACCGCGACGATCGTTGAGCGCGGCGGGTACGACGAAGGGGCGCCGTCCGTGAAGACGGCGCCCCTTCGTCGTGGCAGACCTAGAACTTGTTCTTCGGCGTGATCCCCAGCGACAACCCCGACAACCCCCGCTGCCGCCCCCCCAGCTTCCCGGCGATCGCGCGTAGCGCGGAGCCCGCCGGGGAGTCCGGGTCGGTCAGGACCACCGGCTTGCCCTCGTCGCCGCCCTCGCGGAGGCGGACGTCGATCGGGATGTTGCCGAGAACCGGGACCGTCGCACCCGTGGTGCGGGTGAGGCCGTCGGCGACCAGCTGGCCGCCGCCCGTGCCGAAGACGTCGACCATCTCGCCGCAGTGCGGGCAGGGCAGGCCGGACATGTTCTCGACCACGCCGACGATCTTCTGGTGGGTCTGTACGGCGATGGAACCGGCGCGCTCGGCCACCTCGGCCGCCGCCTGCTGCGGGGTCGTCACGACCAGGATCTCGGCGTTCGGGATCAGCTGGGCCACGGAGATCGCGATGTCACCGGTGCCGGGCGGGAGGTCCAGGAGCAGGACGTCCAGGTCGCCCCAGTAGACGTCGGCCAGGAACTGCTGGAGGGCGCGGTGCAGCATCGGGCCGCGCCAGACGACCGGTGCGTTGCCCGGGGTGAACATGCCGATGGAGATGACCTTCACGCCGTTCGCGGACGGCGGCATGATCATGTTCTCGACCTGGGTGGGCCGGCCGTCGGCGCCCAGCATGCGCGGCACGCTGTGGCCGTAGATGTCGGCGTCGACGACACCGACCTTCAGGCCGTCGGCGGCCATCGACGCCGCCAGGTTCACGGTCACCGAGGACTTGCCGACGCCGCCCTTGCCGGACGCGACCGCGTAGACCCGGGTGAGGTTGCCCGGCTTGGCGAAGGGGATCTCGCGCTCGGCCTGGCCGCCGCGCAGGGCCGTCGCCAGCTCCTTGCGCTGCTCGTCGCTCATCACGTCCAGGGTGACGTCGACGCGGGTCACGCCCTCGACCCGGGAGACCGCCTCCGTGACGCGCTGCGTGATGGTGTCGCGCATCGGGCAGCCGGACACCGTCAGATACACGGTGACCGCGACCGCTCCGTCCGCGCCGATCTCCACCGATTTGACCATCCCGAGTTCGGTGATCGGGCGGTTGATCTCGGGGTCGTTCACCGTCGCCAGTGCCTCGCGCACCGCGTCTTCCGTAGCCATAAGGACGATGGTACGGCGCGCCGAGGGGCGTCCGGGATGCCCCTCAGCGGTCTTCTGTGTCACGTCCCGGCGGGCGTTCCGCCCGTTCCGCCGGGAATACGACGTGACCTGGGTGTCCGTCGTGGCGGCGGCGCTCCTCCAGTTCCTTGACCACGTCCTGGAGCTCCGAGCGGATCCAGTCGCGGGTGGCCACCTCGCCCAGGCCCGTGCGCAGGGCGGCGATCTCCCGGGTCAGGTACTCGGTGTCGGCGATGGACCGCTCGTTCTGCTTGCGGTCCTGCTCCAGGTTGACGCGGTCGCGGTCGTCCTGCCTGTTCTGCGCGAGCAGGATCAGCGGGGCCGCGTAGGACGCCTGAAGGGACAGCATCAGGGTCAGGAAGATGAACGGGTACTCGTCGAAGCGCAGATGGCGGGGCGCGGCGACGTTCCACACCACCCACACGATGATGACGACCGTCATCCAGACGATGAAGCGCCCGGTGCCCAGGAACCGGGCGATCTTCTCCGACAGCCGGCCGAAGGCCTCCGGGTCCCACTCGGGCAGAATCCGGCGGCGCGGCGCGCGCGGCTGGTCCAGCCGGGCCCGGGGCCGGCCGGCGGCCGTGGCGCCCGCCGGATGGCGCTCGCGGGTCGCGGTCTCGCGCTCAGGAGCCATGCGTGGCCGCCCCCTCTCCTTGATCGAGCCCCTCTTCGAGGTGGAACTCCGTCTCCCGCCAGTCCTCGGGCAGCATGTGGTCCAGTACGTCGTCCACGGTCACCGCGCCGAGCAGCGACCCGGACTCGTCCACCACGGGCGCCGCCACCATGTCGTACGTGGCGAAGAACCCGGCGATGACGTGCAGGCCGGCGTCCGGGGACAGCGTTTGCAGATCGTCGTCCACGAGCGAGCTGACCAGGGTGTACGGCGGGTCGCGCAGCAGCCGCTGGAAGTGGACGGTGCCCAGGTACTTGCCGGTCGGGGTCTCGTCGGGCGGGCGGCAGACGTAGACCTGGGCGGCGAGGGCGGGGGACAGGTCCGGGTTGCGGACCCGGGCGAGCGCGTCGGCGACGGTGGCGTCGGGCCGCAGCACGATCGGTTCCGTCGTCATCAGACCGCCGGCCGTGTGCTCCTCGTACGACATCAGGCGGCGCATGTCGGCCGCGTCGGACGGCTGCATCAGGCTCAGCAGCCGCTCCTTGTCCTCCTCGGGCAGTTCCGAGAGCAGGTCGGCCGCGTCGTCCGGGTCCATCGCCTCCAGGACGTCCGCCGCGCGCTCCTCCTTCAGCTTGCCGAGGATCTCGATCTGGTCGTCCTCCGGCAGCTCTTCGAGCACGTCGGCGAGCCGGTCGTCGTCCAGGGCGGCGGCGACCTCGGCCCGCCGTTTCGGGGAGAGATGGTGCAGGACGTTGGCGAGGTCGGCGGGGCGCAGCTGCTCGAAGGTGGCGAGCAGGCTCTCGGCGCCCTGCCCGTGCTCCTCCAGGGAGAACCCGGTGACGGCCGACCACTCGGCGGTCAGCGTCTCGCCCTTCGCCCGCCGGAAGGCGCCGCCCTTGCGGCCCTTGCGCAGGAAGACGCGGTCGACCTCCCAGTCCCGGCGGGCGGGCAGCTGCTGCACGGAGACGTCGAGGACGGTGACCTCCTCGCCGGTCTCCACCAGCGTCACGCGCCGGTCCAGCAGCTCGCCGAAGACCAGCCGCTCGGTGGGCCGCTGCTCGAAGCGGCGGACGTTGACCACGCCGGTGGTGATGACCTGGCCGGACTCGATGCCGGTGACCCGGGTCATGGGCAGGAAGATACGGCGCCGGGTGGACAGCTCGACGACCAGCCCGAGGACGCGCGGGGGCCGTCGCCCGACGCGCAGCATGACGACCAGATCGCGTACGCGACCCACCTGGTCGCCGGTCGGATCGAAGACGGGAACCCCGGCGAGGTGCGAGACGAAGATCCGGGGGGCGCCGGCTGCCATGGCTCTGCTTCCTTTGCCTGGGAATCGCTGGGAATGTGCCTGGGAGTCGCTGAGGACTGCTGTGGGTGGAATTTGCTCGGATTTGCCCGCGCGGGTGCGCTTCAGGCTAGCCCGTACCGCTCGGATACGCCCTGGTGGGGGGTCCGGACGGACTGGCTCCGCCGGGCGGGCGGGGCACCGGTACGCTGCGGTACGCCGCTCAGGAACCGTCAGAAAGGCGACCTCACCTGTGACTGCGATGCCCCGGAGCCGTACCCGCCGGACCGCGTTGCTGACCGCGACCTGCGCACTGGCCGTGACGGGAGCGATGGCGCTGTCGGGGTGCGGCGGCGACGATCCGGACGCGGGCACCAACGGGGTGGGCAAGCTGCCCGCCGCGAAGATCCAGGCGAAGACGCGGGCGGCCGCCGAGGCGGCGTCGGCCGTGCGGCTGGCCGGGACGGTGGTCACCAGTGGCCGTACGTACCAGCTGGACATGCGGCTCAAGGACGCCGGCGGGACCGGGTCGGTGACCTCGCAGGGGGCGACCTTCAAGCTACTGCGGGTCGGCGAGGAGCTGTATCTCAAGGCCGACGCGGACTTCTGGAACCACGCCGACGGCAGCGACGGCGCCACGGGCAAGCTGGACGGCAAGTACGTGAAGGTGCCGCAGGCAGATCCCTCGTACAAGAAGTTCAGCGGTTTCACGGACAAGGACGTCCTCCTCGACGGTCTGCTGACGCTGCACGGCACGTTGGCGACGGACGGCCACC
Organism: Streptomyces sp. NPDC029138; assembly: GCF_055564375.1. Lineage (NCBI taxonomy): Bacteria > Bacillati > Actinomycetota > Actinomycetes > Kitasatosporales > Streptomycetaceae > Streptomyces > Streptomyces sp. NPDC029138. The sequence continues at coordinate 36,128 of NZ_JBVHWM010000063.1, forward strand.
ACACCGACGGGGCGGGTACCCGCACGATCCGCATCACCGGCGACAAGGGCTCCGGCGGCACGCTGGACGTGTCGCTCCAGGGCACGCCCTATCCCCTGCGCCTGGTCCGCGCCGGCGACGCGGGCACGCTCCGCTTCTCCGACTGGGGCAAGAACTTCACCGTCGAGGAACCGGCCAAGTCGGAAACGGTGGACTACGGCAGACAGCTGCCGACGTCGTAGGCGGCCGTCCGGCCGGGGTGGTCCGGCACCGCCGGACCCGCCGCGGGGGCTGAGCCGTTGCGGCGGGACTCTCCCGGCGGCTTCCGTTCCAGGCCGCTGTTCCCTTGCCCGCCGCTACGGCGATCAGCCACGACGGCGGTGATCGGCGGTGCCGGACCCCGCTCAGCCCCTCGGCGCTTGTTTCTTCTTCCCGCGCTTCATCAGGAGCTTCGGCAGGCCCGCCGGTACCGGTCCGCGGGTGGTCGCCACAGTCGCCACCGGGCGTTCCGCGAGGTTGTCGGCCGGCAGCGGTGCCACCGAGCCCGTCGGCACCAGGCGGAGCACCCGGCACTCGCGGGCCCAGCGGGCCGGCATCCGCTCGCCGTCGGGGGCGTTCAGTCGCTTGCCCTTGAGTTCGGCGACGGCCGCCTCCCACTCCGGCGAGCCGGACGGCAGCTCGGACACGGTCGCCGCGAACGTCACCAGCCGGCCGCCCTTGTCCTTGCTGCGCACGCTCACCTCGGCGGAGCCCCCGTCGGTCAGCCCCTCCAGGGGCTGCTCACCGGGCCCGTCACCGACCACGCACACCGAGCCCTCGTGCCACACATGCCACAGCGCACGCGCGGCCGGGGCCCCGGCGCCCCTGACCCAGATCAGGCCGGACTTCTTCGCGGCCTCCTCGATGAGGGCCCGGTCGAGCAGCTCGCTTGTCATGCGCCCCAGCCTAACCAGGCCGTGCCGGCCCGCTCACAACCAGCCGTTGCGCTTCAGCGTGCGGTGGATGCCCAGACACAGCGCGGCCGTGATGCCCATGATCACCGGGTAGCCGTACTTCCAGTGCAGCTCCGGCATGTACTGGAAGTTCATGCCGTACACCCCGCACACCATCGTCGGTACGGCGATGATGGCCGCCCATGCGGTGATCTTGCGCATGTCCTCGTTCTGCGCGACGGAGGCCTGCGCGAGGTTGGCCTGGAGGATGGAGTTGAGCAGTTCGTCGAAGCCGAGCACCTGCTCCTGGACCCGGGCGAGGTGGTCGGCGACGTCCCGGAAGTACTTCTGGATGTCCGGGTCGATCAGCCGCATCGGCCGCTCGCTCAGCAGCTGCATGGGCCGCAGCAGCGGCGCCACCGCCCGCTTGAACTCCAGTACCTCACGCTTGAGTTGGTAGATCCGAGCCGAGTCCACACCGCGCGAGACCCCGCCCCGGCGGCCGGGCGAGAAGACCTCGGTCTCCACCTCGTCGATGTCGTCCTGCACCGCGTCGGCGACCGCGATGTAGCCGTCCACGACATGGTCGGCGATGGCGTGCAGCACGGCCGAGGGGCCCTTGGCGAGCAGCTCCGGGTCGTCCTGGAGGCGGTGCCGCAGGGCGCGCAGCGAACCCTGGCCGCCGTGCCGGACGGTGATGAAGAAGTCCCGGCCGGTGAAGCACATCACCTCGCCGGTCTCCACGACCTCGCTGTTGGCGGTGAGCCGGTCGTGCTCGACGTAGTGGATGGTCTTGAAGACGGTGAACAGCGAGTCGTCGTACCGCTCCAGCTTGGGCCGCTGGTGCGCCTGGACCGCGTCCTCGACGGCCAGCGGGTGGAGTCCGAACTCGCTCGCGATACCGGCGAATTCGGCCTCGGTCGGCTCGTGCAGCCCGATCCAGACGAAGCCGCCGTCGCGGCGCACCAGCCGCATGGCCTCGTGCGGGCTGAGCGGCGCCGGGCTCTGCACACGGGCGCCGTCGCGGTAGACGGCGCAGTCGACGACGGCGGAGGGCGTGCCGGGGGCGCGCGTGGTGTCGTACGACGTGCTCGTGTCCTTGCGCAGCGAGACACGGGACGACGGGCGGACCACGGCGCGCAGGTCGCGGATCATCGACATGGGCAGGCTCCTTCGCGGGCGGGCAGCGAGGGCACGCGGCGACGGGTGGAACTACCCGGAATGGGGACGTCCTGTGTGCGTGTGTTTGGCACGTCCACAAAGCGGGGAGCACCGCACCGTCACGGTGGCGACTTCGCTGCTGACGCAGAACTGATTCAGGTCAGACAGATCAGGCAAAGCGAAACGAAGTGCTCTTCCGAACGACGAAGCGCAAGGGAAGGCGGCGGCCAGCCGGTAACTACATCAGCAGCCGGAAGAGCGAGTGGTACTGCACGGTCGACTTCGATCCATGACAGCCCCACCTCCTCCGGCCGGTCCCTCGTAAGGGAGTCTCATCGGCGTCGGGACCCGATAGCACGCTTCGGCGTGCTGGCCCCGAACCACCGGCTCAGAGTACCAGCCGCCCGTACTGTCAAGGCGCCGCTTTGCCCGCTGCTGACGAGTTCTATGCTCAGCGCATGGCTGATGTTCTTCCTCTGGTCGAGGCCCGGTTGACCACCGCGCTGGGCGAACCGGACGCCCGCGCCGCGGTCACCTTCCTCGGCGCGGACCGCGTCGAGGTGCTCCGCTTCCAGGAGGGGGACGTCGTCCGGTACGCCACCCTCGGCATGTCCCAGCACCCCATGACGGACCCCACGGCGACGCTCGCCGACCCGGTCAAGGGCCCCCGCGCCGAACTCGTCCTGTCCGTCCGCGCGGGCCTCGCCGACACCGACAAGGTGCTCCGCCCGCTCGCCGTGCTGGCCGCGACTCCGCAGGTCGAGGGCCTGGTGGTGACCCCGGGTGCCTCGCTCGACGTGGGCGAGCCGCTGTGGCCCGGCGCCCCCTTCACCTCGGTGCTGGTGGGCGAGCCCGGCGGGCTGGTGGAGGACCTGGAACTGGACGCCCCGATGGACCCCGTACGGTTCCTGCCGCTGCTGCCGATGACCCCGAACGAGGCCGCCTGGAAGCGGGTGCACGGCGCCCAGGCCCTCCAGGAGCGCTGGCTCGCGAACGGGACGGACCTGAGGGACCCCGCCCGCCGGTCCGTCCCGCTGGACTGACACCACGCCGGCCGCGAGTGACCGATGTCACCAACACAAGGCGGGATTCGGTCAGTTGGTGAAGACGCCGACGCCGTCCTCGGTGGCGTGCTTCGGCTCCAGCTCCTCCGCCTCGTGCACGAGGGCCCTGCGTCGTACGGCGACCACGAGCGCGCCCAGCACCGCCGTGACGGCCGCGACCACGAACGGGATGTGGATGTCGGTCCACTCCTCGATCTTCGGCGCGAAGTAGGGCGCCGCGGCGGCGGCGAACCACCGGACGAAGTTGTAGCCCGCGCTCGCCACCGGGCGCGGGGCGTCCGACACCCCGAGGGCCAGCTCGGTGTAGACGGTGTTGTTCACGCCGATGAAGGCACCGGACAGGATCGTGCAGACGACGGCCGTCGTGTGACTGCCGTAGCCGAGCACGAGCACATCCGCCGCGAGCAGCACCAGCGAGCCGCCGAGCACCTTCAGCGAGCCGAACCGGGCCTGCATGCGCGGGGCGACGATCACCGAGAAGACGGCGAGCAGCACACCCCAGGCGAAGAAGACCGCGCCCGAGCGGTACGGCGTCATGTTCAGCACGAACGGCGTGAAGGCCAGCACGGTGAAGAACGTGTAGTTGTAGAAGAACGCCGAGACCGCCGCCGAGGCCAGGCCGCCGTGGCCGAGCGCCTTGAGCGGGTCGAGGACGGAGGTCTTCCGGGCCGGCTTCGGCTGCTCCTTCAGGAACGCCGTGATGCACAGGAAGCCGATCGCCATCAGCGTGGCCGTGCCGAAGAAGGGGTAGCGCCAGCTGACGTTGCCGAGGACCGCGCCGAGCAGCGGGCCGCAGGCCATGCCGAGGCCGAGCGCGGACTCGTACAGCAGGATCGCCGCCGCGCTGCCGCCGGCCGCCGCGCCGACGATGACGGCGAGGGCGGTGGAGACGAAGAGCGCGTTGCCGAGCCCCCAGCCGGCCCGGAACCCGACGAGCTGACCGACCGAGCCGGAGGTGCCGGCCAGGCCCGCGAAGACGACCACGAAGGCGAGACCGAGCAGCAGGGTCTTGCGGCCGCCGATGCGGCTGGAGACGAAGCCGGTCAGCAGCATCGCGACGGCGGTGATCAGGAAGTACGAGGTGAAGAGCAGGGACACCTGGCTGGCGGTGGCGTGCAGGCCCTGCGCGATCGACGGCAGGATCGGGTCGACGAGGCCGATGCCCATGAAGGCGACGACGGATGCGCCGGCCGTGGCCCAGACCGCCTTGGGCTGTCGCAGGAGGCCGCCGGCTCCCGCGTCGAAGGGGTCCATGTGCTTCTCCCGTCCTCACGAGATAGTTGGGTTATGCACATAGTAAGTTAGCTCGGCTAATTAATGCAAGATGCATCCATCCTGGCCGGCGGGGCAGGGGGACGGCTCTTCCGTCCGGACGGGTGATCGTCCTTGACGTGGGCGGGCAGGGGTAGGACCGTGGAGCCCTATGAGGGGCGAACCCAGTTGCCCGAGGTGCGGTGGCCGGGTCAGGGCTCCCGGACTCTTCGCCGATGCGTGGCAGTGCGATGTGCACGGCACGGTGTATCCGTTGCAGCCCGTGATCCCGCCCAGCGTCGAGGCGCTCAACGTCGTGGTGCACCGCACGCAGGTGCCGGTGTGGATGCCGTGGCCGCTGCCGGTCGGCTGGCTGTTCACGGGTGTGACGTACGCCGGTGACGACCGCAGTGGCGGCCGGGCGACCGCGGTGGCCTGTTCGGGCCCCGGACCCCTCGGCGGCCCCGGTGAGCTGATCCTGATCGCCGAGGAGCTGGGCGTCGGCCTCGGCGCGCACTACGCCGGCATCGACGGCCCGGACCCGGGGTCGTACATGAACGTGGAGAAGCCGCCGGAGGCCAAGGTGCTGGCCGCGGGCCGCCCCACCCCGCTCTGGCACGTCTACCGCACCCCCGACGACCGTGCCGTCTTCGCCGGCGAGGCGCTCGGGATGTGGCTGTGGGCGGTGATGTGGCCCGAGCAGTCCGGTCTGCTCATGTACGACGAGCTGGTGCTGACCGACTTGCGGGACGCGGGCGCGGAGTTGGACCTGGTGCCCTGCGGAGCGTTGTCGCCGCGCTTGCTTCGGCCGTGACGCCCACTGGGGTGCCGGGTGCGCTCCGTGGGCGGCTGCGGGTGCGTTGTGGCTTGTCGCGCAGTTCCCCGCGCCCCTGGGGCGTTGCAGTAGGGGGCGCCAAGTGGTTTCGGGTGTGACAGGCGGGGTGGAAAACACCGCTATCCTTAGGTGTCCCCTTGCTTCCGTCGTCGCCCTGGAGTTGTCGTGCGCATTGATCTGCACTGTCACTCCACCGCTTCCGACGGTACGGACACACCCGCTGAGCTGGTGCGGAACGCTGCCGCTGCCGGGCTGGACGTCGTCGCGCTGACCGATCACGACACCACGCGGGGGTACGGCGAGGCCATCGGTGCGTTGCCCGAGGGGCTGACGCTGGTCACCGGGGCCGAGTTGTCCTGCCGGGTCGACGGCGTCTCGATGCACATGTTGGCCTACCTGTTCGACCCCGAGGAGCCGGCTCTGCTCGCGGAGCGTGAGCTGGTCCGGGACGACCGGGTGCCGCGGGCCAAGGGGATGGTCGCCAAGCTGAACGCGCTGGGCGTGCCGGTCACCTGGGAGCGGGTCGAGCGGATCGCCGCCGGTGGCTCGGTGGGGCGCCCGCATGTCGCCTCGGCGCTGGTCGAGCTGGGTGTCGTGCCGACGGTGAGCGACGCGTTCACCGAGGAGTGGCTGGCCGACGGCGGGCGCGCCTTCGTGGAGAAGCACGAGACCGACCCCTTCGAGGCGATCCGGCTGGTCAAGGCCGCGGGCGGGGTCTGCGTGTTCGCGCACCCGGCCGCCGCCAAGCGTGGTCGTACCGTGCCGGAGTTCCGGATCGCGGAGATGGCCGAGGCCGGTCTGGACGGCATCGAGGTCGACCACATGGACCACGACCCCGACGCCCGGGACCGCCTGCGGGGCCTCGCGAAGGAGCTGGGGCTGCTGGTCACCGGCTCCTCGGACTACCACGGCAGCCGCAAGACCGTGGCGCTGGGCGCCTACACCACCGACCCCGAGGTGTACGGGGAGATCACCCGGCGGGCGACGGGCGCGTTCCCCGTGCCGGGCACCGGCGGAGCCTGAGGCCCCGAGGGGCCGACCCGCCGTACCGCCTCACACCTGCGGTTTCGCACCGCCTCACGCCCGTGGTTCCTCTTCCTGCAAGGCCTGTACTTCCCCCATGTTCGACATCGCCGTCTTCGGCTCTCTGTTCCTGACCCTTTTTGTCATCATGGATCCCCCTGGGATCACCCCGATCTTCCTCGCCCTGACCGCCGGGCGGCCGGCCAAGGTGCAGCGGCGGATGGCCTTCCAGGCCGTCTGTGTGGCGGGCGGGGTCATCGCCGTCTTCGGCGTCCTGAGCCACCAGATCCTGAACTACCTGCACGTGTCCGTGCCCGCGCTGATGATCGCGGGCGGGCTGCTGCTCCTGCTGATCGCGCTGGACCTGCTCACCGGCAAGACCGACGAGCCGAAGCAGACCAAGGACGTGAACGTGGCGCTCGTACCGCTGGGCATGCCGCTGCTGGCGGGGCCCGGTGCGATCGTGTCCGTGATCCTGGCCGTGCAGAAGGCCGACAGCGTGACCACGCAGCTCTCGGTGTGGTCCGCGATCCTCGCGATCCACGTGGTGCTGTGGCTGGTGATGCGTTACTCGCTGCTGATCATCCGGGTCATCAAGGACGGCGGCGTCGTGCTGGTGACGCGGCTCGCGGGCATGATGCTCTCCGCGATCGCCGTCCAGCAGATCATCAATGGCGTCACTCAGGTGATCCGGGGGAGCTGAGCCCTCGTCGGCTCGGCTCCCCCGGAAAGCTTGAGTGGCGAATGCCCGCCTGCGGGCTACGAGGCCTGGGTCTCGGCCGGGCGGATCCACAGGCGCTGTCCGATGGCGGCGGCCTGCTGAACGATCCGGTTGACGGAGGCGGCGTCCACGACGGTGCTGTCCACGGCGGTGCCGTCGACCTCGTCGAGTCGCATGATTTCGAAGCGCATGGGCTTCTCCCTTCGTCTGGTCATCCTCCTGCGGAGAACTACTTGGTGTGACGTCTGGTGTATCCAGCGTCGTACGTAGTCAACGCTCCTCTTGTTACGAACATTCCCTACGCTAAGGAAATTTTTCGAACGGCTAATTACCGACCGGTAAGCGACCCGGCGGGAACGGGCGAGGGACCCACTGGGACCGGTTGTGTTCGCACTGTGACCACCGGGACAATGGAGACGATGAACGACGACCTGGCCGCCCTCGGCGCCCGCATCGACCGAACGAACGAGCTGCTGGAACGCATGCTCGCCGAGGTGGCCAAGACGCCCTCGACCCATGCGATCTTCGTCGACGCGGGCTACCTGTACGCGGCCGCCGGCCGGCTGGTCGCCGGGACCGAGGACCGCCGCGCCTTCGACCTGGACGCCGAGGGCCTGATCGACGCCCTCATCGACAAGGCGCGCACGATCTTCGCGGACAGCCGGCTGCTGCGCGTGTACTGGTACGACGGCGCCCGGCGCCGCATCCACACCGCCGAGCAGCAGGTCATCGCCGAACTGCCCGACGTCAAGGTCCGCCTCGGCAACCTGAACGCCAACAACCAGCAGAAGGGCGTCGACTCGCTGATCCGGACCGACCTGGAGTCACTGGCGCGGCACCGCGCGATCAGCGACGCGGCCCTCCTCGGCGGCGACGAGGACCTGGTCTCGGCGGTCGAGGCGGCCCAGGGCTACGGCGCCCGCGTCCACCTCTGGGGCGTCGAGGCGCCCGAAGGCCGCAACCAGGCCGAGCCGTTGCTCTGGGAGGTCGACAGCCAGCGCACCTTCGACCTGGAGTTCTTCAAGCCGTACGTCTCCCGGCGCACGGCCGCCGCGTTCGAGGCCGCCGGCGGAGCCCGCCCCACCCGCGAGGACGTGCGCTTCGTCGGCGCCCAGATCGCGGCGCGATGGCTCGCCTCCCGGGGCCGCGAAGCGCTGGTCGAACTGTTCCCCGGCCACCCGTATCTGCCCGGCTCCGTCGACCAGGACCTGCTGGTCGAGGCCGAGGAACTGCTCCAGTACTCCCTGCGCGGCCAGGCGGACCTGCGGCGGGCGCTCAGGGACGGGTTCTGGGAGCATCTACAGTCGCAGTACTAGGCCGTTCGTCCTACCGCCGGCTGCCCGGAGCGCGCGTCGTCCCAGAAACCGGCGAGCGCGCGGGCCGTCTCCAGGGGGCGATCGGTGTTGGGTGAGTGCTCGGCACCCTCGATGACCGTCCGGCGCGCCTTCAGCCGTACCGCCATGTCGTCGAGCAGCGGCAGCGGCCAGGTGTCGTCCCGTGAACCCGACAGCACGTGGAACGGCATTGGCAGGGTCGCCAGTTCGGCGACGCGGTCGGGTTCCGTGCACAACTGCCGTCCCGTGGCGAGGAGTTGGGCGGGCTTGGTGCCCAGCCAGCGGCGCCGCAGGTCGTGCCGGTCGTCCAGGCCCGCGTCGAGCGCCGGTGTCTCCGTCTCCTCCGGCGTCTCCATCGCCTGGATCGTCTCCCACACCTCCGCCATGCTCAGCACCGCGAGCGCGTCCCGGAGCAGCTTCACGCGCTCCTGCTGGGGCGTCGAGATCTGCGCCGGGCCCGAGGCCATGAGGGTGAACGACAGGAAGGGGGTGTGGTCGAGCAGTACGGCCGCGCGCGCGATCTGGCCGCCGAGGGAGTGCCCCAGCAGATGCACCGGGCCACCGATCGCCTCGGCCTGCGCGAGCACGTCCCGCGCCAACTCGTCCTGCGCGTAGGCGGACTCGTCCGTCGCCGGTCCGTCCGACTCGAACTGGCCCCGCCCGTCCACGGCGACGGTCCGGTATCCGCGCTCGGCGAGCGGCGCGTGCAGCGGATTGAAGTCCTCCTTGCTGCCGGTGAACCCCGGCAGCAGCAGCGCCACGCCCTTCGGCTCGACACCGACGGCCACGGGCGCGTCGACCACGGCGAATTCACCGCCAGCCGTCCGAAGCGGGTACGCGCGGGCGCCGGGTGGCGGGACGAAGGTGGGGGGCCTGCTCATGGGGAGAGGTTATCGGGAGGGAACGCAGGGGGCGGGTTCCGGGTGGGGGCGGGTCGATGGCGTGGGGCCGGGGTCAACTGCCCCTGAGAACGCCGATGGCCGGGTCCACTGTCGTGAACCCGGCCATCGGACCGGCACATACGCTGCCGCCACCGCTCACGCGGCGCGGGATCAGGCCTCGCCGGCCTCCACGGCGGCCGTGGCCTTACGGGTCCGGCGCGGCTTGGGCGTCGTCTCCGCGCTCTCACCGGCCGCCTCGGCAGCGGACGCCGCGGTCTTGCGGGTCCGGCGCCGCGGCTTGACCTCCGGCTCCTCGGTGGCCTGCGCCGGAATCTCCGGAGCAGCCGCCTCGGCGACGGCCTTGCGGGTCCGTCGCGCCTTCGGAGCGGCGACCGCTTCCCCGTCGACCGCGTCCACGACGGCGGTCGCCGCCTTCCGGGTGCGACGCGGCTTGACCTCGGCCTCGGCGGCTTCCGGCTCGGCTGCGGTGGCCTTGCGGGTGCGGCGGGGCTTGGCCTCGGTGCCTTCGGCGGTGTCCACGGCGGCCTCGGCGGCTGCGGCGGTCTTGCGCGTGCGGCGGGGCTTGGCCTCGGCCTCGGCCGTCTCAGGCTCGGCAGCGGTGGTCTTGCGGGTGCGGCGCGGCTTGGCCTCGGCCTCCGCTTCGGTGGCCTCCGGTGCCGTGGCGGCCGTCTTGCGGGTGCGGCGGGGCTTGGTCTCGGTGCCTTCGGCGGTGTCCACGGCGGCCTCGGCGGCTGCGGCGGTCTTCCGGGTCCGGCGCGGCTTGACCTCGGCCTCGGCCGTCTCCGGCTCGGCTGCGGTGGCCTTGCGGGTGCGGCGGGGCTTGGTCTCGGTGCCTTCGGCGGTGTCCACGGCGGCTTCGGCGGCTGCGGCGGTCTTCCGGGTCCGGCGCGGCTTGGCCTCGGCCTCGGCCGTCTCCGGCTCGGCTGCGGTGGCCTTGCGGGTGCGGCGGGGCTTGGTCTCGGTGCCTTCGGCGGTGTCCACGGCGGCCTCGGCGGCTGCGGCGGTCTTCCGGGTCCGGCGCGGCTTCGCCTCGGTGGCCTCGGCCGTGTCCAGGGTCGACTCCGCCGGGGTGGCGGGCTCGGCCGCTTTGCGGGTGCGGCGGCGCGGCTTGGTCTCCGCGGCCGGAGCGGCCTCGGGGGCGGGTTCCGCCACCGGGCTGTCCGCGATCACGGACTCGGTCACGGGTTCGGCCACCGGGGCCTGGCTCACGGTCTCCTCGGTCACCGGCTCGGAAACCGGGGACTCGGCCGGGGCCGGGGCCACGGCGGACTCGGCCGACCTGCGGGTGCGGCGGCGGCGCGGCTTCTCCGGGGTGTCGAGGGCAGCGGGGCCCTCGACCGTGGTCACCGTCTCGACGGCGGCCTCGGGGGTCGTCGTCGGCGTGGCGGCGGCCGTCACCGGCTCCGCCGTTGCTCCGCCGCGCGTGCGGCGACGGCGGCGCGGGGTGCGGGTCCCGGCCGGGGTCTCCTCCGTACCGGAGGTCTCCGGGGCCGGCGCGGCCGGGGAGGCGTCCAGCGGGGTGCCACCGCGCATGCGGCGACGGCGGCGCGGCGTGCGTGCCGGACGCTCACGCTCGGCCGGGGCCGACTCGGCACGGTCACCGCGGTCACCGCGGTCAGCGCGGCCACCACGGCCACGCGCGCCCCGCCCGCCGGTCTCGCCCAGGTCCTCCAGCTCCTCCGCGTCCAGCCCGGCACGGGTCCGCTCCGAGCGCGGCAGGGTGCCCTTGGTGCCCTCGGGGATGCCGAGGTCGGAGAACAGGTGCGGGGAGCTCGAGTACGTCTCCACCGGGTCGTTGAAGTCCAGCTCCAGCGCCTTGTTGATCAGCTGCCAGCGCGGGATGTCGTCCCAGTCGACGAAGGTGATCGCCGTACCCTTGGCGCCCGCGCGGCCGGTGCGGCCGACGCGGTGCAGGTACGTCTTCTCGTCCTCGGGGGACTGGTAGTTGATGACGTGGGTGACGCCCTCGACGTCGATGCCGCGCGCGGCGACGTCGGTGCAGACGAGGACGTCGACCTTGCCGTTGCGGAAGGCCCGCAGGGCCTGCTCGCGGGCGCCCTGGCCGAGGTCGCCGTGGACCGCGCCGGAGGCGAACCCGCGGCGCTGGAGCTGCTCGGCGATGTCGGCGGCCGTGCGCTTGGTGCGGCAGAAGATCATCGCCAGCCCGCGGCCCTCGGCCTGAAGGATGCGGGCGACCATCTCCGGCTTGTCCATGTTGTGCGCGCGGTAGACGAACTGCTTGATGTTCGCGACCGTCACGCCCTCGTCGTCCGGCGCGGTGGCGCGGATGTGCGTGGGCCGGGACATGTAGCGGCGGGCGAGACCGATGACCGCGCCCGGCATCGTGGCCGAGAACAGCATGGTCTGGCGCTTGGCCGGCAGCATGTTGATGATCTTCTCGACGTCGGGCAGGAAGCCCAGGTCGAGCATCTCGTCGGCCTCGTCGAGGACCAGGCACTTGACGTGCTTCAGGTCGAGCTTCTTCTGGCCCGCGAGGTCGAGGAGGCGGCCCGGGGTGCCGACGACCACGTCGACGCCCTTCTTGAGGGCCTCCACCTGCGGCTCGTAGGCCCGGCCGCCGTAGATCGCGAGGACGCGCACGTTACGGACCTTGCCGGCCGTCAGCAGGTCGTTGGTGACCTGGGTGCACAGCTCGCGCGTGGGGACGACCACAAGGGCCTGCGGGGCGTCGGTGAGGGCCTCGGGGGCGGCGCGTCCGGCCTCGACGTCGGCGGGCACGGTGACGCGCTCGAGGAGCGGGAGGCCGAAGCCCAGCGTCTTGCCGGTGCCGGTCTTGGCCTGGCCGATGACGTCCGTGCCGGAAAGGGCGACGGGGAGCGTCATCTCCTGGATGGGGAAGGGGGTGATGATGCCGACGGCCTCCAGGGCCTCGGCGGTCTCGGGGAGGATTCCGAGTTCTCGAAACGTCGTAGTCAGGGTGCTGCCTCTTCTGTGTGCGCGGTGCGAGGCGAGCGAGCGGGGGTCATGTCTGACCGTGCCGGGGACGTCGGCTGCCGTACGGACGAACCACTCGGGCAAGCCGTATGACACGGGACCTCTGCCGACGCTCTAGCGCTCGTACCGCTGAGGGTTCCCTCCTGCCGTCGTACGATCACTGCCGTACGGCCTTGGAGGGCTGTCGGGTCGGAGCCGATCGGGCCACCGACCGGGCATCCTCATGCGTGCGGCCTGTCGGGAAACGTCGAGCATCGTCGACGCACTCTGGCAGGCGCATTACCACCATACCCCGGAATCGCGCACATGCGATGGCCGATTTGGTCACGTAGTCGTGGTCACACTGCTTGACCAGGGCTTGAGCGGAGCGTCAAGCGAGCTATTGTGCGCCTCATGACTAGCGCTGACAAGCCTGAGAACGCGTCCGCCGAACCCGCCGAACCCACCGGTGTCGCCGCCCAGGACTGGGCGCAGGCGTCCGCCGACCCGCAGTACCGCGCCGCGGTCGTGGACCTGCTCGGCGCGCTCGCGTACGGGGAGCTGGCGGCGTTCGAGCGGCTCGCGGAGGACGCCAAGCTGGCGCCGACCCTCGCGGACAAGGCGGAGCTGGCGAAGATGGCCTCGGCCGAGTTCCACCACTTCGAACGGCTGCGGGACCGGCTGACCGAGATCGGCGAGGAGCCCACGACCGCGATGGACCCGTTCGTCGCCGCGCTCGACGGCTTCCACAAGCAGACCGCGCCCTCGGACTGGCTGGAGGGCCTGGTCAAGGCGTACGTCGGCGACTCGATCGCGAGCGACTTCTACCGGGAGGTCGCGGCCCGGCTCGACTCCGACACGCGTGAGCTGGTGCTCGCCGTCCTGGACGACACCGGGCACGCGGGGTTCGCGGTGGAGAAGGTGCGGGCCGCCATCGACGCCGACCCCCGCGTGGGCGGCCGGCTGGCGCTGTGGGCGCGGCGGCTGATGGGGGAGGCGCTGTCGCAGTCCCAGCGGGTGGTCGCCGACCGGGACGCGCTGTCCACGATGCTCGTGGGCGGGGTGGCCGACGGGTTCGATCTCGCCGAGGTCGGCAGGATGTTCTCGCGGATCACCGAGGCTCACACGAAGCGGATGGCTGCGCTGGGCTTGGCGGCGTAGCGCTGCGTGGGGGCGGGGCCTGTCGTCTCGCGGCCGCGGGTGCGTCGTGGTTGCTCGCGCAGTTCCCCGCGCCCCTTCGGGGCGCAGCCCTCACGCCGTCGCTGATCGGCGGCGGAGGCGGCCCGCGGGGCGGAGGAGCAGGGACAGGGACGCGACCGAGATGATCGCGGCGCCCAGGAGGCTGAGCAGGGCGGTGCCGGGGCCCAGGGCGGTGTGGGTGACGAAGTCGCCGAAGAGGGCTCCGGCGATGCCCGTGCAGTACACCAGCGGGCGGGCCGGCAGCCGGTGGGCGAGGCGGTGGGTCGCCGCCCACGCGAGGATCAGACCGAGCACGGCGGAGCCGAGTGCTTCGAGGATCATGTCGGGGGTCCCTCCCACGGCCGGTCTGGCTCGACGGTCGTAGCCCGTCATACCCGTGACCTGCGAATTGCAATCCTGCGCTGTGAAGGACCTGTGCTCCGTTCGTGTGCGCGTCACGCGGAAGGGCCCGGCGGCACACGGCCGCCGGGCCCTTCTCGCGACCACGGCCTAGAGCGCGCCGAAACCGACCTTGCGCACGGTCGGCTCGCCGATCTCCACGTACGCCAGACGGTCCGTCGGCACGAGGACCTTGCGGCCCTTCTCGTCCTGGAGGCTGAGCAGCCCCGTCTTGCCGGCCAGCGCCTCGGCCACCACGCGCTCGACCTCCTCGACGCTCTGACCGCTCTCCAGAACGATCTCGCGGGGCGCGTGCTGCACGCCGATCTTGACCTCCACGGCTATGTCCCTCCGACGGTCAGTGATGTGCGCGATCTTCCGCGCCCTACGCTGCACACATTAGCCCGGTGAGGGGACGTACACGCTGCGGGCCGGAACGCCAGGAGCGAACACCGCGCGGGAACAAACGGCCGTCAGTGGTGATCGCTGCCGTGCAGCGGGAAACCGGCGATGCCCCGCCAGGCCAGCGAGGTCAGCAGCTGCACCGCCTGGTCGCGCGGCACGCTGCGGTCGCTGTGCAGCCAGGAGCGGGCGACGACCTGGGCGAGTCCGCCGAGACCGGAGGCGAGCAGCATCGACTCCGCGCGCGAGAGGCCCGTGTCCTCGGCGATGACGTCGCAGATCGCCTCGGCGCACTCGTTGGTGACCTTGTCCACGCGCTCGCGCACCGCGGGCTCGTTCGTCAGGTCCGACTCGAAGACCAGCCGGAAGGCCCCGCCGTCGTCCTCGACGTAGGCGAAGTACGCGTCCATCGTCGCCCGGACGCGCTGCTTGTTGTCGGTCGTCGACGCCAGCGCGCCGCGCACCGCCTGGATCAGCGACTCGCAGTGCTGGTCCAGCAGGGCGAGGTAGAGATCGAGCTTGCCGGGGAAGTGCTGGTAGAGCACCGGCTTGCTCACTCCGGCCCGCTCGGCGATGTCGTCCATCGCCGCCGCGTGGTAGCCCTGCGCGACGAAAACCTCCTGAGCGGCGCCCAGCAACTGGTTCCGCCGGGCTCGGCGCGGCAGACGGGTGCCCCGTGGGCGTGCCGCCTCAGTTTGCTCGATGGCTGTCACGCCGCCTCCCAAAGTCGTCCACATGCGGTGTCGGCCGCGCGGCCATCGTACTTTTCGGTAACCGTGGTGTGCGCGGTGCGAGCGCAGAATTTCACGTACCGGACGGGTGCGAAAGCCGTACGGCCCGCCGGACGGGGCCGGGCGGGGCCCGCGCGGTCCTGCGAGGTCAGCGGTGAAAGTCCTTCGTCGGCGCGGTGGCGGCCGTCGTCACGGCGGTGGAGCGGTGGCGGCCGTCGGCGGCGCGGCTAGCGGTAGTCGTCCTCGTCGAGCGAGACCACGCGCGCCTGTTCGACGAGGTCGGCCTCGTTCCCCCGGGCCGGGTCCACGCCCGTCAGGGGGTCGTCACGGTCCGGTGCGATGTCCGCGTGCTGCTCGGCGGCGTCCACCTCGGGCGCCTCGACGTTCCTCTCCACTGCCGCATCGGCCTCCAGGTCCTCGATGTCCTCGATCGCGTCGGGCTCGGTGGGGTCATAGGCCATGGTGGGCTCCCTTCCTACGAACGTCCCCGGAAGCGGCAGGGGCCACACGCGGGTGCCCTCTGTACGAGCCTAGGAGACAGCTGATCCGGACGCCATGCCGTCAGGCCCGTTCGATGCCCGGTTCTCCGGATCCGGACGGTTCACTCTGTGACGGCGAACACATCATTCTCGGCGTGATCACCTCGTAACATTGCCGCATGTCTTCGACCGAGTCGCCCTCCCTGCCGGCCGCCAGTGTGCTCCCCAGGGTGGCGCCCGTCCGGGTCGGCGAGGGCGAGCGGGTGCGATCCGTGGGCCTGCCCGGCGTCACCCTGACGGTCCGTTCCCGGCCCCCCGCGCGCGAGGGCCTGCCGCCCGCGCTGTACGTCCACGGGCTCGGCGGTTCCTCGCAGAACTGGTCGTCGCTCATGGCCGAGCTGGACGGCATCGTCGACGGCGAGGCGGTCGACCTCCCGGGCTTCGGCGACTCCCCGCCCCCGGACGACGGCGACTACTCCGTCACCGGGCACGCGCGCGCGGTGATCCGTCATCTCGACGCGGCCGGCCGCGGCCCGGTCCACCTCTTCGGCAACTCGCTCGGCGGCGCGATCGCCACGCGCGTGGCCGCCGTACGCCCCGACCTGGTCCGCACGCTCACGCTCGTCTCGCCCGCCCTGCCCGAGCTGCGGGTGCAGCGCACCGCGGTGCCGACCGCGCTGCTCGGCGTACCCGGCATCGCCGCCCTCTTCACCCGGCTCACCAAGGAGTGGACGGCCGAACAGCGCGTACGCGGCGTCATGGCGCTCTGCTACGGCGACCCGGGGAAGGTCTCGCCGGAGGCGTTCCAGCACGCCGTGGAGGAACTGGAGCGGCGGCTGCGGCTGCCGTACTTCTGGGACGCGATGACGCGCTCCGCGCGCGGGATCGTCAACGCCTACACGCTCGGCGGGCAGCACGGACTGTGGCGCCAGGCCGAGCGGGTGCTGGCCCCCACGCTGCTGATCTACGGCGGCCGGGACCAGCTGGTCGGCTTCCGCATGGCCCGCAAGGCCGCCCGCGCCTTCCGCGACTCCCGGCTGCTGTCCCTGCCGGACGCCGGGCATGTGGCGATGATGGAGTACCCCGACGTGGTGGCCGGCGCGTTCCGGGAGCTGCTCGCGCAGACGGCCGGCTCCGGCGAGGACGCCCGCGCGGCCGTCACGGGCGCGAGGAGCTGAGGTCCGGGGTGGGACGCCACAGCCGCCGCGGACCGGCCCCGAAGGGCGATTCCGCGGACATAGCCGCACGGCGGGGGGAGCGGCGCGCGCGCTCCGAGGACGGGCGCGGTGCGCGCCCCGAGGGCGACAGGGGCGACAGAGACGACAGGGGCGGCGCGGCCCGGCTGCCGGGGGGTGGCCCCGTGGGTGCGCCTCGCCCGCCTGACGGCACTCCGGCGCGCGGTGTGCCGGGATTCCCGGACGGCACTCCGGTCCAGGGCATGCCGAGACTCCCCGGCGGGACCCCGACGCACGGCGTGCCGAGGTTCCCCGGAGCCCCGTCGGCGCGGGGCACGCGGGGTGGGCATCCCGAGCAGCGGGAAGCAGGCGGGGGCTGGGGGGAGTTCGCCGGGCGGTCGGGCGGCACCGGCGGGCCCGGTGTCGTGTTGCCCCGGCAGCGGCAGGCGGAGCCGGGCGCCCCGGGTCCGGGTGGGTCGCGGCGCCGCTCCGGGCCCCGGCAGGAGTACCTGGAAGCCTTCGACGGCTCCGGAGGCCGCACCCGGGACAGCGGGAACGCCGAGGCCTCCGGGCCCGGCGCCGGTGTGCCCGCGCAGCGGGGCGGCAACAAGGGGTGGGCCTTCACCGGCATCGCGGCGGCCGCCGTCACCACCGTGCTCGCGGTGGTCGTCGCCGGGCAGGTGACCAACGGGCAGGACGACGCCGACGCGCGGTCGCGGTCCGCCGCGGACCAGGCCGGGGAGGCGCGTCTTCCCGGTGACGTCCCGGGCGCGCCGACGCCCTCGGCCATACCGAGTCCGGTGACGCTGACGTACGACCAGAAGATGGGCAAGAAGTATCCGCTGAGCGCCACGCTGAAGGGCTCGGGGAAGTTCGACGCCGTGCCCGGGTTCGACAAGGCACCCGGCACCGGGCAGAAGTACCGGTACCGCGTCGATGTCGAGCAGGGGCTCGGCCTGGACGGCGCGCTGTTCGCCGAGGCCGTGCAGCAGACCCTGAACGACAAGCGCAGCTGGGCCCATGGCGGCGCCCGTACCTTCGAGCGGATCTCCTCCGGCAAGCCGGACTTCGTGATCACGCTGGCCAGCCCCGGCACCACGGCGAAGTGGTGCGCCAAGTCGGGCCTGGACACCACGGAGGACAACGTTTCCTGCGACTCGGCCGCGACCGAACGCGTGATGATCAATGCGTACCGGTGGGCTCAAGGAAGCAGGACATACGGTGACCGGATCCATGCGTACCGGCAAATGTTGATCAACCATGAAGTCGGCCACCGGCTCGGCCATGGACACGTCAGCTGCCAGAAGGACGGCGAGCTGGCGCCCGTCATGCAGCAGCAGACCAAGTTCCTGGACCATGACGGAATCCACTGCCGGCCCAACCCCTGGCCCTATCCCGGGAGTTGACAGGCTCCTCTTATGTCGCATTGACATGAGCCGTACGGTCGTACATATTTCTGCCCATGTGGTCTAGTCATGCCGTCTGTAGCAGCGCCGCCATCGAGCTGGCGCTCATCGGCGTGACCGCGCTCTGCGTGGCCGACATCCACTGTCGCTGACGCCGCCTCCCCGGCGTTCGCGTCGCGACCCTTTTCTCCCTTTCGTCCGTGACCGTGTCACGGACTTTTCGACGACCCGGCGCCGGGGCCGACGTCTGTTCGCAGGCGTCTCATTCCTCGTCCACATGTCTCACCAGTCGAGAAACCCTCGACCAATCCGCCACGTCACCCCGAGAGGTCGTCATTCCGATGCGTCAACCGTCCGTCATAGCGCGCCGCGTGGCAGCGGCATCCGTCAGCCTGGTCGTGGCAGCGGGCGCCGCCGCCTGCGGCCCGGAGGACAGCGATGCCAAGGGCTCCGGTGGCGACTCCACGCCCCACAAGGGCGGCACGCTCACGGTCCTGAACTCCCAGCCGCAGTCCGACTTCGACCCGGCGCGGCTGTACACCTCCGGCGGCGGAAACGTTCCCTCGCTGGTCTTCCGCACCCTCACCACGCGCAACCGCGAGAACGGCGCGGCCGGCGCCGAGGTCGTCCCGGACCTCGCCACCGACACCGGGCGCCCCAACAAGGACGCGACCGTGTGGACGTACACCCTGAAGAAGGGCCTGAAGTACGAGGACGGCACGCCGATCACCTCGGCCGACGTCAAGTACGGCATCGAGCGGTCCTTCGCCCCCGAACTCTCCGGCGGCGCCCCCTACTTGCGGGACTGGCTGGTCGGCGCCGCCGACTACCAGGGGCCGTACAAGGACAAGAAGGGCCTGTCCGCGATCGAGACGCCGGACTCCCGGACGATCGTCTTCCACCTGAACAAGCCCGAGGGCGAGTTCCCGTACCTCGCCACCCAGACGCAGTTCACCCCGGTGCCCAGGAGCAAGGACACGGGCACCAAGTACGAGTCGCACCCGGTCTCGTCCGGCCCGTACAAGGTCGTCAAGAACGAGAACGACGGCGAGCACCTCGTCCTGGAGCGCAACACCCACTGGTCGGCGGCGACCGACGAGGAGCGCAAGGCGTACCCGGACACGATCGACGTGCGCTCCGGCCTCGACTCCTCGGTGATCAACCAGCGGCTGTCCGCGTCCCAGGGTGCGGACGCCGCCGCCGTCACCACGGACACCAACCTCGGCCCGGCCGAACTCGCGAAGGTGACCGGCGACAAGGAGCTGGCCGCGCGCGTGGGCACCGGCCACTTCGGCTACACGAACTACCTCGCCTTCAACCCGAAGGTGAAGCCGTTCGACAACCCCAAGGTGCGCCAGGCGGTCGCCTACGCCATCGACCGGTCCTCCGTGGTCAACGCGGCCGGCGGCAGTGCCCTCGCCGAGCCCGCCACCACCTTCCTGCCGAACCAGAAGTCCTTCGGCCACACGCCGTACGACCCGTTCCCGGCGGGCGAGTCCGGCAACCCGGCGAAGGCCAGGGAACTGCTGAAGCAGGCCGGCTACCCGAGCGGCCTCACCCTCACGCTGACCCACTCCAACAACAAGGACTTCGAGACCAGCCCGGAGATCGCCACCGCCGTCCAGGACGCGCTCAAGAAGGCCGGCATCACGGTCAGGCTTCAGGGCCTGGAGGACAACGACTACCGGGACAAGATCCACAGCGTGAAGACCGAGCCCGGTCTCTTCCTCGCCCACTGGGGTGCCGACTGGCCCTCCGGCGGCCCCTTCCTCGCCCCGATCTTCGACGGCCGGCAGATCGTCAAGGACGGAGCGAACTTCAACACGGGCCAGCTCAACGACAAGTCGGTCAATGACGAGATTGACGCGATCAACAAGTTGACCGACCTTGACGCCGCCGCCCAGCGGTGGGGCGCACTGGACAAGAAGATCGGCGACAAGGCCCTCGTCGTGCCGCTGTTCCACCCGGTCTACAAGCGCCTGTACGGCAAGGACGTCAAGAACATCGTGATCAGCGACTGGACCGGCGTCCTGGACATCTCCCAGGTCGCGGTGAAGTAGCGCCGTGAGCGAGGCACTTGCCGCCGTCGAGACCGCCGGGACGGGCATCTCCGTCCCGGCGGTCTCGGGGGCACGTCAGTTCTGGCGGCGGCTGCGGGCGCAGCGCGCCGCCCTGGTCGCCGCGGCCGTCGTCGCGCTGCTCGTCCTGGTCGCGCTCGCCGCGCCGCTGCTCACCGCGCTGGAGGGCCAGGACCCCACCACCTACCACCCCACCCTGATCGACTCCGCGCGCGGAGGCGTGCCCATCGGCTCCCTCGGCGGCGTCGGCGCCGACCACTGGCTGGGCGTCGAACCGCAGACCGGACGGGACATGTTCGCCCGGCTGGTCTACGGCGCCCGGGTGTCGCTCGGGGTGGCGCTCGCGGCGACGGTGGTGCAGGTCGCCATCGGGGTCGCGGCCGGTGTGGCCTCCGCGCTCGGCAACCGATGGGTTGATCAACTGTTGAGCCGGGCCACGGACGTCATCGTCTCGATGCCGTTGATGATCATGTCGTTGGCGCTGCTGGCCATCGTGCCCTCCAGCTTCCCCCGGCCGGTCCTGGTCACCCTCGTCATCGGCCTGATCGCCTGGGGCAACATCGCGAAGATCGTACGGGCCCAGACCCTCTCCCTGAAGGGCCTCGACTACGTCTCCGCCGCCCGGCTGAGCGGCTGGGGCACCTGGCGGGTCGCGCGCCGGGAACTCCTGCCCGGCCTCGCCGCGCCCGTCATCACGTACGCCGCGCTGCTGGTGCCCACGAACATCTCCGTGGAGGCGGCGCTGTCCTTCCTCGGCGTCGGCGTGAAGCCGCCCACGCCGTCCTGGGGCCAGATGCTGACCGCCGCGGACGTCTGGTACCAGGCCGCGCCCCAGTACCTGCTGCTGCCGGCCGGTGCCCTGTTCGTCACCGTTCTCGCCCTCACCGTCCTCGGTGACGGCGTGCGCACCGCCCTCGATCCGCGCGCCGCTTCCCGCCTGCGCGTCGGCACCGGCAGCAAGGACTCCACGGCGACCGGGACCGCGACCGAGAAGGAGGCCTCCGCATGAGCGGCTTCGGCGGATTCCTGCTGCGCCGTGCCGCCGGCACGGTCGTCACCCTGCTCGCCATCTCGGTGATCGTCTACGTCGTCTTCTACGTCACCCCCGGCAACGTCGCCCAGATCACCTGCGGCCCCCGCTGCTCGCCGGAACAGGTGCACCAGGTCGCCGAGCAGCTGAAACTGGGCGACCCCCTGTACCTGCGCTACTGGCACTTCCTCCAGGGGCTGTTCGCCGGCCAGGACTTCTCCACGGGCACCTCGGTGGAGCACTGCGCCGCGCCCTGCCTGGGGCAGTCGTACCAGACCGATCAGCAGGTCCTGGACATCATCCTGGCGAAGCTGCCGGTCAGCGTGTCGCTGGTCCTCGGTGCCATGGTGCTGTGGCTCCTCCTCGGCATCGGCACCGGCGTGCTGTCCGCCTGGCGACGCGGCCGGGTCTCCGAGCGCGTGCTGACCGCCGTCACCCTCGCGGGCACGGCCACGCCCGTCTTCGTCATCGGCCTCGTGCTGATGATCGTCGTCTGCGGCGAACTGCAACTGCTGCCCTTCCCGCAGTACGTGAACTTCTCGGACGACCCCGAGCAATGGGCATGGAACCTCCTGTTGCCCTGGCTCTCGCTCGCCCTGATCGAGGCGGCCGTCTTCGCCCGCCTGACCCGCGCGGCCATGCTGGAGACCCTCGCCGAGGACCACATCCGCACCTTCCGCGCGTACGGCGTCGCGGAGCGCTCCGTCGTCGGCCGGCACGCCCTGCGCGGCGCCCTGGCGCCCGTGATCGCGCTGAACGCCAACAACGTGGGTTCCGCCGTCGGCGGCGCCGTCCTCACCGAGACCCTCTTCGGCCTGCCCGGCATCGGCCAGGAGCTGGTGCACGCGGTGAAGGTCGTCGACCTGCCGGTGGTCGTCGGCATGGTCCTGGTGACCGGCTTCTTCGTGGTCCTCGCCAACGCCGTCGCGGACGTCCTGTACGCGGTGGCCGACCGACGGGTGGTACTCGCATGAGCCTGGTGGAAGCGGCGGACACGAGCATGGAAGCGGCGGGCGGGAGCCTGGTGGAGGTGACGGACCTGACCGTCGAGTTCGGCGCTCTGCGCGCCGTCGACGGGCTCTCCTTCCGCCTGGCCAAGGGCGCCGCCCTGGCGCTGGTCGGCGAGTCCGGCTCCGGCAAGTCCACCGTCGCGGGCGCCCTGCTGGGCCTGCACCGGGGCACCGGAGCCCGGGTCGGCGGTTCGGTGCGGGTGGCCGGCACCGACGTACAGGCGGCCTCCGACGAGGAGCTGCGCCGGATGCGCGGCGCCAAGGCCGCCATGGTGTTCCAGGACCCGCTGTCCTCGCTCGACCCGTACTACGCGATCGGCGACCAGATCGCGGAGGTCCATCGCGTCCACACGCGCGTGTCGCGCCGCGCCGCACGCGCGCGTGCCGTGGAGGTGCTGGAGAGGGTGGGAATTCCGGACGCGGCACGGCGGTCCCGGTCCCGCCCGCACGAGTTCAGCGGCGGCATGCGCCAGCGCGCCCTCATCGCCATGGCCCTCGCCTGCGAGCCGGAGCTGCTGATCGCCGACGAGCCGACCACCGCCCTCGACGTCACCGTCCAGGCGCAGATCGTCGACCTGCTGCACGGGCTGCGCGAGGAGACCGGCATGGGCCTGCTGCTCGTCACCCACGACGTGGGCGTGGCCGCCGAGAGCGTGGACGACGTCCTCGTCATGCGGCACGGCCGGGCCGTCGAGCGCGGCCCGGTCGGTGCGATCCTCGCGGCGCCCGCCGAGCCGTACACCCGCGAACTGCTCGACGCCGTCCCGCGCGTGGACGCCCGCCGCACCGGCTCCCCGGCCACTGACGAGGTCGTGCTGGAGGCCACCGGCGTGCGGCGCGAGTTCGGGCGCGGAAAGCGGGCGTTCGCGGCCGTGGACGACGTCTCGGTGTCCGTCCGGCGCGGGGAGACCCTCGGCGTGGTCGGCGAGAGCGGCAGCGGCAAGACCACGCTCGGCCGCATGCTCGTCGGACTGCTGGAGCCCACCGCCGGGGAGATCCGCTACGAAGGGCGCCCGCACACCGGCGTGAACCCGTCCGTCCAGATGGTCTTCCAGGACCCCGTCTCCTCCCTCAACCCGCGCCGCAGCGTCGGCGAGTCCATCGCCGACCCGCTCCGCGCGCGGGGCGAACGCGACGAGAAACACATCCGGGGGCGCGTGACGGAACTGCTGGAGCGCGTGGGGCTCGAAGGGGCGCACTACGACCGCTATCCGCACGAGTTCAGCGGCGGACAGCGCCAGCGCATCGGCATCGCGCGGGCGCTCGCCGCCGAGCCGCGCGCCATCGTGTGCGACGAGCCCGTCTCCGCGCTCGACGTCACCACGCAGGCGCAGGTGGTCGCCCTGCTCGGCGAACTCCAGCGGGAACTCGGCCTCGCGCTGGTCTTCATCGCGCACGACCTCGCCGTCGTCCGCCAGGTCAGCGACCAGGTCGCGGTGATGCGGCGCGGCAGGCTCGTCGAGTACGGTCCCGCCGACGAGGTGTACGACAGCCCGCGCGAGCCGTACACCAAGCAGCTCCTGGCCGCCGTACCCGCGCTCGACCCGGAGCTGGCGGCCCGCCGGCGCGCCGCCCGGCGCGAACCGGCAGTGGCGTAGTGCCGTAGTGCCCCAGCGGTCGGCAGGGGCACGCGCCCCGGGTGGCGTAACGTTTCGCGCTCGCACGATCACTGTCTGATCCCTTAGCGCGACAGAACGCGACCCGCACGCGAAAGTTACGACCGTTCACCCCTTTTGGTGGGGGGGGGGGGGGAAAACCCCCCCCCCCCCCCCCCCCCCCCCCCCCTCCCTCCCCCCCCCCCCCCCCCCCCCCCCCCCCCCCCCCCCCCCCCCCCCCCCCCC
>NZ_JBVHWM010000064.1:0-59897 GCF_055564375.1 Streptomyces sp. NPDC029138
CCCCCCCCCCCCCCCCCCCCCCCCCCCCCCCCCCCCCCCCCCCCCCCCCCCCCCCCCCCCCCCCCCCCCCCCCCCCCCCCCCCCCCACGCCGGTGGAATTCGACTGCTCGGACACTAACCGCTATGGCGGCTGCGGGGCGAGGGAGACACAGGCAGTGTGCGCTGTGGGATCAGAGGCGGTGCGCTGCGCGCACAGCCGGCCGCCGGGTCCGGACGGCCGGCGGCCGGTGCGTGACCGGTCAGCCCAGTTCTGTCTCGAGCCACCGCAGGACGTCGGGCGTCACCGGGTCGACCAGGTCGGCGAACTCCTCGTGCCGCTTGAGGAACTTGGCCACGTACGGGCAGACGGGCACGATCCGCTTCCCGGACTCCCGCACGTCGGTGAGCGCCTCCTGGACGAGCCGGGAGGCCAGGCCCTGTCCGGCGAAGGCGTCGTCGATCTCGGTGTGGTAGAAGACGCGCTGCGCGTCGCGGTCGCGGTAGGCGGTCAGCCCGGCGCGCTTGCCGTCGACGAGTATTTCGTAGCGATTCCTGGCGTCCACACGCTCGACGACCGGGGCGGCGGAAGGCTGGCTCATGGGGTGCCTTTCGAATGGCGTCAGTGACGCGGCGGATTCCTGCGCGGAGTGATGGTGGCATTCGGCAGGACGGGGGCGGGAAGACGGTCTCCCGGATATCCTTCGACGGCGCCGAAGCGATCGGAGGAGTTCTGCCAGTCCTCGCGCGCCCTGACAATATCCTCGTGGCTCCGGCCGATGAAATTCCACCACATGACGATCTCCTCCTCGAAGGGTGTTCCGCCGAGGAGGACCGTCCGCGCGATGTCGTCCGACTCGTTGGTCAGGGTCAGCGTGCCGGGGCCCGGGTGGACGTAGCCCAGCTCGGCGGGTTTCAGGAGGACGTCGGCGAGGCGGACGGCGCCCTGGTCGACCAGGAGACCGTGCTCGAAGCCGGGGTCCACGGCGAGCGTGACGGCCGCGTGCGGCCCGAGGACGATCTCGGCACCGAGCAGGGGCGTGAAGGTCGGCACCGGGGAGTCGACGCCGGCGAGGGAGCCGAGGAATACCCGGATCTCGGCGCCGTCGGTCCGTACGGGCTCGGGGACGTGGTGCCGGAAGTCCCGGGCGGTCGCGCGGTGCTCCTCCGGCAGCGCCACCCACAGCTGGACGCCGTGCAGGACGGTGGTGCGCGGCGTGGAGACCTCGGAGTGGCTGATGCCGTACCCGCCGGTCATGAGGTTCAGCTCGCCGGGCCGTACGAGGGCGTGGCTGCCCAGGCTGTCCCGGTGCTCGATCTCCCCGCTGAAGAGCCAGCTCACGGTCTGGAGCCCGGTGTGGGGGTGCGGGGCGACGTCCATGCCGCCGGTCTCGGCGACGTCGTCGGGGCCGTAGTGGTCGGCGAAGCACCAGGCGCCGATCAGGGTCCGGGCGCGCTGCGGCAGCGTGCGCCGCACGGTCATCGCGCGCGGGCCGCCCAGGGGTACGTCGCGCGGGGTCAGTACGTCGACCCGTGGCGTCCCGGCCGGCGGCTCGCCGTCCGCCTCGGCGCCGCAGCGCACTTCGACGGGCTCCGTCTCGACATTGCTCATCGGGGACCACCTCTCCACCCAGTAATTGTTCTACATTCAACCACCATCCGGCCGAACCGGCCGGAGGCCAGGCGGACAGAGCCCCAGTGCCAGGCGTACCGGCCGGAGGCCAGGCGCACAGGCGGACTGCCGGAGCGCTTCTTCTTCGGGCAACAACCCGTGCACTCGTCGGCAAGCCACTCCCCCGGACCCGCCGTACGGTCATCAGCACCATGGCCCGTCACAGCGCGGGCCGACGCACCGAACCGTCGCAGACAGGGGGACGGCATGAGAAACGATCCTGCCGGGGCCGGGGACGAGGACCCGATCGTATGCAAGACCAGCGTCCGCGTCACCGTGGCCGACGAACTGCCGATACCGGTCCCGGCCGAACTCCGGTACTCCGCGGCGGACCCCTACGCCGTCCGCCTGTCCCTGGGCGCCCCCTCCACGCTCTGTGTCGAGTGGGTCTTCGCCCGGTCGCTCCTCGCCCAGGGGCTGCGCCGGCCCAGCGGGTCCGGGGACGTGGTGGTGTTCCCGCGGCGCCAGGGCCGGCCGGACTCGATCCGCGTCCTGCTCAGGACCCGTGCCGGTGCGGCCCTCCTGGAGCTGGCGAGCGCCTCCGTCACTGCCTTCCTGCACCGCACCGAGGTGCTGGTGCCGCCGGGCACCGAGCACCGGCACATCGACCTGGACCGTGTCGTGGAACAGCTCACGGCCGGCAGCGAGTGACCCGCCCGGCGTGACGCCCGGTGCACTGACGAGCACCAACGCGTGCGCTCCCGGGCAACGCGCCTCCCGGTCCGGCACCTAGCGTCGACCGCGTACGCAAACACGACATCCGCAGGAGGCACGTCATGACCACCGGCACCCAGCCCCCGAGCAGCCAGCCCTGGCTGCACCAGAAGGGCGCGGTCATCCAGGAGTTCGGAACCGTCAAGCAGTTCCCCATCGCCCTGTCCTACGAGGCGCGCATGTACTCCTGCCAGCGCCTGAACAAGGTGCTGGCCGACACCCAGATCCTCTACGGCCTCTACAAGAAGCACCACTGGATCATGCGGGGCGCGACCTTCTACCAGCTGCACCTGCTCCTGGACAAGCACGCCGGCGAGCAGCTGGAACTGGTCGACACCCTCGCCGAGCGCGTCCAGACCCTGGGCGGCGTCGCGGTGGGCGATCCCCGGCACGTCGCCGAGATCACGTCGATCCCGCGCCCGCCGGACGGTGTGGAGGAGGTCCCGGCGATGCTCTCGCGGCTGCTGGAGGCCCACGAGACCATCCTGACCGAGGCCCACGACGCGGCCGCCCGCACCGCCGAGCTGGGTGACGACGGCACCAACGACCTGCTGGTGTCGCAGATCATACGGACCGGCGAACTCCAGGCCTGGTTCCTGGCTGAACACCTGGTGGACACCCCGCTCGTCCGCTCCTGATTCCGGCGGGGACCGCCCACGGCGGAACGGGCGGGGGCGTCCGTCAGCGCGTGACCGCGATCCCGCTGCGCGCGTCCGCGCGCCCCCGCCCGCCCCACACCCCCGTCAGCACCGCTCCCCGGAGAACCCATGGCCTCGCCTGCCGTCGTCGAGCTGTCCCGCTGGCAGTTCGCGATCACCGCGGTCTTCCATATGACCTTCCCCGCGCTCACCGTCGGGCTGTCCGTGCTCCTCGCCGTCGTCTACACGGTGTACGTCCGCACGGGAAACCCGCTCTACCTTCAGATCTTCCGGTTCTGGAAGAAGATCTTCGCCGTCGGCTTCGGCCTCGGGGTCGTCGCGGGCACCGTGATGACGTTCGAGTTCGGCCTCAACTGGGGGACGTACGCCCACGCGGTCGGGCCGGTCATCGGGGTCACCATCGGGATGGAAGTGATCACGGCCTTCTTCCTGGAGGCCGGCTTCATCGGCCTGATGCTCTACGGCGACGGGCGGATCCGCCCCCGCACCATGGCCCTGGCCTGCTGGATGGTCGCCTTCGGCACGCTGCTGTCCACCACCTGGATCCTGTCGGCGAACAGCTGGATGCAGGACCCGGTCGGCTACCGGAAGGTGGACGGCCAGTTCCACGCCGAGGACTGGGCCCGGGTGCTGCTCAACCCCGCCTTCGCCCACCGCTTCCCGCACATGCTGCTGGCCGTGCTGATCAGCGCCGCCTGGTTCGTCGGCGGCATCTCCGCCTGGTACCTGGTCAGGAACCGCGTGTCCGCACAGCCCATGGCGCGCCGGTGCCTGTCCGTCGCCCTCGGGGTGCTCGGGGTGCTGATGCCGATCCAGCTGTACGTGGGAGACGGCACGGCGGTCTTCATGGGCCGGCACCAACTGCCCAAGCTGGAGGCGTTCGAGGGCAACTGGAAGAGCGACAACAACGGCTACAACCTCCTCGTCGTCCCCGACCCCGAGCAGGGCGAGAACCGGCTGCACGTCGAGGTCCCCTACCTCGGCTCGGTCATCGCCCAGGACCTCAGCGGGAAGACGAACACGCCCGGACTGCTCCAGACCCCGCCCGACGAACGCCCCAACATGTGGACGACGTTCTACGGCTTCCGCGCCATGTACTTCGCCGCGCTGCTCATGTTCGCCACGGCCTTCGCCGGTGTGGTCCTGCGCCTGCGGCGGCGCCTGTTCGACTCACCCCGCTTCCTGCGCTGGATGGTGTGGATGACCCCGGCCGGGATCATCGCCATCACCGGCGGCTGGATCGTCGCCGAGACCGGCCGCCAACCCTGGGTCGTCTACGGCCAGTTGCGCACCGCCGACGCGGTCTCCCACCTCAGCACCCTCGAAGTCGGCGCCACCCTGGCCGGTTTCGTGCTGCTCTACCTCACCCTGCTGGCCATCTGGGCCCGCTACATCGTCCGTACGGTCAAGGCCGGCCCCGAGCCACTGCCCACCGGACCCGCCGCGCCCGACGTCCCGGAGGCCCTCGTTGCTTGAGTACGCCGCCTACGCCCTCGCCCTCTTCTCGCTCGGCATGTACGTCGTCCTCGACGGCTACGACCTCGGGGTGGGCATGCTCAGCCTGGCCGCCGGGCCCGAACGCCGAAGGGAGTACGGCGAGATCGTCGCGACCGCCTGGGACGCCAACGAGAGCTGGATCATCCTCGCCGGTGTCGTCCTGTGGGCCGGTCTGCCGGGCGCCTACGCCGTCGTACTGCCCGCCGTCTACCTGCCGCTCGTCGGCATGCTGATCGCCGTCATCCTGCGCGGGCTCGGCCTCGAGATGCACAGCGCGGCCGGCGGCTACCGGCGCGGCTGGGCGCTCCTGTTCGGCGGGGCGTCGCTCACGGCGGCCGTCTGCCAGGGCCTCGTGCTCGGCGCCGTGCTCACCGGCCCCCGGCAGGCGGGCGGACGCTTCACGGGCGGGACCTTCGACTGGCTCAGCCCCTACAGCCTGCTGTGCGCGCTCGGTCTGGTCGTCGTCTATCTGCTGGCCGGGGCCGCCTGGTTGCAGGACAAGACCGAGGGCTGGTCCCGGTCGCGGACCCGCCGCACCGGGCGGGCGCTGCTCGCGGCCACGGCGGCGCTGGCGGTCGTGCTCGGCCTGCTGCTGCCGGGTGCCGACCCGCAGCACCTTCAGCTGGACGAGCCGCTGCGGGCCGTGCCGTTCTGGCTCGCGGTCGCGGTGGCCGTCGGGGCCGGTGCCGTCGCCTGGTCCGGCTTCGGCCGGGCCCCGGACTGGCGGCCGTTCGCCGCCGTGGCCACCCTGACGGCCGCGGGTCTGTCGGCCCTGGTGGCGCTCACCGCCCCGGTCGTCGTCCCGCCCGCCTCGACGGTCCACCAGGTGGCGAGTCCGCACTCCTCCCAGCTCTTCCTGGTGCTGGGCGTGGGACTGTGCATGCCGTTCGTCCTGGCCTACAACGTGTACGCGTGGCGCAGCTTCCGGGGCAAGTACACCGAGCCGGTGGAGCAGGTCCTTCCGCCGCTGCGGGCCGTGCCGCGCACGCCGGTGGCCCCTCCCGCGCCCTCCAGCACCGCGCGGACTGTCCTGCGCCGGACCCTGCTGGTGGTGCTCGGCATCCTGGCGACGGCCCTGTCGCAGGACGTGTTCGGCGGGGTGGCCGAGTGGATCGGCCCGCTCGGCGTCACCGCGCTGGCCGGCGCGGCGCTGGCCGCGTGGATCGCCGGGGACCGCCGTGACCTGCGGGCCGGCTGTTTCGACGCGGAGGCGGAGCGCACCCCGTGAGCACCGCGACCACCGTGCTGCTGGACGAACTGGCCACCGACCGCACGGGCACCCCGGTGGCCGAACGGCTGCGGGAATGGGCCTGCGTCGGCCGGCCGGAGCTGCGCCGCGCGGGACTCCTGCGCGGCGCGGCCCAGGCGGGCACCGTCGTCTGGGCGGGCGGTCTGGCCTGGGCGGCCCAGCCCGGACTGGACGCGCTGCACGGCGCGCCCGCGTCCGCCGTACTGGCGCCCGCCCTGGTGACGGCGGCCGGGGTCGCCCTGCGGGCCGTACTGCTGTCCGCGGGCGAGGCCGCCGCCGCCCGGGGTGCCCGCGCCGTGCGTGAGGCCCTGCGCGCCCGACTCATCGCGGCGGCGCTGCCCATCCACGGCCCGGCCCGGACCGACGTGGAGGACACGGCGCCGGCCGAGGCGGTCGACGGCGAGGTCGACGAGCTGAGCGACTGGCTCACCGAGTACGTGCCCGCGCGGACCACCATGCTGCTCGGCAGCGGCCTCACCATGGCCGCCATCGCCTGGCGCAGCTGGTTCGTCGCCCTGCTCGTGCTGGCCGCGACGCCGCTGCTGCCGGCCAACCTGAAGGTCATCGGCCTGGGCACGCAGACCGCCGTACGCGCCCAGCTGTCGGCCATCCGCACCCACCGGGCACGGCTGCTGGACCATCTGCGCGGGCTGCCCACCCTGGTCGGGCTCGGCGCGCACGACGAGGCGGCCGGGGCGCTGGCCCGCTCCGACCGGGAGGTCGCCGGCCGCACCGAGAAGGTGCTGCGAATCGCCTTCCTGTCGACCGCCTGGGTCGAACTGCTCATCACCGGCACCCTCGCCGTGGTGGCCACCTACTGCGGACTGGCCCTCCTGGACTACCTGCGGCTACCCCTCGTACCGGACTACATGAGCCTGTCGGCCGCGCTGTTCGTCCTGGTCCTGGTGCCCGCCTACTTCGCGCCCGCCCGCGACCTGGCCGCCGGCTACCACGCCCGGGCCCGGGCGACCGCCGCCGCCGGGCTGCTGGCCCCGCTCCTGGACGCGCACGACGAGACGGCAACACCGGCCGGACCACCAGCGCGGTCGGCGGCGGCGCCACCGGGGGTGCGCCTGGACTCCGTGACGGTCCGTCACCCCGCCCGCACCACCCCGGCGTTGGACGGGGTGAGCGTGCACCTGGCGCCCGGGAGGTGCCTGGCCGTCACCGGTCCCAGCGGGGCGGGCAAGTCCACCCTGCTGGCCGTGGCGGCCGGGCTGTACGCACCGCACAGCGGACGCGCGCTCCACGTGTACGACGGGCGGCCCGTCCCCGCCGAGCCCGGCCGGGTCGCCTGGGTGGGCCAGCCGGCACACCTGCTGCCCGGCACCGTCCGCGAGAACCTGCTGATGGCCCGGCCCACCGCGAGCGACCACGACCTGCTGGACGCCCTCGCCTCGCTCGGCTTCACCGATCTCCTGGCCGTACTGCCCCAGGGGCTGGACACACCGGTGGGCGAGCGCGGCACCGGCCTGTCCTCCGGGCAGTCGCAGCGACTCGCCCTCGCCCGCGCGTTGCTGCGGGACGCTCCCCTGCTGTGCCTGGACGAGCCCACCGCCCACCTCGACCCCGAGGCGGAGCGGCGCGTCATGTCCGCCCTGCGCACCCTGACCCGCGACCGGACGGTCCTGCTCGCCACCCACAGCCCCGCCCTGCTGGCCCTCGCCGACCAGGTGATCACGCTCGACCATGGGAGAGCCCGATGAGGCGACCACGGAAGAGCCCGCTGAGGCGGGACGGCGCCGGGCAACTGCTCGTGACGCGGCGGGACCGCGCCGGGCGACTGCTCCCGATGAAGCCGGACCGCGCCTGGCGACTGCTCCCCGCGAGACCGGACTCCGCCAGGCCACTGCTCCCGATGAAGCCGGACCGCGCCTGGCGACTGCTCCCCGCGAGACCGGACTCCGCCAGGCCACTGCTCCCGATGAGGCCGGACTCCGCCTGGCGGCTGCTGCGGACGGCCGTGCCGCGCCGGGCTCTGGTCACCGGCATGCTGCTGGCCACCGCCGGAGAACTCGCCGGTGCCGCGCTGCTGGGTGTCTCCGGGTGGTTCCTGACGACCTGCGCCGTGGTGACGCTCCAGGCCAACACGACCTGGTCATGGATGTATCCGTCCGGTGCCGTGCGAGCGCTGGCCCTGGGCCGTACCGGTCTGCGGTACCAGGAACGCCTGGTCAGCCACCGGGCTCTGCTGTCCGCCCAGGTGGCCCTGCGCGCCCGGCTGGCCCGGGGTGCCGCCCGGCTCACCGCGCGTGAGCTGCGCGCCCAGCGCGACGGGACGCTGCTCGCCCGGCTCACCACCGACGTGGAGACCGTGGCGGGCCTGCCCGCGAACGTCTGCGCGCCGCTGGTGGCGGCGGTCACCACCGGGTGCCTGGTGGAGATCCTGCTGCTGGCGGCGATGCCCCGGCTCGGGCTGGCCGAACTGGTCGTCTGGGCGGCCGGCCTCTGGTGCGCGCGGCGCGCCCACCGGCGGGCGCGGGCCCAGCTGGCCGGCGCCGCCGAGGCCAGGGCGGCACTGCGTACCGTGCTGCTCGGCAACCGGGCCGCCTTCAAC
Organism: Streptomyces sp. NPDC029138; assembly: GCF_055564375.1. Lineage (NCBI taxonomy): Bacteria > Bacillati > Actinomycetota > Actinomycetes > Kitasatosporales > Streptomycetaceae > Streptomyces > Streptomyces sp. NPDC029138. The sequence goes on from NZ_JBVHWM010000064.1 coordinate 8,325, forward strand.
GAACTGCGCTGCCTGGACGCCGTTCCCCAGGCACGCCGGGTGGCGACGACCGCCGTGACAGCCGTCGAGTCGGCCGAGTGGGCCGCCGCCCGGGCCGAACGGCTGGGCCGGCTGACGCTACGTCTCCTGGCCGCCGTGGGCCAGGCGGCGGTGCTGGTCATCGCCCTGCGCACGGCCCCGGCCCAGCCGGTCGCGGTGGTGGTGGGCGAGGTCCTGCTGCTGGCCGCCGGATGGGAACTGCTGGAGCGACTGCCTCGGTTGTTGCAACACCTGGCCCGGGCCGGTGACGCCGCCGCACGCCTCGCACCGCTCGCGGGCGACGAGCGACCTGCGAAGCGGCCCATGGCGCAGCCCCTGGACCGGCCCGTGGACCAGCCCATGGACCGGCCCGTGGACCGGCTGGAGCAGCCCGTGGACCAGCCCATGGACCGGCGGCGGTCGGCCGCCCGCTGTCTGGAAGCGTCCGGTCTCCCGCTGCTCGGTTCGTCCGCGACCCTCACCACGACCCTGTCGGGTCCTGGCCTGACGCTGATCACCGGTCCCAACGGCAGCGGGAAGTCGACGCTGCTCGGCCTGCTCGCCGGGCGGCTCCCGGTGCCCGCCGGCACGGTCCTGCTCGACGGCACCCCGGTGCACGAGCTGTCGGCCGGGGCCGTCGCCGAGACCGTCACCCTCGTGGAGGCCGACGACTGGCTGGCCGACGACACGGTGGCCGCCAATCTGCGGCAGGCGGCGCCCTCGGCCGGCACCGCCGCCCTACGGGCCGCACTGGACGTGGTCGGCCTGTCGGTCCTGCCGCTCGACGCCTCCGTGGGCCCCGGCGGGCGCCTGCTGTCCCAGGGGCAGCGCAGGCGCCTCGCCCTCGCGCGGGCCGTACTGAGACGTCCTCCGGTCCTGCTCCTGGACGAACCCGTCGCCGGTCTGGACCGCCCCACCGCCCGGGCCGTGCTGGCCGCGCTGCCCCGGGCGCTGCCCGACACCTCGCTGGTGATCGCGCTCCAGGACCAGGACGTCGACCTGCTTGACCGGGCACCGACCGAGGTCGTCCGCCTCGGGGACGACCTCGCCGCCGTGGCGTCGTCGCGTACCGCCACGGCTTCCCGCGCGCCGTGACGCCGGGTACGGCATCCGGGAGGGAAGGTTGCCGGAGGGCCGGCTCACTCCGGCCGACGCTTCGTCACCGCATACGAGAGAGGGAGATCTTCGATGACCGACCAACCGGTTCTGGTGCTCGCGGCGACCGGCGGGCAGGGCGGGGCAGTGACCGACGCGCTGCTGGGCCGCCGGGCCCGGGTCCGCGCGCTGGTGCGTGACCCGGGCCGGAGATCCGCCCGGGAACTGGCCGAGCGGGGCGTCGAGGTGGTGGCGGGATCGCTGAGCGACCGTGAGTCGCTGGCGGCGGCGATGAGCGGGGTGGCGGGTGTCTTCGCGTTCACCACTCCCTTCGAGGCCGGAGTCGACGCGGAGGTGGACCAGGGGCGGGCCATCCTCGCCGCCGCGACGGAGAAACGCGTTCCGCATCTCGTGTTCAGCTCCGTGGCCGGGGCCGACCAGGACAGCGGGGTGCCGCATTTCCAGAGCAAGGCGCGCATCGAGGCCGAGCTGACCGCCGGCGACGTGCCGTACACGATCCTGGGGCCGACCTACTTCTTCGACAACGCGCTGGGCGGTGCGGAGCGCATCCTGGACGGCGTACTCGATCTGCCGCTGCCGCCCGAGCGGCCGTTGCAGCAGCTGGCCCGTCCCGACCTCGGCGCGTTCGCGGCGGAGGTGCTGCTCGACCCCGCTCCCTACACCGGACAGCGCATCGAGCTGGCCGGTGACGAGCCCACTCCCGCGCAGATGGCGACCGCGCTCGGTGCGGCGCTCGGGCGCGAGGTGCGGCACGAGCAGGTTCCGCTGGCGGCGATCGGAAATCCGGACATGCACGCGATGTGGGCGTTCCTGAACGGACCCGGCTATCGCGTCGACATCCCCGCACTGCACGCCGCCCACCCACAGATCCCCTGGACCCGCTTCGCGGACTGGGCCCGGCGCACCTGGGCGGGCGCCCGCTGAACCGGCCGTCCTGACAACGATCCCCGGCGGAACCGCTCCGTCCCCGACCCACACCATGGTCCCACGCATTCACTGCGTTTTCGAAAGCGCACCGGCCGAAGGGCGGAGATCGTGGCGTCGGACCCATCGACACCCCGCGCCGACGACGGGCGTACTGGCGCGAGGCCCTGTCCCAGGCGTTCGGCGCCGTGGACATGGGGGTTCCCGACGAGGTCGACTGCGGCGCGGTCCGTGCGTCGCCGCTGGGCCCGGTGCAGGCCGTCACGGTGGACGGCGATCCGCTGCGGGCTCGGCGCACCCAGCGGCTCATCGCGGGGAGCGACAACGACGACTACGTGGTGGTGAAGCTGCTGAGCAGCGGCGTCGCCCGCATCGAGCAGGACGACCGTGAGGCCTGCCTACGGCCGGGGCAGCTCTTCGTCCACGACATGGCGCGGCCCGTCCGGCTGACGCTCCCCGAGCGCTTCCGGACGAAGTCCCTCGTGCTGCCCCGGGAGGTCCTGGGGCTGAGCGAGTCGGAACTGCGGCAGATCACGGCGTCCCCTCTCGGCTCGGACTCGGCGGTCGGCGGCCTGCTGACGCCGCTCCTGTCCCGGCTGGTGGACACCGCGGCGGCGTATCCGCAGCGGACGGGCGAGCTGATCGCCCGCAATGTGGTGGACCTGGTGCGGACCCTGGCCGAGGAGCGGCTCGGCGGGGGGCCGACGACTCGGCGAGCGGCGCCCGGACGTCGTTGGTGCGGATCCGGGCATACATCGACCGGCACCTCGCGCGTCCGGATCTGCCGCCGGACTCCATCGCCCGGGCACACCACATCTCCGTGCGCTGTCTGCACAAGCTGTTCGAACTGGAGGACATCACCGTCAGCCGGTGGATCCAGCAGCGCCGGCTGGAGCAGTGCCGCCGCGACCTGGCCCGCCGGGGGTCGGCGGACCTGACCGTCGCCGCGGTGGCGCACCGCTGGGGGTTCACCAGCGCCTCCCACTTCAGCCGGGTGTTCCGGGCCGCCTACGGGGTCTCCCCCGCCCAGTGGCGGCACTCCGCCCTGCGTGAGCGGTCTCCGCTGTTTTGGGGCCGGACGGCCCAGGGCCCCGCTTCGCTTTCGGTCGGACCGGCCGCGCCGGCATGAGCTGGGTCACTCATCACCGCTTCCACATATGCGCCGAGCTGCCGTTTTTGCCATAGTGGGGGGCGCCGGCCTGTGACCGGCGGGTGCGGACAGGGAGGGCCTAGGTGGCGGCGTCAGGCGGACCGCTGTCGCGCCGCGGTCTGCGCGGCCGGGAGGCCGAGGTCGAGGAGCTGCGGACGCTCATCGACGCGGTGGCCCGAACCGGCGGCGGCGCACTCGCCGTGATCCGCGGGGAACCGGGCATCGGCAAGACCACGCTCCTCACCGAAGCCGTCGCCAGGGCCGAGGCGGCGGGATTCAACGTCGGTCTCGGCAAGGCCGACGAGCTGCACCACCTCGTGCCGCTGTCGTCGTTGGCGACGTGCGTCCTGCACGGCGACCGGCCGTTGTTGTCCGGCGACGTGCTGGTCGATCTCGCACGCCGGCACGATCAGCGGATCTGGCTGGTGGAGCGCCTGGCGGAGGTGATCGAGGAGCGAGCCGGCGGCGCACCGATGCTGATCGCGCTGGACGACGCGCAGTGGGCCGACCCGCTGAGCCGGTTCGCTCTCAAGCAGTTGCCGAGCCGCCTGCGGACCTCGCCCGTGCTGTGGCTGCTGACCGTGCGGCAGGGCGGCGGAGGGCCGGCGGAGGAGATCGTCGCGGCCGTGCGGGACGAACTCCCGGTGCGGACCGTGTCCTTGGGCCCGCTGTCCGGCGCGGCCATCGGCCGGCTGGCCGGTGACACCCTGGGGGCCGCCGTCGACGAGCGGGTACGCGAGCTGCTCGCCGGAGCGGGCGGGAACCCGTTTCTGGCCGTCGAGATGCTCGCGGGACTGCGGACCGCCGACGCCGCCGGTGAGCCCGTGCCCCCGGGGCTGGTGGTGGGCGTCCGGGGCAGACTCAGCTCCCTGCACCCGGACACGCTGCGTTTCCTTCAGATGGGAGCGGTGCTGGGACGCCGTTTCGGCTTCCACGACGCCGCCGCGCTCTGCGGCCGCCCCTCCGTCGCGTTGCTCCCGGCGCTGGAGGAGGCGGTGCGCGCGGGGCTTCTGGACGACGACGGCGACCAGCTCGTCTTCCGGCACGACCTGCTGCGCCAGGCGGTGTACGTGGACATCCCGCCCTCGGCCCGGAAGGCGCTGCACCGGGAGGCGGCGGGCCGGCTCGTCGCCGGGGGACACCAGCCGATCGACGTGGTGTCGCACATCCTCAGGGGCGCCCAGCCCGGGGACGAGGAGGCGGTGGCGTTGCTGAGGCGCGCCGCCGCCGACGTGCTGCCGGTCACGCCGGGCCTCGCGGCCGACCTGGTGACGCGCGCGCTGGAACTGGTTCCGGTGGCACGGCCGTTGTGGTTCGCCGTGGGTGAGCAGGCGGTCGTGTCCCTGACCCGGGCCGGCCGGGACCGGGAGGCGCTCGCGACCGGCGACCGGCTGCTGGCCGGCCGGCCGTCCATGGAGACGTTCGCCCGGCTCCAGGCCGCCCTCGGGGGCACGCTGTGGAATCTGGACCTCGCCGAGGAGCTGCGCCGCCGGACCGAGGCGGCCCTCACGGTGGGCGGCGCGGCCCCGGAGGTGGGGGCGCGGCTGGCCGCCCTGCGCGCGCTGGCGCTGTCCCGGGCGCACGACCTGGTACCGGCGCGGGAGGCCGGCGAGGACGCGCTGCGTGCCGCCGTGGCGATCGGCGACCGGGAGGCCCATGTCCAGGCCCTGTTCGCGCTCGGGGAGATCGCGCTGAACGCGGGGGAGAACGCCCTCGCGCTGGAACGCTTCACGGCGCTGAGCGCCGTCGACCCCGCCTTCTTCCCCGAGGAGATCGTCGCGTACCAGCACATGGACGACTTCGTCATGAGCGAGCGGCTGCTGGCGAAGGCGGCTGACGACGCCGGCGGTATCCGTGAGGCGATGCTGTTGTGGGCGCAGGGACAGCAGCATCTGGGGCTGGGCCGGCTGGACGACGCCGAGGCCGACCTCGTGACGATGGAGCGCCTGGAGGACGACGTACAGGCGCACGTCCAGCAGGTGAACGGCCGGGTGATCCGCTCCCGGATCGCGCTGCTGCGCGGCGACCGGGAGGCGGCGCGGCAGCATCTGGCGGAGGCGCGGGAGCGGCTGTCGGTCAAGCCGAACCCGGGCAACAGGGCCGCGGTGCGCTTCCTGGAGGCGGTTCATGCCGAGGCGGACGGGGACGCGAAAATCGCCGTCGACAGGATCCGGGAGGTGCAGCGGGAGGGGCCCTTCCTGCGCTGGCGGCTGTTGCGCACATGGGTCGGCGCCGCGGTCCGCATGGCCCTGCGCGGCGCGGACCGGGAACTCGCCGAGGATCTCGCCGCGCAGGCCGAGGCCCACGCCGCGCGCAACCCGGCGGTTCCGACCGCCACGGGTGTCGCGGCGCGCGCCCGGGGGCTGCTGCGCGACGACCCGGTCCTGCTGGAACGGTCCGTCGAACTGCTCAAGGAAAGCCCGCGTCCGCTGGTCCGGGCCGCGGCCTCCGCCGACCTCGGACGGGCGCTGCTGGCGTCGGGCCGGCGGCCCGCGGCGGTGGCCGCCCTGACCGAGGCCCAGGCCGTGTTCGCCGCGTCGGGCGCGCACGCCGCCGCGGCCCACGTCCAGCGCGATCTGCGGCGTGCGGGGGCGGGCCGCGGCCGGGGGGCGGGCGGGCAGCGCCCCGTCCAGGGCTGGGAGGCCCTCACGGCGTCGGAGAAGAAGGTCGCGCGGCTGGTCGCCGAGGGGCACACCAACCGTACGGCGGCGGAGGTGCTGGTCGTCTCCCCGCACACCGTCAACACGCATCTGACGTCCGCCTTCCGCAAGCTGTCGGTCAACTCCCGGGTGCAGCTGGCCAACCTGGTCATGGCCTGGCCCGACGAGTGAGCGGCCTCCTGGTACGTTCGCGCGATGCCGGCGTGACCTGGATGGGCTTGGCTGGGAACCCCACCCACCCGGAGGTCGCCGACGTGTCCGGACGCACGCCCTTACCACCGACCGTCCTGCTCGTGCACGGGGCGTTCACCGACGCCTCGTCGTGGGCGGGGGTCATCCGGCGTCTGCACGCGGCCGGGCTGAGGGCGCATGCCCCGGCGAACCCGCTGCGCGGCCTGGCGCACGACGCCGCCTACATCAGGAGCGTGGTGCGCCAGATCGGCACCCCGGTCGTGCTGGCCGGCCACGGCTACGGTGGCGCGGTCATCACCGAGGCCGACACCGACGACGTCGTGGCGCTGTGCTACGTCGCGGGGTTCGGGCTGGACGCCGGCGAGTGCCTCCTCGACGTCACGAGCCGCTTCTCCCCCATGCCGGGGGCGGATCCGACCGTCGCCGCCGGTATCCCCGCGCGGTCTCCCGCGGATCCGGACAGCGAGCTGTACATCCACCGCGACCGCTTCCTCGACGTGTACGCCTCCGATCTGTCACCCCGCGTCGGCGGCGTGCTGTCCGTGACGCAGCGTCCGATCGCGCGGAGCGCGCTGACGGCGAGATCGGGTCCGCCCGCGTGGGCCCGCAAGCGGTCCTGGTACGCCATCGCCGCCGCCGACCGGATGCTCAACCCGACCGCTCAGCGCTTCATGGCCCAGCGCATGGCGGCCACCGAACACGTCGTGGACGGTTCGCACGCCGTGGTCCTGTCACGGCCCGACGACGTGGCGGCGATGATCCGGGAAGCCGCGGACCGGTGCGGTGATCACGGGTACCGGTACTGACTTCTGGAAATGTGCTGCTCTTCCGATCGTTTGTTTCCGGTAGCATCCCTGCTCGGACCGGAACAGGCCGGTTTGGGTCACCTCGCCCAACCCCCGGGTCGACAGTCCGAAACTCCAGACATCGCTCGGGAAGGCACCACCCCATGAACGCAGCGGCCAGACCGTCGGCGCGGCGGATCATCGCCCTCTCCGGAACCGTCGCCCTCGTACTGGCCGCCGCCGGGTGCGGTGGAGGAACCGGCTCCGGATCCGCCGACGGCAAGGTGACCTCCATCACCGCCCTCGACTACTACACCGACGCGACCGAGCACGCCCAATGGGGCGAGCGGCTCACCGCCTGCGGCAAGGCCGCCGGTGTCACCGTCGAGCACAGGAGCGTGCCGGGGGCGTCGCTCGTCCCGCAGGTGCTGCGGCAGGCTTCGTCGCGGACCCTGCCCGATCTGCTGATGCTCGACAACCCCGACCTCCAGCAGATCGCGCGGACCGGCGCGCTGACCCCGCTGGACCGGTACGGCATCGACGCCGGCGGCTACACCGAGGGCATCCGCTCGGCGGGCACGTACCAGGGCAAGGTGTACGGGCTGGCGCCCACGGTCAGCACGGTCGCCCTCTTCTACAACAAGGACATGCTCGCCGAGGCCGGTGTCGCCGTCCCGAAGACCTGGGACGAGCTGAAGACGGCCGCGGCCGAGCTGACCCGCCCGGGCCGCTACGGCATGGCGGTGGACGCCAACGCCACCTTCGAGGGCACCTGGCAGTTCATGCCCTTCCTGTGGTCCAACGGCGGGGACGAGACCCGGCTGGACACCCCGCAGGCCGCGCAGGCCCTCCAGCTCTGGGTGGACCTGGTCAGGAGCGGGTCCATGTCGAAGTCGGTGCTGAACTGGACGCAGGCCGATGTCCACGACCAGTTCGTCGCCGGCAGGACGGCCATGATGGTCAACGGCCCCTGGCGGATATCGGAGATGAACAAGACCGAGAACCTGCACTGGGGTGTGGCCCCCCTCCCCGTCCGCCGGCCGGGTCAGACCCTGGTCACCCCGCTCGGCGGTGAGGTGTGGACGGTCCCGCAGAACTCCTCCGAGGCCCGGCAGCGGAAGGCCGCCCGCGTCCTCGCCTGCCTGAACGACTCCTCGCACATGCTGGCCCTGGCCGAGCAGTACCACACCGTGCCCTCCCGCTCCTCGGTGGCGTCCCGGTATGCCGAGCAGGTCCCGTCGATGGCCGCCTTCGTCCAGAGCGTGGAGCGGGCCCGGGCGCGTACCGGCAAGCTCGGCGTCAGGTGGCCGCAAGCGGCGACCGGGATCTACACCGCCGTACAGGCCGCGCTGACGGGTGCGCAGACGCCGGAGGAAGCGCTCAGGCATGCGCAGCGGATCGCGACCGATTCCTGACCGGTCCCCGGAGGCCCGGGCGGTGACCCGGGCCCGGCTGTGGGCGCGGGTCTCCCGGTGGCTGTACCTGCTGCCCGCCCTGGTCCACCTGCTGCTGTTCTTCGGCTACCCGATCGTCAAGAACGTCGTGATGAGCTTCCAGCAGTACTCGGCGACGACGTTCTACACCGGTGCCGCGCCCTTCGTGGGCCTGCGGAACTACACGAAGATCCTGTCGACGGACGTGTTCTGGCAGGCCCTGCTGACCACGGTCCTGTTCACGGTCGGTTCCATCGTCGGACAGTTCGTGCTCGGGCTGGCCCTCGCCCTGTTCTTCCAGCGGAAGTTCCCGCTCGGCGGCCTGCTGCGGTCGCTCCTGCTGCTGCCGTGGCTGCTGCCCCTGGTCGTCTCCGGGACGACGTGGAGGTGGATGCTCGACACGGACGGCGGAGTCGTCAATCAGGCGCTGCGCGACCTGCACCTGCTGTCCTCGGGCATCCCCTGGCTGACCGGCACCTCCCAGGCCCTCGTGTCGGTGATCCTGGTCAACATCTGGGTGGGCATCCCCTTCAACACCGCGATCCTGTACGGCGGCCTCCAGGACATCCCGTCCCAGCTGTACGAGGCGGCGGAGCTGGACGGCGCCGGCCGTATCGCGTCGTTCCGGCATGTCACCTGGCCGCTGCTGCGGCCCGTGGCCGCAGTGGTGCTGGTGCTGGGCGTCGTCTACACGGTGAAGGTGCTCGACGTCATCCTCGTGGTGACGGGCGGCGGACCGGCCGGCGCGACACAGACCCTGGCCACCCGGTCGTACGAACTGTCCTTCCAGCAGTTCGAGTTCGGGCGCGGCGCCGCGATGGGCAACGTACTCGTCCTCGTCTCGCTCGCCTTCGCCCTCGTCCACCTGCGCGCCCGCCGGCGCGCCCGGAACCCCTGAGGGGCCTTCTGTGAAGCGCAGACCCGCACGGGGCCGGCTGTCAACGGTCGTGGGCATCGTCCTGCTCGCGCTGATGCTGTTCCCGGTGTACTGGATGGTGAACGCCTCCCTGCAACCGGCGGGCAACGTCCTGCGGGCAGGCTGGTTCCCGCTCCACCCGGACTTCGGCGGCTACGCCACCGCCCTGCGCGATCAGGGACGCCATCTGGTCACCAGCCTCGTCGTGGCCCTCGGCAGTGTGGTGCTGAGCCTCGGACTCGCCGTACCGGCGGCCTACGCGCTGGCGCGGTTCCGCCTGCGGGGAACGACGGTCGTGCTGTTCGGCATCCTGGTCACCCAGACGGTGCCGGGCATCGTCGTGGCCAACGCGCTGTACGGCGCCTACACCGACCTGGGACTCCTGAACTCCTACGGCGGGCTGATCCTCGCCGACTCCACCACGGGCGTGCCCTTCGCGATCCTCGTCCTGCGCGCGTTCATGCGGAGCATCCCCCGGGAGATCATCGAGGCCGCCCGCGTGGACGGCGCCGGCCGGCTCCGCGTCCTGTGGTCCGTGGTGCTCCCGGTGAGCCGCAACGCGCTGATCACCGCCGGCCTCTTCACCTTCCTGTTCGCCTGGAGCGACTTCCTCTTCGCGCTCACCCTGAACACCACGGACTCGGTGCGGCCGGTCACCGTCGGCATCTACGAGTACGTCGGCGCCCACACGAACCAGTGGAACGCCATCATGGCCACCGCCGTCCTGGCGTCCGTCCCGGCGGCGGCGCTGCTCGTGGTCGCCCAGCGCCATGTGGCCGCCGGGATCACCGGCGGAGCCCTCAAGTGACGCCGGCCGGCCTCGAAGTGAGACCGGCCGGGAGTGGTCAGGTGCGGGATGCCGCTACCGCCGGTCGACGCCGAGGTCCGTGTCGACGTCGTAGCCGGGCTCCGGCCCACCGGCGGTGGGGTGGGCGATGTCGGCCGCCAGGTCGAAGGCCGCCCCGTCGATCGCGTCCTCCAGCGCGGACTGCGCACGCCCGGCCTCAGCACGACGGTGATGCTCGGCCATCCGCTCCCTGAGGTGCCGCAGGTGGTGGCTGTGGTCCGGCCCCGGTTCAGCAGTGCTCATTCGGTGGTCCTCCGTATCGGGCCGCGGTGGGCGTCAGTAACTCTCGGACTCGGGGATCACATGCATCGCGGCCTCCTCCGCCGAGGCCCCGGCGCCGTCCAGTCCGCGGTCGGAGGCGAACAGGTCGGACTCGGTGTTCTCATGGCTGCCCTCGTCCGGCGCGACGAGCCGTCCGGCGCGCTCGTCGCCGACCTCGTCGTCGATGAGTTCACCGTCCGTGCCCCAGGTGTCGCCGATGCCGTCGCCCTCCGGGACACCGAGGTCCGGCACTTCCTCGGCGAGACGCTCGTCCAGGCTCTCCCCCCGCCACCGCTCCGCCGCCGTGACGCCGCTGTGCTCCACGCCCCAGGGCCGCTCCGGGGGTGAGTAACCCTCGTCCAGGGCCTCCTCGCCGCTCCGGTAGTCCAGCGTGTCGGACGCGTCCAGCAGGCCGGCGTCGTCCTGCACCTCCGATCCGTCCGGCTGGTACACCTCGTCGCCCATCGTCGCGTCGGTCACCCGCGCTCCCCTCCTTCATGCAGTTCGGCCACATAACCACCGGGGAACTCCACCATCGCGGAGGACCGGCCGCTCGCAGCGTACGGTTCCGCCAGCACCTTCGCGCCCGCCGCCTCGGCCTTGCGCAGCGTCGCCGTGAGGTCCTTCACCGCGTAGCCGGTGGTCTCCCGGCCGAACGGGTGGGGAAGGTGCCCGTCGGTGACGCTGACGACCGTGTTGCCGAACGGGGACCGGAGGGCGATACGGCGGTAGGTCTCGCCGGGCCGGCCGAGGTCACCGCCGTCCGCCGCCCGCTGGTCGGAGACGATCCGGCCGCCGGTGAACCGCAGGTAGGAGCGGAGGAAGGCGTCCACCGAGTCCGGCGTCAGATAGACACGGTTGTCCGGCACCGACTCCAGGGGCGCGTACGACGGAACCTTGGTGTGCCAGTACAGCTGGGCGTTGATCCCGCCCGGGAACTGGACGACCGCGTCCCGCCCGACGGGGTCGTCGAAGGGCGCGACGACGACCTGTGCCCCGCTCTTGCGGGCCAGGCGGACACCCGTGTCGAAGTCGGTCATGAGCCAGCCCGTCCGTTCGGTGCCGAACGGATAGGGGACGGGCGTCTTGAAGTCGAAGACGGACAGGGTGCCGACCGGCGAGAAGACCAGCTCGGACTCGGTCGTGCTGGGCGTCGGGGTGACGGTCGTGAGGACCTTGGCCGTGTGGGTCCCGCCGAAGGTCGCCTCCCAACTGGCGACGAACGCGTCCGTGGAGCCGGGGGTGACGTAGACGTGCGTGGTGTCGTACTGCGGACCGACCGCGGTGGTCGACGTGGCCGCCGCCCGGCTCTCGTTCTGCGCCAAGGACGGAGCCCCGGAGCCCACCACGCTGAACGCCACCAGTAACGCGGGCAGCACCCATGCCGTCGCCTTGCGCTTCATTCCCGTCCCCTTCGGTCGGACCCTGTGCACCGCAAAGGTAGGGACCCGGCGCGGGGGCGGTGATCCTGACAGCGCCCCGGGTGTTGCCTGTCAGGGAACAGTGCGGCGTCCGGTCACCAGCGGACGCCCGTGAAGTCGATCGGGCGGGGCCGCAGCAGGCGTGTGCGTTCCGTCAGGCCGTGGAGCCGCCGGGACATCTCGTCGGCCGGCAGGCGGCGCCGGTCTCCGTGGCCCGGCAGGACCCACTCGAACCGCAGCCGCCCCGCCGTCCTGGCCAGGGAGTCGGCCAGGGCCTCGATGGAGTACCAGGTCACGCTCTCGGCGACCTCCAGATCACCGGTCGTACGCGACCAGTAGAAGCTGTCGCCGCTGAAGCAGTACCGGTCGTCGGCGAGATACAGGACGCTGCCCCGGGTGTGTCCCGGGAGCGGGTGGACGGTGACGCCCGCGGCGATCTCCAGCGGTTCGAGTCCGCGGATCACCTGGTCGGCGTCCGGTGCGGCGTCCAGGTCGCCCTCGTGGATCCACAGCCGGGCGCCGAAGTGGCCGGCGTAGCGGCGGCCGTGCGCGGCGTGGTCGCGGTGGGTGAGCAGCACATCGGTGACGGGGCCGTACGCCGCGCAGCGCTCGGCCAGTTCACGGCTCCAGCGGGGCGTGTCGATCATCATGCTGCCGGACGGACGCCGGAGCAGGTACGAGTTGGCGCCCGCCGTGTGCGGCGAGTTGTGCCCGCAGATCAGCACCCCGTCGTCCAGGGCCAGCGGGAACGGGTCCAGCGCCGGGTCCGCGCGGCCGGTCACCGGCCGGATCGAGCGGGTGGGGCAGGCGAAGACGGCGGCGTGCAACCGCCGGTTCTCCGCCTCGTCGGCCGGTGCGCGCAGAATCCGCGACCTGCCGTCGGCCTCGTCGATCAGCTCGGGCGCGAACTGCCGGGCCACGTCGCAGTTGACGCAGCGGTCGTCCACGTACCATCCGTCCACCGCTGGACTCCTTCCACGGGGTGCGGCCTCGGCGGAGACCGCCTTTCCAGGGGTGTCCCGTCGGCCGTGGGCCCGGGGCTCAGGCCCGTACATCGAAGCCGCCCCGCCCGTCGAACCGGACCTCGCGCACCGCGTCGAAGCCGTCCCGCGGCGACGGCCTGCGCAGCCGCTTGAGCGTTGCCAGGACACCGATGTCGGGGACCCGGTCACGGCCCTCGCGGGTGGCGTTGCGCCGCAGGGAGCCCGTCACGTCCGGTGGGAACCAGTAGGCCGTCGCCGTCGCCCCATGGGCGTGGGCCGCCTCCACCAACGGGCCCCATTCCTCCGGCGACGGATTCGTGTTGTCCACGGCCACGGCCCGTCCGGCCGCCAGGTGCTCCGCCACCAGCCGCATCTGCCGGCCCTGCTTGTTCCGGGCACCACGCGGGAACAGGTCCTTGCTGACCAGCGCGTACCGGTCGGCCAGGCGCTGCGCGTAGAAGGTGGACTTGCCGGAAGCCTGCAACCCGACCAGCACCGCCACGTCCGGTTCCGTCGCCATACCCACCACGATGACACGCCACCGACGCTCACGACTGCGGGGGCAGTGGTCTCCTCAGTCCGTACCGTGGCTCTCCATCAGGCCGACGACCTGAGGGCGTACGACGTCCCACGCGTCGGCCGGCAGCTCGCCGAGGGCCGTACCGCGCAGTGCGGCGAGGGCCGCTTCGGCGTCGGTGTCACCGGGGGCGGTGCCGCTGAGCACCTCGTAGACGTCCCGTACGGCGACACGCACGCGGTGGGGCGCCCCGTGCCCGGCGTGCAGGGCGGAGGCGACGACGAGGGGTGGCGCGCCGCCCGCCGCGCCGGGCAGCTTGCGGTACGCCGAGGCGATCGGGGTGCGCCAGCGCAGGCTGAGCAGCACGGGACGCTTGGCGACCACCTCGGTCAGGTCCGCCTCGCGGACGCCGTCGGATTCCAGGACCGTCGCGCGGGCGTCCAGCACGAGCGCGGCGGGCAGCAGGCAGCGCAGCGTGCTGCCGACGAGGTTGCCGCCGACCGTCGCCGTCCGCCGTACGGCGCCGGTGCCGACCGTGGCGGCGGCCAGCCGCAGGACGTCCGGCACCCGCTCGTCGATCCGGTGCAGGATCACGGCGCCGCCCACGGTCTCCCGGCCCAGGACGTTGGCCTCCGGCAACTCACGAAGGGACATGGCCAGTCCGGGGAATCCGTCCCGCTGCCAGGTCGCCCACACGAGTGTCGCCCCGCCTATCGGCACGGCCCCCTCGGCCAGGCATTCCTGGGCTTCCGTCACGGACGTGGGCAGACGCAACAGCACAGCGGCCGACCTGCCTTTCCTGGACTCGGACGATGAGCGGGCGGCGCCCGGCCGCTGCCCGCCGACAGCGCAGTCTTGTCGCACGGACGGGGGCGCGTACAGGGCTCACACGTGCATGCGCCGCGCGCTCGGCACCGTCGCCGTACCGGGGCCGCCCGGGGGCCACCTGGCTGAGCGGCCGACCGTCGGCACGGCCCGTAGGGTGGGACATGTGACAGGCGAAACCGATCTGCGCACGCTGCTCAGCGGCATGCGGCCGGAGCTGAACCCGGGCCGCTATGTCTTCACCATGGCCGAGGGCGGCGTACCCTCCGGTTGCTCCCCGGTGGTCACGGTCGCCGAGCAGGAGGGCCTCACCCTCGTGCTGCCGCAGGCGGACGCGGACGCGGCCGGGATGGCGTACGACTACGTGGCCGGGTGGATCACCTTGCGCGTCCACTCCGCGCTGGACGCGGTCGGACTGACCGCCGCGGTCGCCCGGGCGCTCGCCGACGCGGGCCTGAGCTGCAATGTCGTGGCGGGCTTCCACCACGACCACCTCTTCGTGCCCTACGAGCAGGCCGAGCGCGCGATGGACATCCTCCGGGGTCTGGCGGACGCCGCCCCCTGAGCCGTACGGGCCGGGCCGCTCCGATGTGTCCGGCAGTACCGGCGGGTCCTCAGCCGCCCCTCGCCACCGCCTTGAACTCGGTCAGCGCCTCCCGCACGAGTCGCGCCATGTCGCGGTCCTCGGCCGCCTCCAACCAGCGTTCGTAGCCGATCTTGAAGACGGCCACACCCGCTTCGGCGGCGAGGCTCGCGGCCGGCTCCGGCACGCCGCGTCCGCGCAGGGTGCCGGCGAGTGCCGCCGACAGGGAGGCGAGTTTGATCAGCTCGCGCTCCTTGAGTTCCGCGTTCGCCGTGATCACGGCGTGCCGGGCGCGCGCGTACGCGCGGCGGTCGGCGAAGACCTCCGAGGCCGCGTCGAGTCCGGCCGCCAGCGCCTCGATCGGGGCGGCGTGCGCCGGTGCGCCGGCGACCGCCCGCACGAACAGCTCCTCCAGCTCCCCGGAGCCGCCGAACAGCACCTCGCGCTTGTCGGCGTAGTGGCGGAAGAAGGTCCGCTCGGTCAGCCCGGCCCGCTTGGCGATCTCCGCCACGGTGGTCTGCTCGTACCCGCGCTCGCTGTAGAGCTCCAACGCCGCTTCCGCCAGGCGCTCGCGCGCGTTCGGCTCCCATCTGCCCATGCGCAGATCCTACGCGATGACAGTCACTGACATCGAATGCTAGGGTCGATGACAGTTACTGACATCAAGAGTCTGGGGTTCTCCCATGCGCATCTTCGTGACCGGGGCGTCCGGCTGGATCGGCTCCGCCCTCGTGCCCGACCTCATCGAGGCGGGACACCAGGTCGTCGGGCTGGCCCGGTCCGACGCCTCCGCCGCCGCGCTCACCACGGCCGGGGCCGAGGTCGTCCGTGGCACCGTCGACGACCTGGACGTGCTGCGGGACGCGGCCACCGCCTCGGACGGGGTGATCCACCTCGCCTTCAAGCACGACCTGGCCTTCAGCGGCGGCTTCCAGGAGGCGGCCGAGGCCGATCGCCGTGCCGTGGACGCCTTCGGCGACGCGCTCGCCGGCACCGGCCGGCCCTTCGTCCTGGCCTCCGGGCTGCTCGGGGTCGCGCCCGGACAGCTCGCGACCGAGCGGGACAGGCCCGTGCTCCAGGGCTCGCACTTCGCGATCCGGCAGACCACCGCCGAGGCGGCGCTGGCACTCGCCGCGCACGGCGTCCGCTCGTCCGTGGTGCGGCTCTCCCCCACCTGCCACGGCGAGGGGGACAACGGTTTCGTCGCGAGCCTGGTCGCCATCGCCCGCGCCAAGGGTGTCTCCGGCTACCCCGGCGACGGCGCCACCCGCTGGCCGGCCGTGCACCGCCTCGACGCGGCACGGCTGTTCCGGCTGGCGACCGAGAAGGCGCCCGCCGGCTCGGTGCTGCACGGTTCGGCGGAGGAGGGTGTCGCGCTCCGTGACCTCGCGGAAGTGATCGGCCGTCATCTGGAGGTGCCGGTGGCCTCCGTGGCACCCGGGGCCGTCGCCGAGCACTTCGGCTGGCTGAGCGGCCCCCTCGGCCTCGACGCCGTCGCGTCGAGCGCCCTGACCCGCGAACTGCTGGGCTGGGAACCGGTCCAGCCCGGCCTCCTCGCGGATCTGGACAAGGGCCACTACTTCCACGGCCCCGCCACCACCACCGGCTGACCAGCTCGGCCGGTTCTCGCTCCGGACACGAAAAAGGTCCTGCCGGGCCACACGGCCCGGCAGGACCCATTGATCAGACCGAGGATCAGACCGAGCGCCGCCAGTCGCGACGCCCGGCGGAACCGACCGTTCTCACCGACCGCCGTTAACGGCGGCGCCCGGCCGTATCCCGGTCGTCCTCGCCCCGTACCGGCCCGGAGCTGACGGCTCCGGCGCCCGTCCCGGCGGCCGGTGTCTCCGCCCGGTCCCCATGGCCCGGCCACCAGGCCGCGTGGCCGATCAGGGCCGTGAGGCTCGGGGTGAAGAACATCGCCATGACGAACGCGGCCACCGCGATACCGAAGGAGACCGCGAAGCCCATCTCCGAGAGCAGCGAGTTGCCCGCCAGCATCATCGTGGCGAAGGTCGCCGCCAGGATGAAGCCCGCCGCGGCCACGGTCGGCCCCGCGTGCCGGAGCGCCATGCCGGCCGCCTCGCGCGGCTCCCGGCCCTCGCGGGCCTCCTCACGCAGCCGGGCGATCATCAGGATGTTGTAGTCGGTGCCGATCGCGACCACGAAGAGATACATGATCACCGGCAGCATGAACATCAGGCCCGGGTGCCCCTGCGCGTCCTGGAAGATCCACACGGTGGCACCGAGGGTGGCGCCGAAGCCGAGGCCCACGGAGGCGATCAGATACCAGGGCGCGACCACACTGCGCAGCAGCAGCCCCAGGATGACCATGATCAGGGCGGCGGCGACGGGGAAGACCGTCCGGTAGTCGTGGTTGACCGCCGCGTTGATGTCCTTGTAGATCGAGGACATGCCGCCGACGAGCGCCTTGGTGCCCTCGGGCGCCGTGGAGTGCGCGACGTCGCGGACCCGGCCCACGGCATCGATCGCCTTGTCCGTCGACGCCTCGTACTTGAGCGTGACGGTGAAGTCCGCGGTGGTGCCCGCCTTGTTCACCTGGGTCAAGCGAGCGTTCGCGACGCCGTCCACGGCGCCGAGCTTCTTCGCGTACGCGTCGAAGGCGGACTTGTCCAGCGGCTTGCCGTCGGTGCTGGACAGGTAGACGTCGGTGGGTGCCGCGGCGCCCGCCGAGTACGCCTTCTGCATCTCGTCCTGGACGACCATGGACTCCTTGGTCTTGGGCATGGAGCCCGACGCCAGGTCGAAGGTGGCCTTGTAGCCGAGGGTGCCGAGCGACAGCACGAGCAGGACGAGACCGGAGACGACGGCGGTCAGCGCCGGGCGGCGCTGGACGCCCCGGCCGAGGGCGGCGAAGCGGGCGTTCTCGGGCTCCGTCTTCCAGGACTTGGAGGGCCAGAACACCTTCGGGCCGATGAGCGAGACCACGGCCGGGATCAGGGTCAGACCCGCGACCAGCGTGGCGCCGACCGCGATGGCGAGCGCCGGGCCCATCTGCTTGAGGAAGCCCAGCGTGGACAGCACCAGGGCGAGGAACGCGATGATGACCGCTCCGGCCGCCGAGGCGATGGCCTCGCCGACCCGGCCGACCGCGTTGACCATGGCCTCCTTGGGCTCGTCGCCGGCCCGCAGACTCTCGCGGTAACGGAATATCAGGAACAGGAAGTAGTCCGTGCCCACACCGAAGAGCACGACGATCAGGATGGACGAGATCGAGCTGTTGGCCTCCAGGCCGAACAGCTTGGTGGCGTAGGCGATCAGCCCGTTGGCGACGGCGGACACCAGGCCGATCAGCACCAGGGGCAGTACGGCGAGGATCGGCGCCCGGAAGATGATCAGCAGTGTCACCAGGATGATCGCGAAGGTGCCGAGGCCGATCAACGCCTCGCCACGCTTGGACGAGTCCTGCTGATCGAGCGCCTGCGCGGCGGAGCCGCCGAGCTTGGCGTCGAGATCCGTGCCCTTGGCCAGTTTCTTGGCCTCGTCACGCAACTCCTTGGCCGCGTCGGCCTGTTTGGGCTGACCGGCGTTCTTGCTGTCCATCTGGACCAGGGTCAGGTCATACCTGCCGTCCTTGGACGGCTGGCCGGGGACGACCTTCTGTACCTGGTCGATGTGCTTCTCACTCAGCTCGGAGGTGATCCGGGCGACGTCGCGCAGGTCGGCGGCGGTCAGCTTGCCGCCGTCGGTGCGCTGGTAGAGCACGATCGCTGACGGGGTGAAGGCGCTGGGGAACGCCTTCTCCTGGAGCTGCGCCGCTTGGATGGACTCATAACTCTTGGGCAGAAAGCTGCTCTCGTCACTGTTCGAGGGCAGGCTCGGAGCGGTGGCGACGATGGCCACCGCGGCGATCAGCCACGCCACGATCGTCCAAATGGGATGACGGACGACGGCGTTGCCTATTCGTCGGAACATGCGGAGGGTCCTCCTGGGAAGGAAGATCACCGCAGCCCGGGGAGCGGTCCCTGGCATCGGCGACCCCGACCGGCCCGCAACGAACGGCCGGTCGCATGGTTGTCTTGGCCTCACATCCTAGTGACCGTGGACATACATCTTCTCCTCGGATATACGCGGCCCCGGCCGGACACGGAAACCGGCCGACTTTCCGGACGAGGGCGGGATGAGCGGAGAGATCGCGGTCGTTGACACAAGGGCGGGACCCGACCGGCAGCGCCGTACCGAGGGAGCGGACATGACCGTCCAGGACATCGACCGGGTGGACTTCGTCAAGGAGTGGGAGGAGTGGCACCGGGCCAAGGAGGAGGCCCTGGCCGGACCGCACGGCTTCCTCGCCATCACCGGCCTGCACTGGCTGAGTCCCGAACCGGCCCGCTTCGAGGACGCTCCCGGCGACTGGTCGGCCACCGCCGGCGGAGTGGTGGTCGAGCTGGCGGAGGGCGAGGAGCTGACCGTGGACGGCACGGTGGTACGCGGCCGGTACGCGTTCGGGGTCGTCCCCGAGCGGGGCAGCCGGTACGCCGGCTGGGGCGACGCCGTGCTCGAAGTCGCCCGGCGCGGCGGCCACGACATCCTGCGCCCCCGCCACCCCGGCAACGCGCTGCGCACCTCCTTCCGGTACACGCCCGCCTACGCCCCGGACCCGCGCTGGGCCGTCACCGGCCGTTTCCTGCCGTTCGAGGAGCCGCGGCCCGTCACGGTCGGCGCCGCCGTGGAGGGACTGGAGCACGTCTACGACTCCCCCGGCCAGGTGGAGTTCGAGCTGAACGGCACACGGCACCGCCTCACCGCGTTCAACGGCAAGGGTCCCGGTGGTCTCATGGTGCTGTTCACCGACAGCACCTCGGGCGTGACGACGTACGCCGCGAACCGCTCCCTCCAGATCGCCGCACCCGGCCCCGACGGCACGGTCGTCCTCGACTTCAACCGTGCGACGAACCTGCCGTGCGCCTACACCGACCTGGCGACCTGCCCGCTGCCGCCCGCCGAGAACCGGCTGCCGGTCGCGATCGAGGCGGGCGAGCGCATCCCTCTGGAGCGCGGCGGACAGCCCTGACCTGATCCGGCGTCACCCAGTGCCGCCGTCCTGTGACCCCGCACGCCACGGCCGGCGCCAGACGAACACCTCGGTGCTCGGGACCCGTTCGGCGAACCGGTCGGCCGGGGAGGCGCTGCCGAGCAGACGGCGCAGGTCCGTCTCGAAGGACGCGCGGTGCGGGCCGAACAGGTGCGGGGCGGAGAAGGACATCGAGAACGTCCAGGCGACGACGTCGTCCGTGGTGCGCACCAGCGCCTGTCCGCCGGGGACGACGTGCCGCTCGGGGCCCGTGAATCCGGCCCCGGAGAGCACCGCCGCCTCGCCGCCCGGGGTGCCCTGCGGCAGCAGGCTCCGGCCGGCGCGGCGGACGGGGCCGAGGTACCGCTGGACCAGGTCGGCGATGCCGGCGTACGGCACGGCCGGGTGCGGCAGGCCCGCGGTCGTACGGTGCTCGGTCTTCAGGTCGGCCAGGTGCACCAGTGCTCCGCCGGGCCGGAGCATGCCGTGGACGGTCCGCGCCACCCGCTCGCGGTCCGTCCAGTGGAAGGACTGGGCGAAGACCACCACGCCGAACGTGCCGAGACCGGCCGGGAGATGCTCGGCGCGCAGCCGTAGCCAGCGGGTCCTCGCGGTCAGTCCCGCGGCGGCGGCCCGGCGCGTGGCCTCGGCGATCATGCCGGGGTCCGGGTCCACACCGACGGCCTCGCGGAACAGGGGGGCCAGGGGGAGGGTGACGGTGCCGGGTCCGCAGCCCACGTCGAGGAGGCGTCCGGTGCCGTCGGATGCGAGCACCTCGGCGAGCCGTGGCACCAGTCCGGGGGCGTAGGGCAGCCGGCCCTGCTGGTAGTAGGGGGCGGCGCCCGCGAAGAGGGTCTCGTCCCACTCCCAGTCGGTCATCGTGGCCTGTGCCCTTCCGGTGGGGAGCGGTCGTACGGACGACGGTGATGATGTCAGGGCCCGGGAGCGGGCGGTGTGTGCCCAGCCGTCCGGGTCGTCGGTCCGCTCGGCTCAGCCGGACTTCCTGGTCCGCCTGCGCGGGGCCGCCGCCCGGATCTCCTCGGTCGCGGCGCGGAACGCGGGCGCCGCGCGGGCGAAGTAGTCGAAGATCAGGGCGCGTTGGTCGGGTGTGTAGTGGGCCAGGACCTCGGCCAGACGGTGGCGGGCCGGACCCACGACCTCCTCCACGCGGTCGAGCGCGTCCGGGACGGGTTCGACGTGCACGCGCCGGCGGTCCGTGGGGTCGGGCGTCCGGCGGGCGTATCCGGCGCGCTCCAGGCGGTCGATGAGGCGGGTGGTGGCACCGGTGGTCAGGCCGGTGCGGGTGGCGAGTTCGCCCGAGGTCAGGCTGCCCTCGCGGGTGAGCAGGCTGAGCGCGTACCACTCCGAGGTGTGCAGCCCCGCGGCCTCGGCGCTGGCCAGGCCCTGAAGGCCCACGGCGTCCAGGTACTGACGGAAGACCACGTGTTCGTCGTCCCTGCCGTTCCCGGGATTCGGCACGATGGACCCCTTTCCAAATAGCTGCACACATGCAGATACTGTTTTCAGTAAGACTCTGCGCCAGTCTAACCACGAGGGGAAGACCTCCGTCATGCCCACGTCTCACGACACCGCCGCCGTCACCGCCGTCCTGGACGCCCTGGTCGCCGCCTGGAACCGGCACGACGCCGACGCCTACGGCCGTCTGTTCACCGAGGACGCCACCTACGCCACCTATGTCGGCACCCTCTACCAGGGGCGCCGGGACATCACCGAGAGCCACCGCGTGCTGTTCACGACCTTCCTCAAGGACACCCGGCTCGCGGACGAGGTCGTCGGCATCCGCTTCCTCGGGCCGGACACGGCGGTGGTCAGCGGGCGCGGCGACACGTACAAGGGCAGGCGGCCCCGCCGGCTCGGCAAGGTGCAGACGTACACGCTGGTGCGGGAGGCGGACGACGCGTGGCGGATCGCCGCCTTCCACAACACCAAGCGCAAGCCGCTGATGGAGGCGGTCTCCTTCCGGTTCGCCCCGGGCCTCGTCCCCGCGGCCGACCGCGCGTGAAGGGGTGCCGGAGCGAGCGGGTCCCCGACGACGAGGCTCCGGGGGTATTCAGGCCACCGCCACGATGGACACCATCCACCCCCTGTCATAAACCGTCTCAGCGGTTTGATACACGCTTGTACGTGTCCCGCCCGCGCCGCCCGAGAGACGGCCGCACGCGGGAATCGGACGCGATGGTCCGTGTCAGGCGGAGACGCCGGCGAACGCCGCAGACTTCTGCTGGACCTCGGCGATCACCCGGGCACCCCGGTCCGGCGCGGTGTCCAGCCGGACCAGGACGGCCGGGGCCGCGATGGCCGGGAGGAGGTGGCCGTACAGCGCCGACATGCGGTCGTCCAGGTCGGCCCAGCCGGCCACGGCCTGCGACACGAACTGCACGCCGATCCAGGCGCCGAGGAAGACCTGGGCGGTCTCCTCGGGGTCCACGTGCGGCAGCACCTCGCCGCGTTCCTTCGCCTCCGTCAGGACGCACGAGGTCATCCGGGCCCAGGCCGGCCAGGCGCTGCCCAGCACGTCGCGGCCCTGGAGGTCGGCCGAGAGCCGGACACCGGCGAGCAGTATGGGCTCCTGGGGCAGCCGCTTGGCGAGGGTCATGCCCGCGTCCACCCACTCCTGCAACTTCAGTTCCCGGGGCAGGTGGTACTCGGTCCTCATCTGCTCCTGCAACACGCCCCGGGCGAGGGCCGCCTTGGAGTCGAAGTGGAAGTACAGGGCGCCCTTGGTGACGCCGGCCCGGTTCAGGATCTCGGCGATGGTGGCGGCCGCGTATCCGCGTTCCGCGAAGACGGCGGCGGCCGCCTCCAGAACAGCACGTCGGGTCCGGACAGCTCGTTCCTGCTGAGCCATGGACCCTCCCCCAAGCTGAAAATTAAACCAAACAGCTCGTACCCTACCGCACGGCCGCTCAACGAAAAGGTGGGCCAGGGCGGTTGACGCGGAGTTGGCACATGCGCCCGACACAGGCACTCCGGGCGTGGCACCGGGCCCGCAATTCGGTTGCGGTGGGACCGGTGCGGCCGGGGGCTGATCCTGCCGCTACCGGTGCGCCGGGGGGTCCTCTTGGCCGGTGGACTGCTGACGGCTGGGGCTTGGCTGGTGCTGGTCGGTGGACGTCTGCGCGGGGGCATGGGGGCCGACGCGGAGGCGCGCTGATCAAAATCCTTTGCGCCGCTCATCGACGGTTGCCGTCCGGTCGTACGCGGTTCGTGCTGCGGGCAGGACAGGAGTGATCACCTGGTGTCCTTCTCGGGTCGACCCTGACCGGACCGGGGGACGCCTGAGCGCGGACGGTCCGGTGCATGGGGAGACGGCCCTACGACGCGCGCACGGGCAGCGGGCGACGGCACGCTGACACGGGAGTACCGAGGCGCACCAGCCCACGCCGCCGGTCGCGGCGAGGCCGGCGGGCAGCGCCCACGCGGGGACGTACGGCCGGACATCAGGGCGTGCCCGAGAGCGGCGAGTACGACGCAGACGGCCGCGAACACAGCGGTCCGTACCGTGCGCACACCCCACCCTGCTGTCATGGCGCGCCATCCTCGCATCCCGGGCCCGGTCGTCATGCGGAGCGCAAACCGCCGGTCCCGGTACTCAGGGGGCCGTCAGCGCGGGCGGCGCTGGACGAGTTCGCCACGGGCACCGCGTCGAGCGCGCGGGTCGTTCCCGCGGCCCCGCTGTCGGCGGGCTTCACCATCCGGCCGGTACCCGCCCGCATGCCTCTCCCCGCCCCCACGGACAGGTATCGAACCGGGACCCCGGGGCACCGGCGGAATATGGATGCACACACATGGGCGCTGCGGGGACGGTTCCGGGCGCGGCGGGTGGCGGACAGCCCGGTCTTGGACGCGGCGGCCCGGGCGGGCTTCGCGGCACGTGGGCTGATCTACGTACTCGTGGGCGTCATCGCGGTGCAGATCGCCTTCGGCGGCGACGGCGGACGGCACCAGGCCGACCGCGGCGGTGCCCTCGGTCAGCTGGCCGGGCGGCCGTTCGGGTCGGCGATGCTGTGGATCGTGGGCGTCGCCCTCGCCGGGATGGCGCTGTGGCGGCTGTCGGAGGCGGTGTTCGGCGGCTACGGCCCCGACGGGTCCAGGATCTCCCGGCGGGCGGCGGCCCTCTTCCGTTTCGTCTTCTACTGCTTCGTGTCCTACTCGGTGCTCTCCTACGCGGCCGGGGACCGGGGCAGCGGCAGCGGTTCCTCCGACCGGCACACCGACGACGTCACCGCACGGGTGCTGGACTGGCCCGGCGGCCAATGGCTCCTCGGCGTCGCGGGGGCCGCCGTGGTGATCGCCGGGATCTGGATCTCGGTGCGGGCCCTCCAGCGGAAGTTCCGCGACAACCTGCGGACCAGCGCCATGTCCGCCCGGGTCCGGCCGGTCGTGGAGGGCCTCGGGGTGACGGGCGGCGCGGCTCGCGGCGTCGTCTTCGCCGCGGCCGGCGTGTTCGCTCTCGTCGCGGCCGTCCAGCACCAGCCGGGGAAGGCCAAGGGCATGGACGACACGCTGCGGGGTTTCCGGGATCTGCCGGCCGGGCCCTGGCTGCTCGCGCTGGTCGCGCTCGGCCTGGCCGCGTTCGGCGTCTTCTCCTGGTGCGTCGCGCGCTGGCGCAAGCTCTGACCCGACCCGACCCGACCCGACCCGAACCGAACCGAACCGAACCGACGACCCGACGGCCCGACGACCCGACGGCCGGCCTCAGTGCGCTCAGGCGTCGGAGTCGGGCTTGTTCCGCGCCGCCGCGTAGGCCTGGGACGGTGTCATGGAGACGCCGTCGTACGTGACCGTCTTGTAGGGGCTCACCTTGGCGCAGGTCTTGGCCTGGTCGGCGGTGGAGGCGTGGGCGCCTCCGACGGCGGCCTTGGTGTCGGCGGGCGCGGGCGAGGACGAGCCGCCCGGGTAGCTGGTGCCGCTGGGCCAGTCGGTGCCGACCACCAGGGTCAGTCCGCTGCCGGTGCCCTGCTTCAGACGGGAGGAGGGCAGGCCGAGCGCCTTGGCGACCGTCCGGGCCGCGGCCTTCTCGCCGGTGCCGTAGGTGAGGGTGGTGCTGCCGGCGGGGCTCGGGGCGTTGGACGTGGTCGTGGCGGGACTGAAGCCCTGACTGGTGAGGGCGGTCGCGAGGGCGGAGGCGCGGCCGGTGATGCCGGTGCCGTTCTCCACCGTCACGGCGATGTCGGCCGCGGGCACGGCGGAGGCGGTTGCCGTGGCCTTCGCCTTGGCGGTCGCGGAGGCCGCCGCGGACTTCTTGCCGGAGCCGGTGGTCAGGGACTGGTCGTTCGCGATGGTGGCGAACAGGCTCTTCGCTCCCGAACCCACCACCACCCGGTCGCTGTCGCCCGGATCGGGGGCCGTCTGCATGGTGGTGAAGGTGATCCGCTTGGTGGGCACCTTGTTCACGTCGTCGGCGAGCGAGATCAGCTTCTTCACGGTGCCGAGGCCGTCGTCCACGGTCAGCGCCTTGGTGGCGGCGTCGGCGAGGTGGTAGACCGCGGTGGGGTCGGTGAGCGTGCCCGCGCTCTTGAACTTGCGGATCATCGCGCTGAGGAAGATGTGCTGCGAGATCGTACGGCCGAGGTCGCTGCCGTCGCCGAAGCCGTGCCGGGAGCGGACGAACTCCAGGGCCGCGACGCCCTTGAGGGTGTGGGTGCCCTTGGACAGCTTCAGGTGCGAGTAGGTGTCGTAGACGTCGTCGCTGACGCACACGGAGACGCCGCCGACCGCGTCGGACATCTTGACCACACCGGAGAAGTCGAGCTTGACGAAGTGGTCGATGGGTATCCCGGTGAGCTGGTGGACGGTGGCGACCTGGCAGGCGGGACCGTACTGGAGGGCGCTGTTGATCTGGCCGTAGTAGCCGTTCGTGGACTGCCCCGACGCACTGTCCTTGCAGGCCGGGACCTTGGTCATGGTGTCGCGGGGGATGCTCATCACGGTGGCGTTGGAGCGGTCGGCGGATATGTGCAGCACCATCTCCACGTCCGCGTTGCTGCCGGTCTGCACCCCGGTATTCGAGCAGCCGCCGCCGAGCTTGCAGTCCGCCTTGCTGGTACGGCCGTCGGAGCCCATGACCAGGATGTTGATGGGGGTGCGGCCGAAGGCGTCGGCCTTCTCCTCGCCGCCCTTGCCGTCCAGCGAGACGCTGTGGATGTTGCCGTTCAGATGCTGGTAGAACCACCAGCCCGCGCCGGCGGTGACCACGATCAGGACGGACAGGCATATCCCGAGGATCTTCAGCGCCCGCCTGCCGCGCCGCACCGGCCGGGCCCGGCGGGACCGCCCGCCGCCGCGCGCCCGCGAGGCCGCCCGGGCCGCGGCCCGGCCGCCCGGCGGACGCGCGTCGTCCGGCTCGGCCCCGCGCTGCCGGGGCACCCGCGCGCCACGGCTGCGCGTGCCCTGGCCGGCCGGCCCGTCCCACGGGTCGCTCATCTCCCACTCCCCTGAACGGTCGGGCCTGCGGCTGAAAGGTCGGGCCTGCGGCACATCGGTTGCGTGGTTGCGCAATCTAGCAAACGCGTTGCCGGAACAGCACAGATCCACAGCCGACTCACAGACGAGGCATCTCGTCGCGGGGCCGCGCGCGCCCGGGCGGCACCGGCAGCGGGAGTCTACGTGCCCTTGGTAAGGGTCCGACGTGAGTCCTGCGCCGGAATGGCGGCGTGGCCTGAGCGCGCGGTCAACTTGCCCACCACGGCGTGGACGAGGGCCACGACGTCCGGGTCGTCGACGGAGTAGATCTGCCGCCGGCCCTCGCGGCGGGAGCGGACCAGGCCGGCGAGCTTGAGCTTCGCCAGGTGCTGACTGACGGCGGGCAGCGCACCGCCCACGCGGTCGGCGAGACGCGTGACATCGCTCTCACCCTGCGACAGGACCCACATCAGATGCAGCCGGGCCGGGGCGGCGAGCAGTCCGAACGCGGCGGCGGCCTCGGCGAGCACCTCGGCGGGTGGGTCCTGGAATCCCCCGCCCTTCTCCGTCACAGCCGCTCCCGCCCCACCCTCGTCACCGTCGACGTTCGCCCGCCCACCCAGTGTAGGCACCCGGTCCTGGCCGCCGAGGCACGCGCTTGTGCAGGGCGACAGTCAAGTCCGGTGTACTCGTGCCCAGTGGGCACCGGCGGACACGCGGGCAAGTCCGGTCCTACCCGGCGGGCGCCGGGGTGCCGGAGCCACGCGGGGCCGCGTCGTGCGGGGGGTCGGGCGGTCAGCCGGGGAAAGGAACGGGCGGCGGCGAGGAAGCCGAGCGTCGTCAGCACGAAGGGCCAGCTGAACGCGTGCCCGCCGGACGGGGCCGGCAGATGGGTGACGGCCGATGTCACGGCGGTCGCCGTCGCCGCGCCGAGCAGCGCGTACAGGAGCGTGACCGGGGTTGCCGCCAGGAGCACCCCGCACAGGGCGAGGGCCACGAGCACCGCGTTGTAGCCCATCGTGCCGTCGGCGATCCGCTCGGCCGGCGCGCCGAGCGCCCACGCGGTCAGGATGCCGGTCGCACTGCCGGCGCACGCCACCAGCCCGGCCACCCGGCTCGCCAGGAAGACACCCGCGAGGAGCAGCGCGCCCACGTACCACTCGTCCATGAAGAAGACCTGGGACACATTGCGGAAGAACGCCCGCCAGAGGTCGCCCGGGCGCAGCGCGGTCGGCCCGGAGGCCACGCGGGGCAGCGCGGCGAGGCTGTCGCCGTGCGGCCAGATCCGCCGGAAGGCGGGCGCCGCGACCGTGATCGCGCTCGCCAGCAGGCAGTACGGCAGGGTCAGCGGCGGCAGGTGCCACACGCGCAGCAGCCGCACGACGGCCGCCGTGGCGACGGCGGTCACGACGCAGCCCACGGCGGCGAGCAGCGCCGTGGACAGCCGGCCCGCGTCCAGGAACACCGCGAGGCACAGGGCGAGAAGGCAGGAGTTGAGGCCCTCCAGACCCGGCGCCATCCGGTCGCGGACCACATGCGGCAGCCGCGCGGTACCGGTACCGAGGGCGGCGCCGCCGAGCGCGTAGGCGCCGTAGCGCCAGTCGGCCGCGCACAGGGCGAGACAGAAGACGGCGCCCGCGCGCGCATCGGCCAGGAACATCACCTGGGCGACGCCGCGCAGCGAAGGCGGCACGAAGCGGACGCCGCCTCCCCTGCACCGCCACCGGCCACCGTCCGCCCGTCGCACGTCCCACCCCTCCTGCCGCTCTGCTGTTTTCCACATTGCGGCACTCATCTTCCGCCATGCGGTACGACCTGTCGAGGCTGCCTGGCGGTGGGCGGGACGGCAGACGAGCGCGCCGGGGGTGCGCGGGGAGCCGGACGAACCGCCGGTGGCGGAAGATGTCGCGGGGGTCCCGGGAGGGCGGAGCGGGCAGCGGCCCTTCGACCGCTGCCCCGGGTTCCGGCCCGCCGGACTACGGCAGTGTCACGAAAGGTGCCAGGAAGGCGCGGGCGCCGGGAGTGTCCAGACGGTAGGTGACGTTCGTGGCGTAGCAGGGGGTGTCGCCGGTGATGGTCGTGGCGGCGAGGACGTTTCTGCCGCCGATGACGGCGAAGTTGGGCCCGCCGGAGTCGCCGTAGCAGGCGCCGCCGTTGCCCTGCGGAGCCGTCATGGCCAGCCGGGCCCAGGAGTCGTTCAGGGCGTCGAACGTCACCGGGGCCTTCATACGGACGCCGCCGCCCGGGTGGGTCTGGCCGCCGGGCCCGTTGGCGGCCTCCTGCGTGCCGTACCCGGCGACGAACCAGTCGGTGGAGTTCAGCCCCCGCGGGCCGAGGGCGCCGAGCTGGTTCGCGGCCGGCAGGGCGGCCGGGGTGAAGGACCAGCGGGCGGCGACCTTCGCGGCGGGCAGTTCGACGACCGCGATGTCGTGCGGGTCGGAGGCGGGGCCCGGGTAGTCGGGGTGGGTGTGCGCGGTGCCTTGGACGGCGACGGCGTTCGCCTGGGCGGCCGGGTCTCCCGGGTACTTCTTCGCGGCGGCGTCGAGTCCGGCCTGGACGTCCTGGTCGAGCGAGACGAAGAAGCGGACACCGGCCGGCCAGTCGCTGGTGCAGTGGGCGGCGGTCAGGAAGGTGTCGGCGTCGACCATCGTGCCGGAGCACACCCAGTCGACGCGGTCCGGGGTCGCCGGATCGGCGTCGTCGTCCCAGGCGGCCACGAGGGCTCCGACCTCGGTGCGCTCGGGCGCGGGCGTGGCGTTGTACGAGTTGATCGCGGAGGAGGGCAGCGCGGCGGCGAGCACGGTGGCGCAGGCGGCGGCGGTGACGGAGGTGACGCGTACGGCTCTCAAGAAGAACCCCTTCACTGGGTGGTGTGGGACAGGTGTTCTCCTGCGGGGGTAGGGAGCATTGAAGTGGGTCGGGCGGTGCGGGACAAGACGGCCGGGAGCGGCATTCCGTTCGCCGCCGACGGCCACCGGGTGTGCGCCGGAGCGCGTCGCGGGTCGACCCGCATCCTCCGGGCGATCCTGGGCAGCCTGTCGGAGAGGGAAGCTCTGGGTAAGGATCAGGTGAGCGTGGGCGAGGGACGCGTGGGAGACACGGCAGACACGAACGACGAGGCGGGGCCGGAACCCCTGTCGGTCATCCGGACCGACGTGGGCGGTGTCACCGTCGTCACGGTGACCGGCGAGGTCGACCACCACACCTCCGGCGTCCTTGGCCGGGCCCTCGCCCCGGCGGACCCCGTCGGGGGGCGCACCGTCGCGGACCTCAGCGGTGTGCCGTTCATGGACTCCAGCGGCATCAACGTCCTCATCGCGGCCCATCAGGCCCATGGTCCGGCGGGCTGGCTGCGTCTGGCAGGCGTACGGCGCCCCGTCCTGCGCACGCTGGAGATCGTCGGCCTCACCCCCCTCCTCGCCTGCTATCCCAGCGTCCAGGACGCCGTGCGGGGCTGAGCGGGCGGCCCAGGCCGTGCACGGACGGTGACCTGGACGTGCTTCGTGCCGCATGAGCGAGGTCGAAGGGGAACCCTCTGCCGGTGCGCTGGACAGGCAGACGATCCGGTCACCGACGCGCGGCCGGTGGCAGCCCAGCGGTGCTGTCGACCGTGGTCGACCGATCGAGCGTCCGCTGCTCACGCGGCACCCACCGCTTCCCGGGGCCGCCGCCCGTGCGCGTCGCCGTGCACGGGGCCGCTCAACGACCGCTCGGGGCCGCATCGTTCATCCCGCCTTCACCGGCATGACGCGAAGGTCACTTCCCTGCCTTCGTGCGGCCTCCTAGCCTCACGCCGGTCCGAACTCGTTCCGAGCGGCAGGCGCTGTCGGCTCGGTGCGTCCCGTCCGCGACCCGACCCCTCGTCGAAAGGCGACTGCCCTCATGCCCTCTCATCGGCTGCGCGTCCCAAGACGGTTCGCCACCCGATCGGCCGCCGCGCTGGTCACCACCGCGCTCACGCTTGCCGCTCCCCTGCCCGCCGTGGCGGCGGATGGCCCGCCGGAGCGGCCGTCCTCACTCGTGGACCCCCTGATCGGGTCCGCGAACGGTGGCAACACCTTTCCCGGTGCCACCCTCCCGTTCGGGATGATCGCCTGGTCCCCGACCAGCACCACAGGAGATCAGACCAGCACCGGGGCGGCCAACGGCTACCAGTACGACACCACGCGCATCCGCGGCCTGAGCCTGACGCATGTCAACGGCGCCGGCTGCAACCCCGGCGCGGCGGGCGACATTCCGATCATGCCGTTCGTCGGTGACGTCACCTCCTCGCCGTCGGCGGACACCAAGGACGCCGTCTACGCCGCCGACTTCTCGCACGCCGACGAGAAGGCCGCGCCCGGCCGCTACACCCTCGGCCTGAAGTCCGGCGCCAAGGCCGACCTGGCCGTCAGCAAGCGCGCGGGCGTCGCCGACTTCACGTTCCCGGGCGACCGCCCGGCCAATCTGCTCTTCCGCGTCTCGAACTCCCTCAACGGCAGCGAGGACGCGCACGTCGACATCGACACCGCCCGCAACAAGGTGACCGGCTGGGTGCTCACCGGCGCCTTCTGCGGCCGCCGCGCCAACGGCGGGACCAACAACCGCAAGAGCTACTACAAGCTGTACTTCAGCGCGTCCTTCGACCGCGCCTTCTCCTCGGTCGGCACCTGGAAGGACGGCACGCTGTCCCCGGGGGCGACGTCCGCCTCCGGCGGAGAGGGGTACGCGACGGGCGCGGACCGAGCGGGACGCGGCTCCGGCGGCTGGGTCGGCTTCGACACGCGCTCTGACAACGATGTCCGCATGCGGATCGGCATCTCGTACGTGAGCCTGGACGGCGCCGAGGCCAACCTCCGTGACGAGATCGAGCCGGACGCGGGCGTGGCCGACGTGGCCGAGGCGGGAGCACGGGCCTGGGACCGCGAACTGCGCACCGTGCGGGTCGACGGCGGCAGCCCCGCCCGCCGCCGGACCTTCTACACCGCGCTCTACCACGCCCTCATGCAGCCGAACCTGATCAGCGACGGCGACGGCCGCTACTGGGGCATGGACCAGGCCGTCCATCATCTGGCCCACGGCCAGCGCGCCCAGTACAGCAACTTCTCCGGCTGGGACCAGTACCGGGCCCAGATACAGCTGCTCGCCCTGCTCAAGCCCACTGTGGCGGGCGACTTCGCCCAGTCCCTCTACAACTTCGCACGGCAGAACGACGGGATCTGGGACCGCTGGGTGCACGTCAGTGGCGCCACCCACGTCATGACCGGTGACCCGTCGGCGGCGACACTGGCCACCTTCTACGCCATGGGCGTGCGCAACTTCGACTACGAGGGCGCCTTCGACTCGCTCGCCCGACAGGCCACCGTGCCCCATCCGGACGGACTCTCGGACGCGGGCTGCCCGGGCCAGTGCGTGGGACAGCGCCCCAACCTGGCGCAGTATCTGACCTCTCACTACGCCGCCCAGGATGTGTGCCACTGCTGGGGCGGCGCCGCCGAGACCCTGGAGGACGCCGTCGCCGACTCCGCACTCGCGAAGTGGGCGAAGCTGCTGGGGCGGGACGCGGAGGCCAAGGTCTTCACCGAACGCGCCGCCTACTGGCGCAACGTGTTCCATCCGGACGCCACCGCCGACGGCGGCTACATCCAGGCACGCAAGCTCGACGGCTCCTGGGTGACGCCCTTCAGCCCGGGCAGCGACCTCGGCTTCGCCCAGGGAACCAGCGCCACGTACACCTGGATGGTGCCGCAGGACGTGCAAGGCCTGGCGGATGCCATGGGCGGCCGGGACGTGGCCGCCGCCCGCCTGGACGGCTTCTTCCACAAGGCGGACGGCTCCTGGTCCGTGCGCGGCGGCGACGCCCTGCGCTACGACCCGACCAACGAGCCCGGCATTCACGCCCCCTGGCTCTACAACGCGCTCGGACAGCCCTGGAAGACCCAGGCGACGGTCCGTCAGATCCTCGACACGGTGTACGGCACCGGGCCCTCCGGCCTTCCCGGCAACGACGATCTGGGCACCATGTCCGCCTGGTACGTCTTCTCCGCCCTGGGTCTGTACCCCCAGACCCCGGGCAGCGCGCACCTGCTGCTGGGCGCCCCCGTCTTCCCGAAGGCGGTGCTGGACCGGCCGGGCCGCAAGGACATCACGATCACCGCACCCGAGGCCGACGACAGGCACATGTACGTCGACGCGGTACGCCTCGACGGGCGCCCCGGTCAGAGGTCCTGGACGGACTCGGGCCTGACGCTCTCGGGCGGCACGCTCGACTTCCGGCTGGCCGAACAGCCCAACACCGGGTGGGGGACCGACCCGGCCCATCTGCCGAAGTAGCACCCTGAGGCCCACCGGCGCTCACCGGGCGGTCCGACGGCTGAACATGAGACGCCCCCGGCGCATGTGCTCCGGGGGCGTACATGGTGACGCGCCATTTCTGCTGCTTCAGGGCACGGACGATGTCCGCCGCCGAGGGACGCCTGTCAGGACTGGGGGCGTCGTCCGTGGTTGGCCGCGTGCTTGCGGCGGCCCTTCTTCTTCCGGCGTCGCTTCGAGGACATGGGTACCTCCTCCTGGAATGCGGAGAATGTCGGCGTATGTACGGTATCAGCCTTGCTGGGACGGCGGCTCGCCGGAGTCGCTCCTCCGTACCGAGCAGTGCAGCGAGTCCTCGCGGACGTCGGCGACGATCGTGTCCCCGGGCCCGGCCTCGCCGCTGAGCAGGAGGGTGGCGATGCGGTTGTCGAGTTCCGCCTGGATCGTGCGGCGCAGCGGGCGCGCACCGAACTCCGGCTGGTGGCCGTGGGCGATGAGGAGCTTCTTGGCCGCGTCCGTGACCTCCAGGCCCAGGCCCTGCGCGCGCACCTTGCGCCTGCTCTGGTCCAGCAGGTGGTCCACGATCTGCCCGAGGTCGTCCTCGGTCAGGGCGTGGAAGATGATGATGTCGTCGATCCGGTTGAGGAACTCCGGCAGGAACCGCGTGCGCAGGTCGTCCATCAACTCGTCCTTGAGCGCGGAGACATCGCCCTTGTGGTCCAGGATGCGGCGCGCGCCGATGTTGGACGTCATGATGACCACGCAGTGCCGGAAGTCGACGGTGCGGCCCTGCGCGTCGGTCAGCCGTCCGTCGTCCAGGATCTGCAACAGCGTGTTGAAGACGTCGGGGTGCGCCTTCTCCACCTCGTCGAAGAGCACCACGCTGTACGGCTGGCGGCGGACCTTCTCGGTGAGCTGGCCCGCTTCCTCGTAGCCGACGTATCCGGGAGGCGCACCGACCAGCCGGGCGACGGTGTGCTTCTCCTGGAACTCGCTCATGTCGAACCGGATCATGCGGTCCTCCTCGCCGAAGAGCAGGGCGGCGAGGGTCTTGGCGAGTTCGGTCTTGCCGACACCGGTCGGGCCGAGGAAGAGGAAGGAGCCCACGGGGCGGTTGGGGTCGCCCATGCCGGCGCGGTTGCGGCGTACGGCCTGGGAGACCGCGGTGACCGCCTCGTCCTGGCCGACGATCCGCGCGTGCATCTCCTCTTCGAGCCGGAGCAGCTTCTCCTTCTCGCTGGCCGTGAGTTGGGAGACCGGGATGCCGGTACGGCGGGAGACGACGTCCGCGATGTCGGACGCCGTGACGCAGACGACGCCCTCCCGGCGCTCCTCGATGCCGGCCAGTTCACCCTCCACCTCGGCGATCTCCCGCTTCAGCTCCGAGGCCTTCTCGAAGTCCTCGGCGGAGACGGCCTGTTCGAGTTCGCGGCGCAGCTTGGCGATACGGTCCTCGCGGCTGACGATCTCGGTGGAGCGTCCGGCACCGCGCAGCCGTACCCGCGCGCCGGCCTGGTCCATCACGTCGATCGCCTTGTCGGGCAGGAAGCGGTCGCTGATGTAGCGGTCGGACAGTTCGGCGGCTGCCGCCAACGCCTGGTCGTCGAAGCGGACCTGGTGGTGCGCCTCGTAGGAGTCGCGCAGCCCTTCGAGGATCTGCACCGTCTCCTCGACCGTGGGCTCGGGGACCATCACCGGCTGGAACCGGCGCTCCAGGGCGGCGTCCTTCTCGACGTACTTGCGGTACTCGTCGATGGTCGTGGCGCCCACGACGTGGAGTTCACCGCGCGCGAGAGCGGGCTTGAGCATGTTGCCCGCGTCCATGGCGCCCTCGCCGGCGGCACCGGCGCCGACCACCGTGTGCAGTTCGTCGATGAAGAGGATGATGTCGCCGCTCGCCGCCTGGACGTCCTCGATGACCTTCTTCAGCCGTTCCTCGAACTGTCCCCGGTACTGCGCGCCCGCCACCATGCCCGACAGGTCCAGCGAGACGACCCGCTTGTTCTTCAGGACGTCGGGGACCTCACCCGCCACGATGCGCTGGGCGAGCCCCTCCACGATGGCGGTCTTGCCGACTCCCGGTTCGCCGATGAGCACCGGGTTGTTCTTGGAGCGCCGGGACAGGATCTCGACGGTCTGCTCGATCTCCTCGGCCCGCCCGACCACCGGGTCCAGCTTGCCGGCCTTCGCCTCCTCGGTCAGGTCGCGGCCGTATTCGTCGAGGGTCGTGGCCGGCTTCTTCCGTTCGGCGGGGGCTCCCTCGCCGCGCGGCGCCGCCTGTTCGGTCAGGCCCGTGAGGCGCTGGGTGTCCAGGCCCTCGGCGCGCAGCATCCGGGCCGCGCCCGTGTCGCTGTCGCCGAGCAGGGCGCTGAGGATGTGCTCGGGACCGATGTAGGAGACGCCGGCCGCCTGGGACCGGGCGTAGGCGGCGCCGAGAGTGCGTTTGGCCGCCGGGGTGAGGCCCGGTTGCGCGGAGGGCTCGCCGGACTCGCGCGGCAGGATCTTGGCCAGCTCGGCGGCGACCGTGTCGGGGTCCACGCCCAGCTGGGAGAGCAGCCGCCGCGAGGGGTCGACCTGGGTGGCCGCCCAGAGCAGGTGCTCGGTGTCCAGGTCGGAGGTGCCG
The DNA here is from genome assembly GCF_055564375.1 of Streptomyces sp. NPDC029138. Classification (NCBI taxonomy): domain Bacteria; kingdom Bacillati; phylum Actinomycetota; class Actinomycetes; order Kitasatosporales; family Streptomycetaceae; genus Streptomyces; species Streptomyces sp. NPDC029138. The sequence continues at coordinate 43,331 of NZ_JBVHWM010000064.1, forward strand.
TCGGCGGCGGCCCGCTGCGCGGCCAGGTTCAGCAGTTGCCGCGACGACTCCGTCAGCAGCCGTCCGATGGGGACGCGCTGCACGGCGGGGGGTGATGACGCCGGCGACATTCCGAAGAAACGATTCAGCAGCTCACTGAACGGATCCGACGAACCGAACGGTGCACCGAACGACATCGACATGGGAGCTCCTGGCGCATGGAGAGACAGCAATCCCCGGAGGGGGTCCGCGAGAGGTGGGTAATCCGAGAGGTCAGTAATCACTGAACCCTCGTACGGACGACACCGCAAACGGAACGGAAGCGTGTCTCGCGCCGCCGCCAGGCGCGGCGGCGGGTGTCGAATCGGTCCGTCCTTCGGACGGTCACACGGGTGTGTGCCCCCGCAGGTACGTGCGCACGGTCGCCGACAGCGGTGTGTCGGCGGTCTCCTCTATCGGTGCCCAGCGCAGTCGCTCCGGTGCGAAGCGGCCCCCGTCCGACGGTGACTCGCTCAGCAGCTGGCAGACCACGGCCGTCTCCCCCGCTGTTTCCCGTGGCTCCAGCGGCTCGGTGCCGTCGACCAGGTAACCGGTGACCTCGTAGACGATCCGCGCCGCCGTGGCCTGGGCGGTCTCGGCCGGTTCCGGGGTGCCCGAGGGCAGTGCCCAGCCGTCCGGCTCCGGCACCAGCAGCAGCCGCCCGTCGTACACGACGACCGCCCGCACCACACCCTCGGCCTGCTCCAGCGACATATGGCCCACCACCCCTCCCCAGGCACTCCTTGCCTACCCAGGGGTGAGCGGGTGATGCACCGTGGGCGTCAGTAGAGCACCGGCAGGTCCCCGGGCCGTACCCGTAGCGTGACCGGCAGGGTGGCCTCGACCTCGCCGTCGGCGCCGTAGGGGACCGGCCGGGCAGCCTCGATGCGCAGCTCTCTGCCCTGGAGGACGCGTACTTGGGGACGGTGGATGTGGGCGCCGGACCTGAGTTCGTTCATCAGGGCGAAGAACAGCCGGCGCGGGGCCTCGCGGATCAGCACGACGTCCAGCAGGCCGTCGTCGACGCGCGCGCCGGGGGCTATGAGCCGGCCGGAGCCGTAGTAGGGGGAGTTGGCCGCGACGACGGTGTAGCCGCGGTGGGTGTGCTCCTCGCCGTCGACGGTCACGCGGTAGTCGGCCGGTCGCCAGGTGGTGACGGCGCGCAGGCCGCCCGCGTAGTAGGAGGCGGCGCCGCGCAGCAGCCGGGCGTTGTTGGCGTGCCGGTTGGCCTCCGCGTCGACGCCGGCGTACACGCTGCCCAGGACCACCGTGCGCGGATGGACGGCCGACTCCACCTCGATGGTGTCGACGGGCCGGGGCTCGGCGTGCAGCAGGATGCCGGCGAGCGCGGCCGGGTCGGCGGGCAGGTTCAGCGCGCGGGCGAAGTCGTTGCCGCGTCCGGCGGGTACGAGGCCCAGGACGGTTCCGGTGCCGCTGAGCGCGCCGCCGATGCCGCCCGCGATGCCGTCACCGCCCACGGCCAGCACGATCCGGCCGCGCTCGCCGGCCGCGCGGGCGATGTCCTGGGCGTGGGCCAGGCTGTGGCTGTACTCCGTCTCCAGTCCGGCCCCGGCCTCGCGGAGCAGCCGGGCCAGCCGGAGCAGGGTCGCCGCCCCGGTGGAGCCGCCCGCGGTGGGGTTGACGACGGCGGTGAACTGGCGCATCGGTGGGCCTCCGAGGCAGGCGGTCGGATCGGGTGGGGTCAGTCGGTGGGCAGCAGGACGCCGGGGTTGAGGAGCCCCTCGGGGTCCAGGCGGCGTTTGACGGCGCGCAGGGCCGAGACGCCGAGCGGGCCGGCCTCGCGGACGTACCAGTCGCGGTGGTCGGTGCCGACCCCGTGGTGGTGGGAGATGGTGCCGCCGGCGGCGAGCACGGCTTCGTTGGCCGCGTGCTTGGCGGGTGTCCAGTGGGCCACCGGGTCCTCGCCCTGGGCGCTGACGACGGTGAAGTAGAGCGAGGCGCCGTTCTCGTACACGTGGGAGATGTGACACATCACCAGGGGCGGGGTGCCGGCCTGGGTGAGGGTGTCGGTGAGCGCCGTGCGGACGGCCGTGTAGAGGTCGGGGACGCGGGACCAGAAGGCGGCGGTCTCCAGCGTCTCGGCGAAGGCGCCGACGTCGAGCAGGGCGTCGCGCAGATAGGGCGCGGAGTAGCGGCCGTGCGCCCAGCGTTCGCCCGGCTCGGCGCCGGCCGGGGTGCCGCCGCAGGCCGTCAGGACGGCCGCCGCCCGTTCGCGGCGGTGTGCGGTGTCCTCGGCCGTCCCCTCGTAGCCGGTGATCGCCAGACAGCCGGCGTCGCTCTGCGTCAAGCCGGCGCCGATGGCACCGGGTTGGGCGAGGCCGACGAGCGTCTCGGTCTCGTCGGACAGGCGCAGCACGGTCGGCCGGGGCCCGTCCTGGGCGAGCCGGCGCAGTGCGGTGGCGCCCTCCTCGAAGGAGCCGAACCGCCAGCCCTCGTACACCCGCGTCTCGGGCAGGGGGCGGATGCGTACGGTGACGGAGGTGATGACCCCGAAGGCGCCCTCGGAGCCGAGGATCAGCTGACGCAGGTCGGGTCCGGCGGCGGAGCGGGGAGCGCGGCCGGTCTCGATGGTGCCCTCGGGGGTGGCGAGGGTGAGGCCGAGCACCATCTCGTCGAAGCGGCCGTACCCGGCGGACGCCTGTCCGCTGGAGCGGGCCGCCGCGAAGCCACCGATGGTGGCCCACTCGAAGGACTGCGGGAAGTGGCCGAGGGTGAAGCCGTGTCCGGCGAGCAGGGCTTCGGCCTCGGGGGCGCGCAGGCCGGGCTGGAGGACGGCGGTGCGCGAGACGGGGTCCAGGTCGAGCAGGCCGTCCATGCGGCGCAGGTCGAGGGCGACGAACGCGCTGCGCTGCGGGGCCAGTCCGCCGACCACCGAGGTGCCGCCGCCGAAGGGTACGACGGCCAGGCCGTGCGCGGCGCAGGCGCGCAGGACCGCGAGCACCTCGTCGTGGCCGGCGGGCAGGACGACGGCCTGCGGGACGTCGGCGACATCGCCGGCGCGGAGGCGCAGCAGGTCCGGGGTGGACTTGCCGCGGGTGTGCCGGATGCGGCTCTCCGTGTCGGTGCGGACGTGCTCCTCGCCGCCGACGGCCGCGGCGAGCGCCTTCAGGGCGGCGGAGGGGGCCGTGGGGGCGGGCAGGCGGATGTCCTCCAGGCCGAGCGCGGGCGTGCTGCGCGGCTTGACGCCGAGCAGGTCGCGCAGCAGCCCGGTCACCGAGTCGGGCAGCGGCGCCGCCTTGGCCGGGTCGCCCCAGCCGTTCCACAGCATGTCCATTGAACGGTCGTCCTCACAGGTCGGTGTGCTGGTCGGTGTGCTGGTCGGGGTGCTCGGTCCGCACGGCTCGGCTGCCGTCTCCGGGGCCTGGCCGCTTCCGCGCGGGCCTCGGGGCGTTACACTGTGACACATGACGCCCATTCGTCACAATGGTTCGGGCAACGGCTCGGACAACGATCACGTGCTCGACGCGGTACGCGACTGTGTGCTGGCCGTCGGCGTACGGCGCACCACGCTCGCCGATGTGGCCCGCCGCGCCGGCGTCTCCCGGATGACCCTGTACCGGCGCTGGCCGGACCTGCGGACCCTGGTGGGCGATCTGATGACCCGGGAGTGGATCGACGTGGCCACCCGGGCCATACCGGAGCCCGCGCCCGGCACCGCCACGCGCTCCCGGATCGTGGACGGGCTGGTGGCCGGGGTCGAGGCGTTCCGGGGGCACCCTCTGTTCCGCAAGATCGTCGACGTCGATCCGGAACTGCTCCTCCCCTACGTGCTCGACCGGCGCGGCGCGAGCCAGGAGGCGCTGCTGGCGCTGCTCGCCGCCGCGCTGCGCGAGGGCCACGCGGACGGGTCCGTGCGCCCCGGCCACACCCAACGGCAGGCGCGCGTCCTGCTGTTGACCGTGCAGTCCTTCGCCCTGTCCCTGCGCACGATGACCGACGAGGACGATCCGGAGCTGGACTCCGCCGCGTTCCTCGGCGAGCTGCGCACCCTTCTGGAGAGGACCCTGACGCCATGAGCCACACCGAGGCCGCGCCCGGCTCGTCCCTCAGCGCACACCGGCGCGGCCGGGAACTGGCCGAGGCCGCCGACGGCCGGACGGTCGACGTCCTGGTCGTCGGGCTGGGCGCCACGGGCGCCGGAGCCGCGCTGGACGCGGCGGCCCGCGGGCTGGACGTCGTCGCGGTGGACGCCCATGACCTGGCCTTCGGCACCTCCCGCTGGAGTTCGAAGCTGATCCACGGCGGGCTGCGCTATCTGGCCTCCGCGCAGTTCGACGTCGCCCACGAGAGCGCGGTCGAGCGCGGGGTGCTGATGACCCGTACGGCCCCGCACCTGGTGGCCGCCCAGCCGTTCGTGCTGCCGCTGACCCCGCTGGTGTCCCGGGCGCAGGCCTCGCTGGCCTGGGCCGGGCTCCGGGCCGGGGACATGCTGCGGCTGGCCGCCCGGACCCCCAGGCAGCTGCTGCCCGCGCCCCGCCGACTCTCGGCGACGGAGGCGCGGCACCTCGCGCCCTCGGTCCGCGCGGCGGGGCTGCGCGGCGGGCTGCTGTCCTGGGACGGCAAGGTGACCGACGACGCCCGTCTGGTGACCGCGCTGGCCCGGACGGCCGCCGCGCACGGCGCCCGGGTGCTGACCCGGGTGCGGGCGCTGGAGCTGACCGGGACGGGCGGCCGGATCCGCGACGAACTCACCGGCGAGGAGGGCGAGATCAGGGCCCGTGCCGTGATCAACGCGACCGGCGTGTGGGCGGGCGCCCTCGCCGACGGCATCCGGATACGGCCGTCCCGCGGCACCCACCTCGTGCTGCGCTCGGAACGGCTCGGCGCCCTGCCGGCCGGACTCCACGTCCCGATCCCCGGCGAGACCAACCGCTTCGTGCTGGTCCTGCCGCAAGGGGACGGCCGGGTCTACGTCGGCCTCACCGACGAACCCGTCGACGGCGGGACACCGGACGTACCGGAGGCCCCCGAGACCGACATCGGCTTCCTCCTGGACGTGCTCGGATCGGTGCTCGACATCCCCGTGTCCCGGGACGAGGTCGTCGGTGCCTTCGCCGGACTGCGTCCGCTGCTGGACACCTCCGCGCACGCGGGCACCGAGGGGGCGGCCCGCACCTCCGACATCTCCCGCCGGCACGCGGTGCTGACCTCGCCCGACGGTGTCACCACGGTGGTCGGCGGCAAGCTCACCACCTACCGGCGGATGGCGCAGGACGCCGTGGACGCCGCCGCCGAGGCCCGGGGCCTGCGCGCTACCCCCTCCCCCACGGCCGCACTGCCCCTGATCGGCGCCGCCGCCCCCGAACGCCTGCGCGCGCTGCCCGCACCGCGCCGGCTGGTCCGCCGCTACGGCACCGAGGCCACGGCGGTCCACGCCCTCGCCGCCCAGGACCCCGCCCTGGCCGAGCCGGTGCTCCCCGGCCACCCCGTCACCCGCGCCGAACTCCTCTGGGCGGTGCGCCACGAGGGCGCCCTGGACGAGTCCGACCTCCTGGACCGCCGCACCCGCATCGGCCTGGTCCCGGACGACCGCGTCCAGGCGCTTCCCGCGGCCCGGGAGATCCTCGGCAGGGCGGCGCCGGTGCGTCCCTGACCCGGGCGCCCGGGCGGGACACCTGCCCGCCCGGTATTCGATTGCGCTGGGCCCCCCAGTCCCGGCATCGTTCGGCACGTCCCGTACCACCGGTCCGCCGAAGGAGGTCGTCCCGTGGTGCTCGTTCCCGGTCGTCGTGTGGTGCTCCTCGGCGGAGGATTCTCCATGGACGAGGACGGACTGCTGGACGACTGGCTGCTCACCCATGCGAGGAACCCCCGCCCCAGGGTGTGCTTCGTGCCCACGGCGAGCGGCGACGCCCCCGGATACGTCGACCAGTTTCTGAGCGCGTTCCGCCCCCGTGACTGCGCGCCCGCCGTACTGCCGCTGTTCCGGCGCGAGCTGGACGGCGACGCGCTGCGCGCGTTCCTGCTCGCCCAGGACGTGGTGTACGTCGGCGGCGGCAACACCGCGAACATGCTGGCCGTCTGGCGCGTACACGGGGTGGACCGGCTGCTGCGGGAGGCCTACGACCGGGGGACCCTGCTGTGCGGGATCAGCGCCGGCGCCAACTGCTGGGCCGACGCCTCGCACACCGACTCCTTCGGTCCGCTCGCCTCCCTGCGGGACGGGCTCGGCCTGCTGCCGGGTTCCGTGTGCCCGCACTACGACAGCGAGCCGCGCCGCCGCCCCGCCTACCGGCAAGCCGTCGCCGAGGGAAGGCTGCCCGGCGGCTGGGCGCTGGAGGACGGCGTGGGCGCCCTGTTCATGGACGGGCGCCTGATGGAGGCGGTGACACGGAGACCGGGGGCCCGGCTTTACCGGGTGGAGCCTGGGAAGGCGGGGGCGCCGGGGGATCGGGTCGAGCCGGGGACGCCGGGCAGGCCGGGGACGCCCGGGGAGCCGGGCCGTGTCCACGAGCACCCGGTGCCCTGTCGCCCGCTCGGTACGGCCGCGTGATCCGCCGTCAGAGCAGGCGGCGGATGTCGCCGCGGACGCGGTAGAAGCCGCCCGCCGCCGGGTGCAGGGCGTCCACGACGTACCGCGCGCCGGGTTCGCGTATCGCGCGCGGGAACTGGACGTTCCAGGAGGAGTCGTAGCCGTCGGAGACCACGTGCACACGCAGCCGGCCGCTGTCCTGGACGCACTCGACCACCACCGCGCCGGCGGGTGCCTGGGCGACCGTGGCCACCGCGGCGACCGCCGTGGCCGGGGCGTACGTCGGCGTGGCGGCGGCGAGCTTGACGTCCCGCACCACCGGCACCGTGCCCTGCTGGGCCGCCGAGACCGCCGCCTCGCTCGCGTCGACGCACACCAGCGAACCGTCGGTGGTGACCAGGTACAGCCGCTCGTCGCGGTACTGCATCGACAGTGCCGAACCGCTGCCCGTGCCGAGCTTCCACAGACGGGTGCCGTCCTGGTCGAAGCAGTAGACGGACGAGGCCGCGTCCCCGGCGAAGACGAACCGGCCGCCGGGCGAAGTGGCGCACGAGTAGACCGCGCTGTCGCACGCGTACGTCGCCTCGATGGCGCCGGTGTCCTTCGACAGCCGCTGGACCACGCGGTGCGCGGTGCCCGCGTACACCGCGTCCTCCTCCTGCCAGCCGAACAGCACGCCGCCCTTCGTCGGGGTGTGCCACAGCTCGCCGCCGCCGTCCGGGGCGTAGGCGGTGACGCCCCGGTGGTGACCGTGGTAGACGGCCCGGTCGTCGGCGCGGACCATCCAGGCGTGCTCGCCCTGGCTGCGGCGGGACCACTGGTGTTCGTCCTCGTGGTCGATGACGGTGAGCCGGCCCGCACGGTCCGAGACGTCCAGGACGCCCTCGTGGATGTCCAGCCAGAAGATGTCGACGTCGGCGGCGATGTCGTAGGCCGCGAAGGGGAGCTTGGAGGACAGGTCGTAGACCTTGCCGTCGTCGCAGCCGGCGTAGATCCAGAAGTCGTCGGCGACCAGGCACTTCACCCCGTCGGGCAGGCTGAACCGGGCCAGGACGGCGCCGTGGTGGTCCAGGGTGTAGACGTCACCGGCCTGGTTGCCCACCCAGCAGCGGTCGTCGTCCACATGGATGCCGAAGGCGGCGGAACCGGTGCGGAAGCGCCACAGCACCGGGGCGACGGCGCGGGCGGTGGACGGCGCGGAGCTGACCTGACGGCGGGTCACCGCGCGGGGCGCCCGCTGTCCCTGGACGGCCGGGGCGTATCCCTTGCGGACCTTCTCGCCCACCTTTCTCGCGGCGGCGGCCCGCGCCTTCTCCGCGGTCGGGAACGTCGTCGTCTGCGTCTGCCCGGCGGCGCCGATCCTGCCGTACCGCACCGTCACCACCTGACCGTCGACGGTGACTTCGTAGAACTTGTGGGCGCCGCCGCCCTCCTGCGACAGCTCCAGGTACGTCGTCGACACCGCGGACGCCGTGGACATGGCAGACCCCTCCCCCAGACGGACCCGCGGCCGTTCCAGCAGGTCCTCAACTGCTTCTCACCGTAAGGGCACCCACTGACAATCACCCCGGACCCCGGGACCGGCCCGGGACCAAGAGCGCTCCAGGTGTCAGGCGAGGGTCACCAGGCCCGGTCGCAGCGCGTCGACGGCCTCCTCGCCGTGCAGCCTTCGAGCAGAAGGTGGGCACCGGCGCGCAGACGCCCGCTCCGGCGCATGCCGTTTTTCCGGCAGCGCGGGGCGGGCGCCTCGTCCTCAGGCCTCGGGTCAGGCCGCCAGCTGGGGGTACAGCGCGGCCAGGTCTCCGGAGAGCCCTGCCTTGACCTGCCGGCTGATGTCGTCCGCCAGCACCTCGTACGCCCCGGCCTCGATGCCGTCGAGGGCGAGCGCGGCGACGTCCCGAGGGGCGGACTTGGGCGCGTCCACGTCCGCCGCCATGTCGGTGTCGATGTAGCCGACGTGCAGGCCGGTCACCCCGATGCGCCGGGCGCTCAGCTCCAGGCGGAGGGTGTTCGTCTGCGACCACAGGGCCGCCTTGGTGGCGCTGTAGGAGCCGGCGACGCCGAGCCAGGAGAGGACGGAGTGGACGTTGAGGAGGTGTCCACCGCCGTTGCGCTCGATGACCGGCACGAATGCGCGGGTGACCAGCAACGGCCCGTAGAAGTTGGTCTCGAACTCCCGGCGTACGTCGTCCACCGCGGCGTCGAGGAAGGAGTTCGCGCCGAGGGCGATGCCGGCATTGTTGACCACAATGGTGACGTCCTGGGCCTGGGCCGCCGCGGCCTCGACGGACGCGGGGTCGGTGACCTCCAGCGCGAGAGGTTCGGCGTCGGGGTGCGTCACGGTGCGCGGGTCGCGGGCGGTGGCGTACACCTTGGCGGCGCCGCGCTCGTACAGCTCCTCCACCAGTGCCTTGCCCAGGCCGCGGCTGCCGCCGGTGACCAGCGCGACAGAGTTCTTGATCGACGTCATGTGTATCTCCAGAATGGGAAACCGATCGGTATACGCCGACTGTAAACCGATCGGTTTCACGCGGCAAGCCTGGATGACCCCGGCCTGGGGTGGCGGGGAGGAGCGGGTCGCCATCGAGCGCTCGATCCATCGGGCTCGATCCATCGGCGGGCTTTCCGGTGGGAAGGGGATGCTCCGCGGCACAGCGGTGCGCCGAGCGCCGCCCGGGCCCCGGAGCGGCCAGGCGTGAGCCGGCAGTGTCCGGCGGGGCGGGGAACGGCCCGAGCGCATGGATTCACCGTTCCCCGCCACCGCCGGTCGGCCCGCCGCCGCCGGGCGGCTAGGCGACGTGCCGGTCCAGGGAGTTCCAGGGGGTACGACCTCAGCGGACGTGTCCGGATTCCGATCCTGTTCCGACCCTGCGGCGCCGGGCACGCGCTGGCCATCCGGAGGGGCCCGGCCGGGTGAGGCGACGCACCGATGGCCCAGCCCCGGAACAGGCGGCCCACGCTCGGCACACGCGGCCCGCTCGCCCCGCGAGGCCGACGGCCTGCGGGAACTCCGGACGCGGCGACGGAAGTTGAGCGGTGGTGTGGGAAGCTGTGCGCGGCCGTGTGCGGACCTAGGCCGTGACGGTCGTCGAGAGGAGCTCAGCGTGACACAGGACGGCTTCGAGGCCGTGAACATCGACACCAGCAAACCGCATCCCGCGCGGATCTACGACTATCTGCTGGGCGGCAAGGACAACTACGAGGTCGATCAGCTCGCCGGTGACCGGCTCGCCACCGCGGCACCCGAGGCGCGGATCGGCGTACGGGCCAACCGGGCGTTCCTGCAACGCGCCGTCCGGTACGTCGTCGGCAGCGGGGTCCGCCAGATCCTGGACATCGGCACCGGGCTGCCCACGTCGCCGAACGTGCACGAGGTCGCCCAGTCGGTGGCTCCGGACGTCCGCGTGGCCTACGTCGACAACGACCCGATCGTGGCCGCGCACGGCAACGCGCTCCTCAGCCGGTCCGGTACGACCCGCATCATCCTCGGCGACCTGCGGGAGCCGCAGTCCGTCCTGGACCACCCCGACGTCCGCCAGCTCATCGACTTCGACCAGCCGGTCGCCCTGCTCCTCGTCGCCATCCTGCACTTCCTCACCGATGCGGACCGGCCCGCCGAGATCGTCGCCACGCTGCGCGACGCGTTGCCGGCCGGCAGCTTCCTGGTGCTCTCGCACGCCACGGGCGACTTCGCCGACCGCAGCGCCGCGCAGGCCGTGTACTCCAACGCGACCGCCTCTCTGAACCTGCGCACCCACGCCGAGGTGGAGCGCTTCTTCGAGGGCTTCGACCTCGTCGAGCCGGGCCTGGCCCAGGTCCCCTTCTGGCGCCCGGACACCCCGCCGCCGGCCCACTCGGAAGAGATCGGCTTCTACGGCGGCGTGGCCCGCAAGACGTCCTGACCGACGGGCCCGCGCACGAGCCTCGCGGTGTGCGCGGGCCGACGGCAGGGGGTGGCGACGCATCTTCTCGCCGGACCAACCCCAGCCCTACACCACCCCTCCCCACTCCCGATCCCCCGATCCTCCGCTCCACCCCCACCCCGTCCGCTTGGTGGCCCTCGGTCGCTGGTGCCACGCTGGGAGGGAAGGTGTTCGATGAGGGACCCTGGAGGGTCGATGGGGCGTGACGTCCCGGCGCTCGTCTTCACCCGCGAGGACCGCCGCCGGTATCGGATCAAGATGCAGGAGTGCCTGGACGCGTTGGCACAGATGCTGCGCGACGCACGGTTCGAGTCGGAGCGGCCGCAGGTCGGCCTGGAGATCGAGCTGAACCTGGTGGACGACGACGCCGAGCCGGCCATGCGGAACACCGATGTGCTGGAGGCGATCTCCGACCCCGCCTGGTCCACCGAGCTGGGCCGGTTCAACCTGGAGATCAACGTCCCGCCCCGACGGCTGACGGCCGGTGGTCCCGACGCCTGGGAGTCGGAGATCCGGGCCGCGCTGAACCACGCCGAACAGCGGGCCCGCTCGGTCGGCACCCGCCTGCTCATGGTCGGGATCCTGCCGACCCTGCGGCAGGAGGACATCGGCGAGGACACCCTGTCGGAGAACCCCCGCTACCGCCTGCTCAACGACCAGGTCTTCGCGGCCCGCGGCGAGGATCTGCGCATCGAGATCGACGGAGCCGACCGGCTGCGCACCTACGCGGACACGATCACCCCGGAGGCCGCGTGCACCAGCACGCAGTTCCATCTACAGGTGTCCCCGGAGGAGTTCGCCGGCTACTGGAACGCGGCGCAGGCCATCGCCGGGGTCCAGGTGGCGCTCGCGGCCAACTCCCCGTTCCTGTTCGGCAAGGAGCTGTGGCACGAGACGCGGATACCGCTGTTCGAGCAGGCCACCGACACCCGCCCGGAGGAGATCAAGGTGCAGGGGGTACGGCCCCGGGTGTGGTTCGGGGAGCGGTGGATCACCAGTGTCTTCGATCTGTTCGAGGAGAACCTGCGGTACTTCCCGGCCCTCCTGCCCCTCTGCGACGAGCAGGACCCGGCGGAGACGCTGGACCGCGGCGACATCCCCGAGCTGTCCGAACTGACCCTGCACAACGGCACGATCTACCGCTGGAACCGGCCGGTCTACGCCGTCGCCCACGACCGGCCGCACGTCCGGGTGGAGAACCGGGTGCTGCCCGCCGGCCCGACCGTGGCCGACACCCTCGCCAACGGCGCCTTCTACTACGGCCTCACCCGGGCCCTCGTGGAGGAGGACCGGCCGGTGTGGTCGCGGATGTCCTTCTCGGCCGCCGAGGACAATCTGCACGCCGCCGCCCGGCACGGGATCGACGCGCTGCTGTACTGGCCCGGGATGGGTGAGGTGCCGGCGCCGGAGCTGGTGCTGCGGCGGCTGCTGCCGCTGGCGCACCGCGGCCTGGAGCACTCGGGCATGGACGCGGCGTGGCGGGAGCCGCTGCTCGGCGTCATCGAGCAGCGCTGTGTGACGGCACGCAACGGAGCGGTGTGGCAGAAGGAGATGTTCCATCACGTCGCCGGCACCACGCACGCCGGCCGGCACGAGGCGCTGCGCCGGATGACCCAGGTGTACATCGACTACATGCACCTCAACGCGCCGGTGCACACCTGGCCGGTGGACTGACGGGGCTCAGCCGCGCGGTCGTAGCACGCTGACCGCCCTGTCGAACGCCGAGTCGCGGTCGTGGGGCAACTCCTCCTCGGTGCGGACCGGTTCGGTCAGCCGCGGCGGGATGCCCGTGCCGTCGAAGGTGCGGCCGGTGCGGGTCAGGTACTCCTCGTCCGGGAGGGCGACGAGCATGCCGCCGGCCAGGGCCGCACCATCACGTCCGAGAAGACGCCCCGGGTGGGCCGGCCGATCCGCACGGTGCGCCCGGACCGGTCGAGCAGGGCCTGGTGAAGGTCTCGCCGGCGCTGACCGATCCGCCGGTGAGGACGGCGACCGGGCCGGTGTACCGGGGCGCGTCGGCGGGGACGACGGGCACGGGTTCGGGGCGGGTGTGCCGGGCGGGGTCGGCCGGGTCGTCGCGGACGCGTTCGGCGTAGGCGGTGTACGGCGTGTCGGCCAGCCGTGCGGATGCGGAGGCCGAGGGCGTCGGAGCCGCCGCCGTTCACGCGCAGGTCGATGATCAGGCCCTTCAGCCGGCGGGTGCGCCCGGGGGTGAGGACGGTGTCGAGGGCCCGGTCGAGTTCCGCCTCTTGCCCGTGCTCCTAGCTCCGCGCCCCGGCCGGCGGTTCCAGGCTGGTCTCGGGGCATCCCGACACCTCCGGCAGGTGGGCCTTGGCCCACTCCGCCAGCTTGTGGAGGGCCGGCTCCAGGGCGGCGCCGGCCTCGGTCAGCCGGTACGACACGCGCAGCGGGGGGCCCTCGTCGACCTCGCGCAGGACGAGGCCGGCCGCGTTCAGCTCGGCGAGCCGGTCGGAGAGCATGCGCTCGCTGATGCCGGGGATGGCCCGCCGCAGGTCGGCGAAGTACGCGGGCTGTTCCACGAGGACGGCCACGATCGGCCCGCTCCACCGTTTGCCGAGCAACTGGAAGACACGGGTGATGCCATCGTCCACCCGTTTGCACGCCGCGCTGTCGTGGTTCTGCTCCGCCGCCATGCCCACAGCCTACTACCCCACCGTAGGGGGCTGAGAAAAAGTAAGTCGATGTGTTAAACATAGCTCTGTACGAAACGTGAGCCGACGCTTCCTGGCGTCCGGCCGTCCTGCCCATTTCTGGAGAAACCCCCATGACCACCCTGCTGCACATCGACTCGTCCGTGTTCTCGACCGAGGCGTCGGCGTCCCGCGCCGTGACCGAGGCCTTCCGCAAGCACTGGGAGGAGCAGCACCCGCAGGGCACGGTCATCTACCGCGACCTGGCGGCGGCGCCCGTGCCCCACCTCTCGGCGGAGGCGCACCTCGCCGGCTTCGTCCCCGCGTCCGCGCACACGCCCGAGCAGGCCGCCGTCTTCGCCGAGCGCGCCAAGCTGATCGAGGAGCTGGAGCAGGCCGACGCGGTGCTGATCGGCGCCCCGATGTACAACTACACGATCCCGTCGACCCTCAAGGCCTGGCTGGACAACGTGATCCTGTTCGGCCGCACCGCGGGCGAGACCCCGTCGGCCAAGGGCACCCCGGTGACCGTCGTCGCCAGCCGCGGCGGCTCCTACGCGCCGGGCACCCCGCGCGAGGGGTACGAGTACGTGCAGAACTACCTCACGGCCGTCCTCGCCGACGCCCTGGGCCTGGACCTGGAGTTCATCGTCCCGGAGCTGACCATGGCCCCGCAGAACCCGGCGATGGCCGAGCTGATCCCGCTGTACGAGGCCTCCCGCGACCAGGCCTTCGAGGCCGCGGCCAGCAAGGCCAAGCAGCTCGCGGAGCGCCTCGCGGCCTGACCGTCGCCGTACCGCACGACAGACCCCGGGCACGGGCGCCCGGGGTCGCGCGCGTGCGCGCGGCAGGCCGGGCCGCGCTCAGGCCAGGACGAGCACCAGCGGGACGCCCCGGCACGGCACCAGCCGCAGGCCGTCGTACCCACCGGGCCGCCCGGCGGTGAGGAGTTCGCCGAAGTCCGGGCCCTTGGTGAGGGAGCCCGCCAGGTGGGCGGGGTCGGCGGAGGCGGCGACCCGGCCGCGCGCGTTGACCAGATGGGCCGGCCGGGACAGGCGCCGCAGCAGCGGGAGCACGGCCGCCTCGAAGTGCCGCAGATACACGTCCGCGGCGGCCACTCCGGCGAACCGCCCCTGGATCCGCACGGGTTCGGACAGGGTGAGGCTGTACTCGTCGGAGCAGAGGTAGTCCACGTACGGTCCGGCCACGGCCCGGCGCCCGGTGTCCCGGGGCAGCGCGAACCAGTCCCAGTGCGTGTAGTCGGAGTAGGCCGACCGGCCGGGGTCGAGGTCGAGGAGCAGCGGGCGTACGGCGCCGTCCGCGCCCGTCTGCCACCACTCCAGCCAGGCCGGTACGTCGGCCAGCAGGCCGGGGGCCGCGACGAAGCCGACGCCGGAGACCAGCTCCTCGTAGTTCAGCCGCAGATGGAGTCCGGGGCGCAGGGCGGCGAGGTCGCGGCTGGCGGGCCGGCGCCCCTCGGCGGCCACCCGGTCCAGCAAGGCGGCGGTGTCGGCACGGGTGGCGGCGACCGACGCGAAGACGGCCTCCAGCGCGCCGCACACCCGCGCGGCCACCCATGCCTCCGGGTCCGTGGCGACGGTGGCGAGCCCGGCGCTGACGCCCATGGTGTCCTCCAGCGGACGGGAACCGGACGCGGCGCGGTCAGAGGGTGAGGCGTACGGCGACGAGCCGCGCCGTCGACTCCCTGACGCACCGCTCGGCCAGCGTGCCGGCCGTTTCGTGCGCCCCATCTTGCACGGCGGAGATGACGGAGCGATGACGCTCCGCAACTTCTTCACGACATGCGTCGTCGGCCAGGACGAGACAGAGCAGGGCGCCCACCTCGGTCTGGAGGGCGACCTGTTCGCGGGTCAGCCGGGCGGACTGCGCGGCGGCGGCGAGTTCGACGTGGAAGCGGCCGTACAGCCGGCTGCGCGCCGCGGCGTCCTCGGCGTGCGCCAGCTCCTCGGCCGTACGGCGCAGTGGCTGGAGGTCCGCCGGTTCGGTGCGCTGGGCGGCGAGCCGCGCGGCGGCGCCGGACAGGGCGGCCCAGTGGTCGCCGAGGTCGCGCAGCTCCTCGGTGCTCCAGCCGCGCAGCCGTGCCCTGAGCCGGTCGTCGGCGGGAACCTCGGGCAGGGAGACGAAGCTGCCGCCGCCCCGGCCCCGGCGGGTGGTGACCAGGCCCTGCTGGCGCAGCGCCATGAGCGCCTCCCGCAGGGTGACCGTGGACACGCCGAGCTGTCCGGCCAGTTCGCTCTCGCCGGGGAGCTGCTCGCCGTCGGCGAGGAGGCCCAGCTCTATGGCGTCGCCGAGGCGGCGGACGACAGCGTCCACACGGGCCCGGCTGTCCACCGGGCTGAAGACCGCCTTGCGGGCGCCTCCGTCGATCTCGTGCTGCCTCACGGTCACCACCTCATGCGTTGACTCAAGCTTTACCCTAAGGGGACCTTGAGCTATGACCTATGACTTCATATGTTTACGGTCAACGTTCAGCGCGCCAGAAAGGTTCCCGCATGGAGGGAAGGGCGATCCGGCTCCAGGGCCTCACGAAGTCGTTCGGCGAGATGACCGCCGTGGCCGGGGTCGACCTGGAGATCCGGGACGGCGAGTTCTTCTCGATGCTCGGCCCGTCCGGCTCCGGGAAGACGACGGTGCTGCGGCTCGTCGCCGGGTTCGAGACCCCCGACGAGGGCCGGATCGAACTCGCCGGACAGGAGGTCACCGGCCTCGCCCCGTTCGAACGGGACGTGCACACCGTGTTCCAGGACTACGCCTTGTTCCCGCACATGACGGTCGAGCAGAACGTCGCCTACGGGTTGAGAATCCGCCGGATACCCAAGGCCGAACGCCTGGTCCGCGCCCGCAAGGCGCTCGCCGAGGTCCGCCTCGAAGGCTACGGCCAGCGGCGGCCCGCCCAGCTCTCCGGCGGGCAGCGCCAGCGCGTCGCGCTCGCCCGCGCGCTCGTCGGCCGCCCGCGCGTCCTGCTGCTGGACGAGCCGCTCGGCGCGCTCGACCTGAAGCTGCGCGAGCAGATGCAGGTCGAACTCAAGGCGATCCAGCGGGAGGTGGGCATCACCTTCGTCTTCGTCACCCACGACCAGGAGGAGGCCCTGACGATGAGCGACCGGATCGCCGTCTTCGACCAGGGCCGCATCGCCCAGGTCGGCACGCCCGCGGAGATCTACGAACGCCCCGCGACCCCCTTCGTCGCCTCCTTCGTCGGCACGTCCAACCTGCTCGAAGGTGAGGCGGCGCACCGGATCACCGGCTCCCCCGGCACGTACAACATCCGCCCGGAGAAGATCCGCGTCCTGAAGGAGTCCGCCGAGGCCGACGAGCCCGGGCACGCCACGGCCACCGGCACCGGGGGGGGGGGGGGGGGGGTGGGGGGGGGGGGGAGGGGGGGGAGGGGAGGGGGGGGGGGGGGGGGGCACCACACCATCTACGAAGCCCCTGTCCTCTCTCGTCCTGATCCATCGGCC